>JAFSCI010000027.1 GCA_017436815.1 Clostridia bacterium
AACAAGTGAACCGAAAAGGAACAAAGTCTCGTAAGTAACCATTGGCACCCCTCCTTTCATTTAGGAGGGAAAAGTGCCCCTCCTTAGTAAAGAAGGGCTAACCGCCTACCGTTATGGTAGCCTCTAAGGGTGCGAAGCACCATCCATATTATACAATATTCGACACTCCTTGTCAATCGCTCAAAGAGGCTCAAAAGCCTTTATATCAAGGGATTTCCTTGCAATAAAAATACATAACCATACCATAGCCTTACATAGCCGAATCAAAAAATTTTTTATATTTCAAACAATTCAAAATCCGACAAGGTAAAAGGATACGTTAGAACTATGTTCTAATAAAACGCTTCTAAAATCGTTCTAACAAACATCCGAAAAATGAGAAAAACCGTGCGGACCGCACGATTAAAGGCTTTGTGGCAATTTTGGTAAAAAACCCGCATAAATAAAGGGGTTTGCAGGGAACTACAAGGGACTCATAGGAACTAAACGGAACCCCCATTTATAAAATTCAGGTTCTAGTCGGGGCAACTCGGTACAGGTTCAAGTCCTGCTATCCGCACCAGCAGATAACCTCGGCACACAATTTTCGTGCCGAGGTTTTTATTGCACTATTTTATTTTTTGTAATATAATAAGCTTACAAACTTCTTACGGGGGGTTGTTATGGTACAGTTTAACAACGATTGGGATACTATTTTGGCTGACGAATTTGAAAAAGAGTATTATTTGGCGCTCAGGCAGTTTTTAAAAAAGGAATACTCGACTCAGAAAATTTATCCCAATATGCACAACATTTTTAATGCTTTAAAATACACCTCTTTTGCCGATACAAAGGTTGTAATTATCGGCCAGGACCCATATCATGGTGAGGGGCAGGCTCACGGGCTTTGCTTTTCGGTACAAAAAGGGGTTACTCCCCCGCCCTCGCTTAAGAATATTTTTAAAGAATTACATAGCGATTTAGATATTACAGAGCCCACGCACGGATGTCTTACCGACTGGGCAAAACAAGGCGTACTTCTTTTAAACACCGTTTTAACGGTACGCGAAGGGTGCCCAAACTCGCACAAGGGCAAGGGTTGGGAGTTTTTTACCGACCGGGTAATTGATGAACTAAACAAAAAAGAAACTCCCGTTGTTTTTCTGCTTTGGGGCGCGAACGCAAAGGCAAAAGCGAAAAACATAACTAATCCGTTACACGTAAAGCTTGAAACCGTACACCCGAGTCCGCTATCGGCATTTGGCGGATTTTTTGGCTGCAAGCATTTCTCAAAGGCCAACCAAATACTTATAAACTCTAATCAAACACCAATAGACTGGCAAATCAGATAAACGCAAAAAAACAGCACTCCTGCAATTGCAAGAGTGCTGTACTTTTTTGTATTTATTTTACCAGATGCCCGGGATATAATCATCATCGGTTGCAGGGGCCTGTGTACCGTAAGGTAATTCGCCATAGCCCTGCCAGCCTGCTAAGTGACGCGCAAGAATAACGGGGTCTACGGGGTCAATATTGCCATCTGCATTAAGGTCTGAGTTTGCGGTATTAACCATATCCTCATAGCCGTCCCAGCCTGCGAGGTGACGTGTAAGTATTACGACGTCCATAGGGTTAACAGAGCCGTTAGAATCAACATCGCCCAGTGTGTTGGTAGCTGCGTTTACCGAAACAAAAGCGGTAAGTAATATGCAAATTACAATGGTTAAACCAATTAATTTTTTCATTTTTCGTACACCTCTAAATTTATTAAGGTTAGCTCAAAATAATTATACAAAACTTTACATCATTTTGCAAGTAGTTTTTTCTTTAAAATTAAAACAATAACTGCTACTATTATTACGCCTAATACAGCCAGTCCTAAAACAAGCCAAATATTGACTCCGTTTTCATCACCGATTTGTTCTTGCGAGGTGACAGGACTTTGCTCGCCGAGTGTGTTTGATGTGGCGGTTTCTGAGTCAATATTGCTTTGTGTACTCTGTACGTTTTGCGGCTCTTTTGATACGGTATTGGGATTAGACGAAAGTTCCGGCAACGAACTGTCGGAGTCGTTATTACTTGTAACAGAAGAGCTTAAAGCAGAATCCTGCTCATTTTGTACGGTAATTACGCCGTTATCGAGCTCTGCCAAGACGGGTGCGAGTTTAGAATTTATGCAGTCGTTAGCGCTTTTAAACGAAAGTGTTATGGGATATCCGCCCGACGAGACGGATTTTTTTACCTTGAACTCCAGCGTTGCGAGCACGCCGTTTTTGGTAAAGTCGTTTTTAGAGCTATTTGTCCAATACAAAACGTACGGCTTGGCAGATAGCTCTTTACTGTATGTAGACTGGCCCAATATACCGCCATCGGTACTGCTTACAAGCTCGAAACACTCGCTGCTGTAATCTACAAAAAGTCTTAGAGTATTTATGCCGGGGTTAAAATCGAGCACTACCTCGACCTTTACGGTATCGCCCGGTTTAGCGGTAACGTCGGTTGCATAAATAACCGCATTGGTATTTGCCGACGCACCAGCCGAGCAAAGCGCAAAGACCATTAAAACGGCTAAACTTAAACTAATTATCTTCTTCAATACGATTTTTAACATAAACCATTACCACAACCAATACTATTAATAAAACCAATGCGCCGACACCCATATAAAACCAAGCGCCAAGGCCTTGATCTTTTTTGCGAATCGGAACACTTGTGATATTATTTTGCGAATCGGCACTACCCGATAAATCGAAGCTGGCAGAATCCATTTTAAAATCTACTTTTTCAAGGTCGTAATTTATAATGTCGATATCGCCTTCTTTTGCATTATACGAAAGGCTGATTTCGGCCTTTTTAGAGGAATCTAACACCTCAAATTCAAGGGTTGCAACAGTACCGTTAAAGGTAAAATCTTTAGTTGCGAGGGGGTTAGACCAATAAAGATAAATATCTTTTGACTCCAAATCGTCGGTATGAACCTGCTCGCCAAGCTGGGCTTTGTCATCAATTTTTGTAAGCTTTATGGCATCGGAATTGTAATTTACCTTTAATCGCATAACTATAATACCGGGATTGTCCGATAAATTAACGTCTACCTTTAAGGTGTTATTGGTAACCCCACCAGATTCCAGTTCAACTGCAGGGTCAGCTGCAAACGATACAACACTTGCAGAAAACAGAACTGCTATAATTAACACAAGACTCAAAACTATTTTTTTCATATTTCTCCCCCATTTGCCGTTTTTATATCTATATTTATTTGATTTTTAAGTTGCTCAATATTATCAAATCGGATTTCATCTCTTAAAAAAGAATCGAGTATTATACTTATGTTTTGGCCGTATGCATCGCCGCTGAAATTCAAAATATGTGTTTCTGCCGTAACATAGTCGTTCTTAAAGGTTGGTCTTAAGCCTATATTGGTTACCGATTTATACTCTTTTCCATCTATTATGCAGCGTGAAGCATAAACTCCAAAACGCGCTAACACTAAATTTTCCGGATATATTTGGTTAATCGTCGGAAAGCCTATTGTGCGGCCTCGCTCATCGCCGTGCGTAACCTGCGCTTTAAAACCAAAGGGCACTAAAAGATAACTGTTAGCCTTATTGACCTCGCCGTTTTGGATAAACCCACGTATAAGCGAGGATGAAACCGTTGTGTCCCCGACTTTTACTTCTTCGGCTACAAAAAGCTCTATATTATTTTCTTTGCAAAAAAGCTTTAACGTATGCACGTTGCCGCTTTTTTCTTTGCCAAAGGTATAATTAAACCCGCAACAGATTTTTTTAGGGGCATACTTATTATTTAAATACTCCAAAAACTGCTGCGCCGATAAATCTTTTACTCGCTTAAACTCCAGCACCTCAACTTCGTTTATGCCTTCGTTTTTTAAGAGTTCTATTTTTTTAAGCGGATCTAATATATTGGCGTGTTTTTTGTTTAAAAGGCTCGCAGCGGGTGGGTCGGCAAAAATTACTGCAATGCTTCTAAGACCACTGCTGATAGCAGCCTTTACAACCGACATATGACCTTTATGCAAACCGTCAAACGTGCCGAGTGCCAAAGCATTCTCCATAACGCCGCTCCCCTTTCTAAAGAATATTTACTAAACACTTAATGTCTAACTGATTTTTTTCTAAGTTTACCGAACCAAGACCTAAAAACGTATCGTTATAGCGCACACGTAAAAGTTCATGGTCGGAAATATTTTCTATTTTTAATCGGTCTAAATCCAACTGACCGCCATTAGAAAATCTTGTTGCCTGCTTTGAGGTAATATTAACCTCTTTAAAATGCATTAGAGCGGCTTCTTCCGAAATTATATATTGCGATACATTTTCTTTTGTGAGCACATCTAAATCAACGCAATTTTCTATACAAAACTGAGCAGTTTTTGTTCTTTGCAAACTCGATAACGTTGCGCACACACCAAGCTTTTCGCCTATATCGGTACAAAGCGAGCGTATGTAAGTGCCCTTAGAGCAGCTTACGTCAATAGAAAATTTATTGTCTTTAAAGTCTGACACTAAATCTATAGAATGAATTTCTATCTCTCTGGCCTCACGCTCAACCTCTACGCCTTGGCGGGCAAGAGTGTAAAGCCTTACTCCATCCTTTTTAATTGCCGAATACATAGGTGGCAACTGCATTTGTTTGCCGACAAATGTTTTTAGCACGGCTTCTATTTGTTCTTTGGTTACGTTAACCTCTTGCCTGTTTATAACGTTGCCTGTAATATCGGCCGTATCGGTACTAATGCCCAGAGTGATTTCGGCAATATAGCGCTTGTCCGATTCTAACAAAAAATTAGAAAGCACGGTTGCTCTGCCTATAAATACAGGTAGCACGCCTGTAGCCATAGGGTCAAGCGTGCCGGTATGACCCACGCGCTTAGTGGCGCATAGGTACTTTATTTTAGATACTGCTTTAAATGAAGTTATGCCGCTTGGTTTATTTACAAGAATCAGACCCTGCATCGACTTCCTCCATATGTTGCTTTATAAAACTTAAAATTTGTTCTTTCGCCTGTGGCAGTTCTCCTGTAATTTTACATCCTGCCGCCGCTATATGACCGCCACCGCCAAGCTTTGCGCAAATTGCCGAAGCGTTGTACGGAGAATAAGCCCTTAGCGAAATTTTAAAGGTGTTTTTCTCGGTTTCAATCATAGTAACACCTATTAAAACGCCTTCAACGCAGTTAGAGAGCACCGATAACCCTTCCAAATCGGCCTCAGAACATCCCGAAGATTGCTGCATATTGAGTGTGGCGCACACAACACAGCATTTATCGTTAAAATAAAACTGAGCAGATTCAAGCGCCATACGCTCAATTTCCATACGAGCACGTGATTTGGTGTCGAACATCAATTTATTTATGGCCGCGGCATCTATGCCGCACTCCATAAGTTTTGATGCAATAATATGGGTCTTAGGCGTTGTGTTGGAATACTTAAAACATCCGGTATCGGTTGCAATGCCCGTAAAAAGAGCATCTGCCATAGTTTTTGTTATGCTTACACCAAGCTCAATAATCATCCAGTAAACGCACTCGCACGCAGCAGCAGCCGAGGAATCAAGATAAAGCCGTTTTGCAAAGTGACTGTTAGAAATATGGTGGTCTATTGCAAGCTCTATTTTGTCTGCATAAACATTCATCAGTTTGCCGAGCAGTTTTAAATCTGCAACATCTACCGATATAACCGTAGCGTTTCCTTTAGGCTCGGTGCCGCACTGCTTTGCAAAATAATTGAATTTGCTTGGTATTTGATCCGGGCATAGTACCCACGCATTTTTACCCAAACTGCTAAGGGCTAGGCTTAATGCAAAAGCCGAGCCCAAAGTATCACCGTCGGGGGATGCGTGGGTTAATATTATATAATTGTCGTGCTCTTTTAAAAACGAACAAGTATCCGCCAATGAAAACGATAAGCAGTTATTCATCAGCGTTCTCCTTATTAAAGGAGTCGATAATCATAGAAATATTAGCACTTTTTACTATAGAATCATCAGCCACGAATTTTAGCTCGGGCACCTTGCGAAGCTTTAGCTTTCGGCCAAGCTCACGCCTTATATAGCCCGCTGCATTCTTTAAGCCCTTAACCGATTCTACAGTTTTATCCATGCCTTCAATTGCGCTTACGTATACCGTAGCGTAAGATAAATCTTCAGAAACCTGCAGTTTCACAATGCTTAAAAGCTCGCTGACTCTGGGGTCTTTGACTTCACGCAAAATATCCGATAAAGCGATACGAATATCAGAGGTAATGCGATTTATTTTATATCCGGGCATAGTTATCTCCTTGTTAAAATACTCGTTAATCTTTAACCGACTTTAGTCGCGGTATTCTTCCATAATGAAGGCTTCGAAGGTGTCGCCCTCTTTAATGTCGGAGAATTTTTCAAGTCCGATACCGCATTCATATCCCTGAGCTACTTCCTTTACATCATCCTTAAAGCGACGTAAGGAATCAATTTTATCTTCAGCAATAACAATACCGTCACGTACAACACGTATCTGACAAGCTCTTGTTACCTTACCATTTGTAACGTAACAGCCTGCAATTGTACCAACGTTGGAAATCTTGTAGGTGGTACGAACGTCAACGGTACCGAGTATATTTTCACGGTATTTTGGCGCTAACATACCCTTCATTGCCGATTCAATTTCTTCAATACAGTCGTAAATTACGCGATACATACGCATATCTACGCCGTCACGCTTGGCAGTTTCTTTAGCAACTGCGTCGGGACGTACGTTAAAGCCTACGATAATAGCACCCGAGGTTGTAGCAAGCATAACGTCAGATTCGTTAACTGCGCCTACGCCGCCGTGAATAACACGAACCTTAACCTCTTCGTTAGAGAGCTTCTCAAGGTTTTCTCTTACAGCCTCAACCGAGCCTTGAACGTCGGCCTTAACGATAACGTTAAGCTCTTTAAGATCACCCTCGTTAAGCTGATCAAATAAGTTATCGAGCGTAACCTTATTTGCAGATTTGAACATTTCATCCTTCTGCTTTTGCTTTCTCAGCTCTACAAGCTGACGTGCAAGACGCTCGTCAGACACGGCATCGAAGGTATCACCTGCAGAGGGAGTTTCGGCAAGACCTGCAATTTCTACAGGAACAGACGGACCTGCGTGCTTAAGGGTCTTACCGTTTTCGTTGGTCATAACTCTTACTCTACCAACCGCGGTACCTGCAACGATAATATCGCCTGCGTTAAGGGTACCGTTTTGAACGAGCAAGGTAGCAATAGGACCGCGGCCCTTATCGAGTCTGGCTTCTATAACAACACCCTTTGCTCTGCGGTCGGGGTTGGCCTTAAGCTCCATCATTTCAGCAACAAGAAGTATGTTTTCGAGCAGGTCGTCAATACCCTCGTGTGTTTTAGCCGAAACGGGAACACAAATAACGTCACCGCCCCACTCTTCAGGAACCAAAGAATGTTCGGTAAGCTGTTGCTTGATTCTGTCGGGGTTGGCTTCGGGTTTATCCATTTTGTTAATGGCAACAATAATCTGAACCTCTGCCATTTTTGCGTGGTTAATAGCTTCAATTGTCTGAGGCATAATGCCGTCGTCGGCGGCAACAACCAAAACTGCAATATCGGTAGCCTGTGCACCACGCTGACGCATAGATGTAAATGCGGCGTGACCGGGGGTATCTAAGAAGGTGATATCCTGACCCTTGCAGTTTACCTGATAAGCACCAATGTGCTGTGTAATACCACCGGCTTCGGTAGAGGTTACTGCGGTATCTCTGATAGCGTCGAGCAGCGATGTTTTACCGTGGTCAACGTGACCCATAACTACAACAACCGGACAACGCGGCTTCAGGCTTTCGGCGGTGTCTTCAGTGTCATCCATAATTCTGTCTTCTATGGTAACAACCACTGCCTTTTGTACCTTGCAGCCCATTTCGGTTGCTATAAGCTCGGCGGTATCGTAATCGATAGTCTGAGTAATAGATGCCATTATGCCAAGCTTCATAAGCTCTTTAATAACCTCGGCGGCAGTCTTTTTCATAGCTGCAGCTAACTCGCCAACCGTCATTTCATCACCAATGGTAATGGTAACGGGTGTTTTCTTTATGCGCTCAAGCTGCATACGACGCATCTTGTCTGCCTCGGTCTCACGCTTAGAGCCTTGCGGACGGCGGTAATCCTGAGATTTTTGCTTGATTTTTTGTTTACGCTGCATATTATCATGCATAACGTTATCGGGCGCAATGCGCTCGTATTTTTCGTTGTATTTGTCAATATCAACGTTAGATGCACGGGTATCTACTCTGCGAATCGCAGCAGGACCACGGTTGGGCGCAGCACCGCCAACTTTTTCCTTTTTCTTCATTACTATTTCGATGGGCTCGTGAACCTGCTTTTGTTCCGGCTTTGCGGGTGCCTTTTGAGCAGGAGCCTTTGCTGCCGGCTTTTCCTCTGCCTTTTTAGGCTCTTTTGCAGGAGCCTTTGCGGCGGGCTTTTCGACAGACTTTTGAGCGGGCTTTTCAGCCTGAGCCTTAGCAGCCTTTTCTGCCTCTTTTTTGGCTTTTTCTTCTGCCTGCTTTTTAGCATTTTCAGCCTCGGCGGCTGCTTTTAACTGCTCTAATACAGCAAGCTGATCCATTAATTTACGCTCTTTTTCGGTTTGAGCCTGACCCTGTTTTTTGGCGCCCTCGCCCGATTTAAAGTAAGCGTCAAAGCTTTCTACCTGATTATTCTGGGTCATAACATCGAAAATAATATCAAGCTCTGCTTCGTTTAAAGCCGAAGCTGTCTTTTTAGTTTCTGAGGTGTGTTCGCTTAATATACTAATAATTTCCTTTGACTGAACACCAAAGTCCTTAGCAACATCGCTAACCTTATATTTTATCATCATCGGCGTTTCCTCCTATTGCGATCTTATTTAATATTGCCTGAGCAAACTGCTTACTGTTTACCGATAAAATTCCTGCGCGTTTACCTATTTGCTGAGCAATACAGTCCATTGTAAACTCGCTTGAATACATTTTTACGTTATGCTCATTACATAAAAACTCTATTTCTTTTCTGCTTTTGTCCGAAATATCACAGGCTAAGAATAATAGCTGTGCTTTATGTTTCTTTATTGACATAACGCTTGCATCCATGCCAACCGACAGATTGCCTGACTTTCTTGCAAAGCCCAGTAAACATAGATCGTTAAGTTTCATCGGCGGTAAGCTCCCTGTTTATATCGCTTATAACGTCCTCGTTAAGTGAGCAGTCAAAGACCTTTTCAAATCTGTGGGCTTTCAGTGCCTTTGAAAAACACTGAGTGCTTTTGCAGATGTATGCTCCCCTGCCGTTTAATTTGCCTGTAGTATCAAGCATAATTTTGCCTTCGGGAGTTTTAACAACACGAACAAGTTGTTTTTTGTCTTTGCGCTCCATACAGCCCGAGCACATTCTGAGCGTAGGTTTTACATTTCGCATACGCTTCACCTTAAATTACGGTGTCGTCATCTTCACCGTAAAAGCCGCTCTCGGGGCGGATGTCTATTTTCCAGCCTGTAAGCTTAGCAGCAAGGCGAACGTTCTGACCCTTGTTACCGATTGCTAACGATAACTGTGAATCGGGCACGGTTGCGCGGCAAGCCTTGGGCTCTTCGCTTATAATCTCAACCGATAAAACCTTAGCGGGCGATAAAGCCTCGGATACGAATGCTACGGGGTCATCGGAATATTTTACAATGTCGATTTTCTCGCCTGCAAGCTCTTCAACAATCTGGTTAACACGTGCGCCGCGTTGACCAATACAAGCGCCTACTGCATCGATTTCTTCGTTAGCAGACCAAACTGCAAGCTTGGTTCTGGAACCTGCCTGACGTGATACCGATTTAATCTCTATAGTGCCGTCGAAAATTTCGGGTACTTCCATCTCAAACAAGCGCTTAACAAGACCCGGATGTGTACGCGAAAGCATTACCTTAGGACCTTTTTCGGTGCTCTTAACGTCTACAACGTAAACTTTAATGTGGTCGCCCTCTTCAATTACTTCATCGGGTACCTGCTCGAGCTTGGGTAAGGTGGCTTCGCTGTTGCCTATGGTAATAGAAGCGTTGCCGGTTTTGGGGTCTACCCTGTGAACAACTGCAGTAACAAGCTCTTTGGTCTTGCTCTGGAAATCTGCAAGAGTCTTATCACGCTCAACGTCTCTGATACCCTGACGGATAACGTGCTTTGCGGTCTGAGCAACAATTCTGCCGAACTGCTTTGTGTCTAATAAGATTTCTACAATGTCGCCAACCTTGGCGTTAGGATCGTAATTTTTGGCCTGGTCTACTGTGAGCTCTGCGCATGCATCTTCGATTTCTTCAACTACGGTTTTTCTTACCGATACGTTGAAAATACGGTTTTCACAGTCGATAACGCAGGAAACAATGTCTTTGCCGCCGTAGTCTTTACGTAAAGCTACTACAATAGCGTTAGCTATTTTGTCGGCAATATAAGCTTCCTCTATGCCCTTTTCCTGTCCCATAAATTTTAGTGCTTCAAAAAATTCGTTATTCATTTTCCAGTTTACCTCCACTGATTAATTAACATTAAAATGATCATCATCAAGTCTTACCGATGAATAGCTGCCCTTTGGGAGCGCAATCTGTTCATCTGCGACCTGCAAAACAATTTCTGAGTCGTTGTGCGATACAAGCTTGCCGCCAAGCTCCTTTGTGCCGTTTAAAGCCTTGTAAAGCTTAACCTTAACGTCTTTGCCAAGAGCCCAGGCAAAATGCTCGTCTCGATTTATTTCACGCATAAGGCCGGGAGACGATACCTCTAAATAATACGAGTTATCAATAGGGTCGTGCTCGTCTAGAATAGGGTCAACTGCGTGTGATACGTTGGTGCAGTCGTCAATATTTATTCCATTTTCAGAATCGATAAATATTCTTAAATACCACGACGCGCCCTCTTTTACGTACTTAACGTCCCAAAGCTCTACGCCCTGTTCTTTGACGGCATCTTTTACTAAATCGTAAACCTTGCCGGCTATGTTACCTGCCATTTGCAACACCTTTCTGACAAAAAGTAAAGAGCGGGTCGCCCCACTCTTTTTCCTTTGCTTACTTACTTTAGTAAGAGTATAACATACTATATAAAAAAAATCAAGTATTTTATTCTTCCATTTGTTTGCCTAAAAATTGCGCCGCAACTGTGGCCAGCTTTACGTCGGATTCGGTGGGTACTTTTGCATTTTCATTTTCTAACATTACCACCATGCCGACAACATCACCCATAGCAATTATGGGCACCGCAACAACCACCTTGCGAGTGTTGCCTTCTACCATACTAAATGTAGCATCTTGCTCATTAGACGCAATAAACGCCCTGCGTGACGAGAAAATCTGCTCGATGTCCTGAGTCAGCTTTTTGTCGACGGTCTCTTTCTTAGGCAGCCCCGCCGTTGCTACACAGTGGTCGCAGTCGCAAACAGCAACCGACAGCTCGGTTGCCTTTACAATGCTTTCGGCATACTGAGTCGCAAAAGCAGATAATTCGCCTATTGGGGAATATTTTTTAAAAATAACCTCCCCACCCGCATCGGTAAATATTTCCAGCGGATCTCCCTCGCGAATACGCATAGTGCGGCGGATTTCTTTGGGGATAACAACCCTGCCTAAATCATCTATACGGCGTACAATTCCTGTTGCTTTCATATATACATTTCTCCTTAAATTACAAATTGTGTTGTTATTATCTGTATTTTGAGGAGATTTATTCTGTGTAAAACGATATTTATCTGCCGTAATTTTTCAAATCTCGCGGAGTGCAATTTAGGCGTTTTTTTACAACTCTCGCAAAATATTTAGGATCATTAAACCCACTTTCATATGCGACATTTTCTATTGGCATGCCACTGGAAATAAGATTTCTTGCGTACTCAAGTCTTAAATCAGTAATATACTCCACGGGCGTCTTTTGATAGTGATTTTTAAACAACTGCCGGAATGCGGTTGCACCAATGCCCGCTTCTGCACAGATTGTATCTGCATTCAAGTCACTATTTTTATAATTAGAGTTTATGTAAGATATCGCTTTTAAAAAATAAGGCGGCAAATTTATTTTAGTTTCCTTTTCAAGTATCGTTCCCAGAATGGAATACAGCAGCGACATTGTATAAACTACATACCCTGCTTCCTTGTTTTTCCAAAGCAAGTGCGCCTGTAAGAATAGTTTATAAATCTGTTCGCTGTTTTGAAAAGAATATACCTCTAGTTCTTTATCGTCCCGTGCTGTAACAAAATGAATAACCAACATTTCCGTATCGGTATATTTTGCGGTATAACCCATATTTTGCGGAAGATACAAAATATCATTTGTTTTGATATTATATTCATTACCGTTGCTTTGAATGATAGCATTGCCGTTGATTCTGAACGCCAATGCAGAATAATTGCGGCAAGACACATTAAACGTGCCACCTTTCCACCGCATATGTTCAACACCTGTTATTTCTAATATGGGATTGCCCCCGTTACACAACATTTTATCCACCTCAATTTCATTATATCACAATTTTTCATGCTTTCAAGCGTTGAAAAATCCACCTTTTGAGTTGTAATTTGAGTTTGTTTTTATCTTGCCACAGTGTATTAATAAATTGAGGTGATTTTAAATGAGCAAATATTTAGTATTGGACAGCAAATCAACGGTCATTGCCGATGAAAGAATGAACAACGAAACTGTTAAAAAGCTTTGGAACAGTTTTTCTTTAACCACTGGTGAAATATGCTTAGAGAAGGGCGAAGATTTCACTTTTCGTTTAGGCAATGCGCAGTTGCCGATACTTCCGGAAGGAAAAGAATATGTCCTCAAAGTCGATGACAACGGTGCCGCAATAGTAGGCAAAGACTATGGCGGATTGATGCGTGGTTTTATGTCTTTGCTGATGAAAATAGAACCGGATAAAAGTACTTTTAAAATCAAAAACGTAACGGAAGAGAGCAATTACAAGATACATAATCGTATGATCCACATTTGTGTTTTCCCCGAGAACGATTTGTACTTTATTAAGAAACTAATACGTCTTTCTGCTCTTTGTCAATACACACATATTGTAATCGAATTCTGGGGAATGCTTAAATATGATTGCTTAAAAGAACTTGCATGGCCTCATGCTTTTACTAAGGAGCAGGTCAGAGAAATTATTACAGAGGCAACAGAGCTTGGAATGGAAGCTATACCGATGTTTAATCAGTTAGGTCACGCAACCGCTTCAAGAGTGTGTTACGGAAAACATGTGGTGCTTGACCAAAACCCACGGCTTCAGGATTTATTCACACCTGACGGTTGGGCTTGGGATTTAACTAACCCTAAGGTTTTAAAGCTTTTAAAGAGTGTAAGAGTAGAGCTTTATGAGCTTTTTCCTGATACTGAGTTTATACATATCGGTTGTGATGAAGCCTATTATTACTCGGATTGCGATGAGTTAAGAAAGCAATTACCCGAGCTTTTAGGTACACTTACAAGTGAGATTGTCGCAGAAAAACGCCGACCAATGCTTTGGATGGATATGATTCTCGAAAAAGAAAAATTTACAGGTTATGAAGCAAATGGGAAATCGGGTGAGTGTGAAGCGATTTTAAACGCTTTACCTAAGGAATCGGTTTTTGTTGATTGGCATTATGATATTAAAAAATCACCTATTGAAACTTTGGAATATCTGAATAGCTTTGGTTATGATACCATAGGTGCACCATGGTTAAATCGCCAGAATTATGATGCCCATATTGAAACACTGACTCAAAACAATATGTACGGCATAATGCTTACCACTTGGCATACTTTGCACAACGAAAACGGTATGCCTGCAGTATTAGGCTGTGCACAGGATTTAGGTGCTCAAACACTTTATTGGTCAAAGCAGACTCACACTTGGGGGGAGCGCAACACCGAAACCGCAACATTGCTCAGAAGAATTAGCTTTGAGGGTAACAGTTATGAAGAGTCAGGATGGAAACAAAAACAGATAGTAGTTTAAGGGGGAATGGTTTTGTTCAAAATGTAAATTCTACAAATTCAAACGGTACTATCAGTTTATTGGATAAATATTTTAATAAAGATTTGATTTCAAATATTGCTATAAAGATTGGCAAAAAAGATGCGGTTTTAAGTGAAGTTATGAAATTTCGTGAAGAAATACATAATGCAATAAAAAATGATTTAGCAAAGGAGATTTAAAATGAAAATTTTACAGGAAAAATTGGATTTTCTGCTAAGTAAATATTCGGTAGAAACAAAGGCAACATTGAAAGACTGCAAAACTGCAGTTATTGGTGGCACCGACACACCGCTTCTTTCTCACAGATTAGAAAGAAGATTTATCGAACTTAAAAACATTGTAGGTGGTGGAACTTTGCAGGGTGTAAGCGTTATGCGAGTTGCCCGAATTGTTGAAAAAGGCGCTGACATTTTCGCTGAACTTTACAGAGAACTTGATATTTGCGAATACATATTAGGCAGAAAAATTGTTGGAATTACCGCAATGCAAAATGATAATACTCTTAATGTAATAGCAACTGCAGAAGATAAAATAGTTTGCACAATCGAAATTTCAGCAACGCTGTCAGAGGGCGAAACCCCCAAGGATAAGCATGAAATTATTTCTCAGCGAGGCATTGCTTGCGATGTCGTTGTTGACGCTCAGTTAAAGCAGGCTTCTATCTATGTTTTCGGTGCGGAAAACAAAAAATTCACCGATGTTGATTTCGAGCTTTACGGTCTTTCTGTTGAAGATATTGCAGTTGTTCGTTCTGCGTTTACTATAGCTCAAAAAGATACAAAAGCCGAAATGATTGCTTTAGACAGTAACCTTAAAATATTGGTTGAAAAAGCAAAAGCATCTGTTAAAACAGGGGAAAGGCAGGTAATTTAAAATGAAACCTTTAAAGATTGCTATGATGAGTATGACCCACGGTCATACAAGAAAATATTATCAGACCCTAATGGATAACCCTAAACTCAATTGGGTTGCAGTTGCTACAGCTAATGACGAGGTTAAAGAAATATTCCTTAATAACGTAAAGGGTATTCCTTGTTACGACAGTGAAACCGAAATGCTTGACGCTCATCCTGAAATTGAGGCAGTAGTTTTAGCTAGCGAAAACAGTGACCATTTAAGACAGATGAAACTTTGTGCCGAGCGTGGCATTCATATTCTTTCAATGAAGATTCCCACTTTCCAGATGGACGAATATGACGAAATGATTGAAATCGTTGAGAAGAATAACCTTGTTTGTCAGATTGAACTTGAAATGCACTATAACCCTGTAATCGCTCGTATGAAAGAGCTTATCGCAAGTGGTGAAATCGGTAAAATCAAGTCATTTAATGCAACAAATATTACTCTTTCACCCGTTTGGGCATTCCATTGGCAGGGTGTTCCCGAAAAGAGCTATGGTAAACGAGTTCCGATTAAAGAGGGCGACACTCGTTTTAGAGGCGGTGCGCTTTGCGACCATCCACATATTTTCGATATGATAAGACATATGACAGGTAGCGATTTTGATAGCATTTATGCCGAGGTAGCACCTAATATCCGCCCCGATATTGAAGAAGAGGATATGCTTTCAGTAATTGGTAAAATGAAAGATGGTACAATCTTTTCACTTGACCCATCTTGGTCTAAAATGGAAGAGCGTCTAAAAGTGCCGGGTCCTGGTTGGGAAGTATTCCCCAAGCGTATGGAAGTAAATATAACCCTGAACGGCGAAAAGGGTACTGTTATGGCAGATTGTTTCGGTCCTAACATTTATCACAACGGTTGTCCTAATGACAGATATACTGTTCAGTACACATACTTTGACGAGTGGATAGGTCTTATTGACGAGTTTGTTGATAATATCAGAAATAAAAAAACACCGCTCATCAATCTCAAATGGCATAAGCGCACAATTGAAGCGATGAACGCGGTATACGAGAGTATTGCGACAGGTAAGGCTGTTAAATTATAATGAACATAGCAAAAGCGAGGTGAAATTCACCTCGCTTTTGCTATGTATAAAAACTATCGAAAACCTGTTTTTACACCCTGTGTTCAATAGGGCAAACTGCCTTTAAACCCAGTATTTATGCGTGTTTCGACGACTTTTGTCCTATCTCATACGAGTGAAACGAGTATCTATGTTCTCCAAAATTGTCTGAATTTTAATTCAGCAACAATTTTGAGAGGTTATAATACCACATTCCTCAATTCTTCTAACTATACCTGTTGCTTTCATAATTATATAAAATCTCCTTGCTTTACAAATTTGTACTGTTAGTATCTGTAAAACAAGGAGATTTATACAATTATATTATTCTTTTATAAGGTCAATCGGGGGATGGCCGGTTTTATTTTTTACAAAACTACTGAAATAATACGGAGTGGAAAAACCACACTTATCTGACACTTCTGCTACAGTAAAGTATTTTGTTTTTAACAGTTCGATT
>JAFSCI010000028.1 GCA_017436815.1 Clostridia bacterium
TAGGAAGTCGGGTCCCACGCAGTATAACCGCGGGCCTCAAAGGTTGCTCTGAGTCCACCCGTTGGGAACGAAGAAGCGTCGGGCTCGCCAACTATAAGCTCCTTACCCGAAAACTCCATAATAATATTGCCTTCTTCGGTAGGAGTAATAAAACTGTCGTGCTTTTCGGCCGTAATGCCTGTCATCGGTTGGAACCAGTGTGTAAAATGGGTTGCACCCTTTTCTATAGCCCAATCCTTCATAGCATTGGCTACCGTATTTGCAATACTGCTATCTATTTTTTTGCCTTCCTTAACGGTCTTTTTGAGTTGTTTGTAGGTGTCTTTTGGAAGTCTTTCACGCATAATATTATCATTAAAAACTTCCGATGCAAAGATTTTGGTTATGTCTGACATTATTGCCTCCAAGTAAATATAAAAAAACAAATTCGCTCATAAGTATATACCCTTTTAATAACACTTGTCAACCGATTTATAAAAAAGATAACTTTATAAATAAAAAATCGGCAAAGCATTAAAATAATAGGCTCTGCCGATAAAAACTTAATAAAGTTAAGCGTAAACGTCTATATACATATACATTTAACACTTGTAACTTTTCAAAATTATTCTATTGTTTCTACTGTTATTAAATTTGTATTGCCCGATTTACCGTTGGTAACGCCGCCCGTGATTATTATTTTATCATCAGACTGCAGTCCCAATTTTTCCTTTGCAAGCTTTTTGGCATAATAAAACAAAACATCGGTCGAATGGAACTGTTCGATAAGCAACGGTTCTACTCCCCAGGAAAGAGAGAGTCTGCGCCAGGTATTCTGGTTGGTAGTAAGACCTATAATGTGCACCGGTGCACGAAAACGAGATACCATTCGCGCCGTAATACCCGAAAGCGAGCAGACGACTATTGCCTTTGCCTTAATATCTATAGACATTGTGCAAGCTGCGTGCGAAATAGCGTCTACGGTATTTTTGATTTTAAAGTTTTGAGAGTAAACCAAAGCGCTGTAATCTATGTGCTGCTCGGTTTCCTCGGCTATTTTAGACATTGTAGCAACCGTTAAAGCGGGGTATTTACCTACTGCAGTCTCACCCGATAGCATTAATGCGCTTGTTCCGTCGTAAACGGCATTGGCAACGTCGGAAATTTCGGCTCTGGTCGGGCGGGGATTATAAATCATAGACTCTAACATTTCGGTAGCGGTTATAACACGTTTACCCAGTAATCTGCACTCGGTTATAATATGCTTTTGAATTGCGGGCAATTCCTCAAAAGGAATTTCTACACCCATATCTCCTCGGCCTATCATAATACCCGAACAAACCGAGCAGATTTCGTCTATATTATCTACACCCGAGCGATTTTCGATTTTTGCAATAAGCTCAATGTGTTCACCGTCGTTTTCTCTTAAAAACTGCGCAACGTCCAATAAATCTTGCTTTACAGACACAAACGAGCAGGCAATAAAATCAACACCGTGCTGTATGCCAAACAAAATATCACTTTTGTCTTGCTCGCTTAAATATTTTTGCTTTAAAACCTTGTTAGGAAAGCTCATACTCTTACTGTCGGACAAAATTCCGCCTATTTTTGTTGTGCAAACAATATCAGTATCGGTGGTGCTTTCTACAACAAATTCCAAAAGACCGTTATTAAGCAGTATTCTGTCGCCTTTATTAAGCTCTTTTGCAAGGTTTTTGTAGGTCACCGAAACTGTAGAGTTATCGCCTAAAACGTCGCTGGTAGTAAACGTAAAGATATCTCCTTCGGTTAGAGTAATCTGCTTGTCCTTAAAGGTTTTTATTCTGAACTCTGGTCCTTTTGTATCTAACAAAATGGCTATGGGAAGGTTTAAATCTTCCCTGACCCGTTTTATAAGTTCTATTGTTTTTAAGTGGTCCTCGTGTGTGCCGTGCGAAAAGTTAAGTCTTGCAACGTTCATACCTGCAAGACACATTTGCTTTAAAACGTCGTAATCTCTGGTGGCAGGACCCATTGTGCATACTATTTTTGTTCTTCTCATTTTATATCACCCATAAAATTAAGGCCGACCTTAAATTTTTCATTAAGGTCGGCCCAAAATTCCTTAATACATTAAAAATCCATCTTGTTTTTAATATACGCAGAAAGTTCAGAAATATTTATACGTACCTGCTCCATTGTATCACGGTCACGTACGGTTACGCAGCCGTCGGTTTCAGATTCAAAGTCATAGGTAATGCAAAGGGGTGTACCGATTTCGTCCTGACGACGATAACGCTTACCGATCGAGCCTGCATCATCAAAGTCTATCATATAATCTTTTGCAAGGGTATTTCTTATTTCCATTGCTTTATCGGAAAGCTTTTTGCTAAGCGGTAAAACTGCTGCCTTAAAGGGTGCAAGTGCAGGGTGAAGTCTTAAGATAACTCTTGTTTCGCCCTTGTCGTCCTCTTCCTCATCGTATGCTTCGCAAAGGAATGCCAAAAGCACTCTGTCTGCGCCTAAAGAAGGCTCGATAACGTAAGGAACGTACTTTTCGTTTGTCTGCGGGTCAAAATATTCAAGTGACTTACCCGAACAGCTCATATGAGCGTTAAGGTCAAAGTCGGTTCTGTCAGCAATGCCCCATAACTCACCCCAACCGAACGGGAACATAAATTCAAAGTCGGTTGTTGCGTTTGAATAGTGCGATAACTCCTCTTGCTCATGGTCACGAAGGCGTAGGTTTTCTTGCTTTATGCCAAGGCCGAGTAACCAGTTTTTGCAGTATTCCTTCCAGTAAGCAAACCACTCTAAATCAGTACCGGGCTTGCAGAAAAACTCAAGCTCCATTTGTTCAAACTCACGTGTACGGAAAATAAAGTTACCGGGAGTAATTTCGTTTCTGAAGGATTTTCCTATCTGACAAACACCAAAAGGCACCTTACGGCGTGTTGTACGCTGAATATTTGCAAAGTTTACAAATATACCCTGTGCAGTTTCGGGACGAAGATAAATTTCGTTCTTTGCATCTTCTGTAACGCCCTGGAAGGTTTTGAACATAAGATTAAACTTTCTTATGTCGGTGAAGTTTGTAGAGCCGCAGTCGGGGCAAGCAATACCGTTATCGCGTATGTACTCGCTCATCTGCTCAAAGCTCCAGCCTGCAGGGTTAACGCCTGTATCTTCTATAAGCTTGTCGGCTCTGTGACGTGTTTTACAGTCCTTGCAGTCCATAAGCGGATCAGAAAAGCCGCCAACGTGACCCGATGCAACCCAAACCTGAGGATTCATTAAAATTGCGCTGTCAAGTCCAACGTTATAAGGATTTTCCTGAACGAACTTCTTCATCCAGGCTTTTTTAACGTTGTTTTTAAGTTCAACACCAAGCGGGCCGTAGTCCCAGGTGTTAGAAAGACCGCCGTATATTTCGGAACCCGAATATACAAAGCCTCTGCCCTTTGCAAGAGCAACTATAGTTTCCATATTTTTTTCGGTATTCTTTAACATTTTATATCCTCCGATAAATATTCATATTCTTTAATATAGTAAATCAAATAATGATTATTGTCAAGCATTTATAACTATTATTTTTTATTTTAAGGGGTTTTATATTTCCCTAAAATATGGTATACTATTATAAATTATGCTTTTAGGTGAGAAAAATGGATAAAGAAAGAATTATGAATGCCGTTCGCGAAATTTTAATTGGCATTGGCGAGGACCCCGAGCGTGAGGGTTTAACAGATACTCCCCGCCGTGTTGCCGATATGTATGAGGAAATTTTCGCAGGCATAAACAAAGAACCAAACGAACACATAAAACTGTTTTCGACCGACAGTGAAGAAATGGTAATTGTAAGGGATATTCCCCTCTACTCTGTTTGCGAGCATCACTTGCTCCCATTTGTCGGAAAAGCGCATATTGCTTATATTCCAAAGGGCAATAAGGTTTTAGGACTATCTAAGCTTGCGCGAATAGTAGACTGTTATGCAAAGCGCCCGCAGCTGCAAGAGCGCCTTACGGGACAAATTGCCGACTTTTTAAATAGCAACATAAGTTGCCGTGGTGTTGCGGTTATTATTGAGGCTGAACATATGTGTATGACCATGCGCGGAATAAAAGCATCGGGCTCGAGCACACGCACCTGCGCACTGCGTGGTTGCATTAAGGATGACGCAAAAATAAGAAGCGAAGCCTTAGAGCTTTTAATTGGGAGATAATTATGGTTTTTAAGGCCAAAAATTTTGTTTTTGACGACACAAAAACGCACGTTATGGGTATTTTAAACCTTACGCCCGACTCTTTTTCTGACGGAGGCAGGTTTTCATCTACCCAAAGTGCAATAGATATGGCGCTTAAAATGGTAGCCGAGGGTGCCGATATTATAGATGTTGGCGGTCAGTCCACAAGGCCCGGCAGCAGTATTATTACGGCCGAGGAAGAATGGGCAAGAATTGAGCCCGTTTTAAAAATTCTTTGCAAGGAAAAAGACTTTGCCGTATCGGTTGATACCTTCTACCCCGAAGTAGCCAAAAAGGCTTTAGATTTGGGTGTAGATATCATTAACGACGTAAGCGGCAATTTTAACGAGGAAATGGCGGCTCTTGTAACATCGAGCGGTTGCGGCTGGATAATAATGCATTCATCTGCACTTGATGATACTTGCATTGCCGGGCAAATAAACTCATTTTTTGCCGATGCCGCAAAAAAAGCCGCAGAATACGGTATTTTAAAAGAGCAGCTTTGCTTTGATGCAGGAATTGGCTTTAACAAAACAAACGAGCAATGCTTCTCTATTATAAAAAACACCGCCGAAGTACGATATAAAGATTATTTTTATTTACTCGGGGCATCAAGAAAGCGTTGCATAGGCGCTGCGCTCCAAGGTATTCCCGCCAACGAGCGTGATATTGGCACGTCTGCCGCTAATACTATAGCAATTATGGGCGGCGCAAACATAATACGTGTACACTGCGTTAAAACTGCGATCGATACTGCAAGAGTGGCCGACGCAATAAGAAGGGTTTGATTTTTACGGATAAAATAATTATAAAGGGTCTTAAAATATTCGCATACCACGGTGTAAACCCCGAAGAAAAGCAAGACGGACAAAACTTTATACTAGATATTGTTTGTTACACGGATTTCTCCGATGCGGCCGTCACCGATGATTTAAACCAAACGGTAAGCTACGCTAAAATAATTAAAACCGCAACAAAGGCGTTTTGCGAAAAATCGTACGACCTTATAGAAGCGGCGGCAAATGCTGTGGTCCTGAAAATTTTTGAAGAATATGAGAAAATCGAAAAAATAGATATAACTCTAAAAAAGCCCGAGGCACCCATAAAGGCCGATTTTGACTACGTGGCAGTCGAGTTTACTAAGGAGCGCAAAAATGTTTAAACAAAATTCCAAGCAAGCCTATATTGCCTTAGGCTCTAATATGGGCAATGCGGCCGAAAATTTAAACCGAGCCGTATGGGCTTTAAGCACCGTACCGGGTATTAAGGTTACCGCAGTATCCAAGGTGTACGAAACAGAGCCCGTCGGCTATAAAAAGCAGGATAATTTTTTAAATGCAGTAGTTCGGGTTGAAAGCGAGCTTTCCCCACAGGCACTGCTTGGCGCTTGCCTTGGTATTGAGGCCGGAATGGGCAGAATAAGAAAAATTAAAAACGGCCCAAGGGTAATTGACCTGGACCTTTTACTATACGAGGATGCTACACTTGA
>JAFSCI010000029.1 GCA_017436815.1 Clostridia bacterium
AACAAAAACCACCCAAGCGGGTGGTTTTTTGTTTTGGCGCAAAGGGGAATGGGATTCGAACCAGGGCGTAGTAACGGTGCAAGGCAACGTTACTAAAAAACAGTTCGGTGAACTGTTTTTAGCCCTCCCAGCGAAGCGCGATAGAATCCCGTAAAAGTTCCCCGTTTACGCTATTCAGATTAGGAACAAAAACCACCCAAGCGGGTGGTTTTTGTTTTGGCGTAAAGGGGAATGGGATTCGAACCAGGGCGTAGACCCGCCGCCCCACCACAAAAGCCAATATTGTTATTGCATACCGCCCGAATAACGTGATACACTTTTAAAAAAGGAGGGCGCGCTATGCTTATTACCGAAAAACAAGAACTTAAGAAGTATTATTCCAATCATATGGTGTGGGTGGGTATACCTAGTCTTGAGCGCACGAAGGGTGGCAGAATATTTATTACCGCTTATTCGGGCGGTACCGATGAAAATTTCGGGAATTTCTGTTTTCTTTTAAAGAGCGATAATGAAACCGATTTCGGCGAGCCCGTTGCCGTAACTTTTTTGCCGGGTGAGAACCGTTGCTATGACCCAACACTTTGGATAGATCCTCTCGACAGACTGTGGTTTGTCTGGAATACCCAGCCCGATGAAGAGGTTTGGGCCGCCGTTTGCGATGATCCCGATGCTGACACACTTAAATTTTCCGAGCCGTTTTACATAGGCCGAGGAATAATGCTTAATAAACCCACCGTGCTGACCAGCGGCGAGTGGATTTTCCCCATAGCCGTCTGGGAGCATACTCTTATGGAGTCCTTTAGAAACCTACCGCTTTTAACCGATGACAAACCCGCCGCCTACGTTTATAAAACGAGCGATAACGGTCAAACCTTTGTAAGACTCGGTGGCGCAGTTGTGCCGAACCGCTGCTTTGACGAGCATATGGTCTTAGAGCAGAAAAACGGCATTTTGCGAATGTTAATACGCACCTACTACGGCATTGGCCAGTCTTTTTCTTACGACAGAGGCAAAAGCTGGAGTAAGGGCGAGGACTCTAAACTCGGCGGACCCTGCTCAAGATTTTTTTTCCGACGTTTAAAATCGGGTAGAGTATTACTTATAAACCATTATAAATTCAGCGGCCGCAATAACTTAACCGCGCTTTTATCCGACGATGACGGCAAAACCTTTACACATACCTTGCTTTTAGACGAACGTGGCGGCGTTTCGTATCCCGATGCCGTAGAAGAAAAGGGCGGATTTATTTATATTACCTACGACCGTGAGCGCGGAGGATTTTGTGACTCGCTCGAAAGGGTTTACCAGGATGCCCGTGAACTGCTAATAGCCAAAATAACCGAGGACGACATTATTGCGGGCGAGCTTAAAAGTGAGCATAGCTACTTAAAACGAGTAGCCTTTAAGCTTCATAGCGGCAACCTTACCGACCCCGACCCGTACATAAAAAAGCAGGTGCCCGCCAATGAGCTTGCCGAGCGCCTTATAAATGAAAATGAGCCCGATATTATAGCCAGAGTCTTCGAGCTGCACACCCAAAACTGCGTAAACGTTACCAATCGCAAGGCCAAAAACCTAGACGCTTTAATAAAGGCCTTTAAAGAAACCGACTGCACCGATAAGGACCTTTTAACCCAAATAATAATCGCTGTCCGCCAGGGCGAAAGGCAAGACTGCCCAACAAGTCCGATTATAGAAAAAATCAAAACGCAGATAGAGGTCGATTTAACCGAGGAATTTTCCCTGTCCGACCTTGCCGAAAAGGTTAATATAAGCCGATATTATCTTGCTCACCTGTTTAAAACTCAAACGGGCACAACCGTTATAGAATACCGCAACGAGCTTAAACTCACCAAAGCCAAGCTTATGCTTATAAATACCGAGGACTCTGTAGGAGATATTGCCTTAAAATGCGGCTTTTGCAGCGCAGCGTATTTTACCGAGGTCTTTTCAAAGTCCGAAAAAATACCGCCCACCGAATACAGAAAGTATCATAAGCACGACTAACTTGTGCTTAAAAAACCAGCCGTCAAAACTGACGGCTGGTAGTCTTTTGTTTTTACTTTATTTCTTGATCTAAATTATCGAATTCCGGAGTAGAGAAAAACTGACCTAAGGTTATTTCCAAACCGTCACAAAATTTCTTTATTGTCACTATAGACACATCGCGCCTGCTTTCGTCCACCATACTATACGCAGTAGACGGAGTTACGCCCGATATATTCGCCAATTCGTTAAGTTTTATATTTCTTTCTTCACATAATTCCTTAAACCTTTTTGCAACAACATCTTTGACGCTCATCTGCCTCACCTCAAAAATATTGTATTTGAATTTACGTTCTTGCGTTTACGCACTTGCGTAAATTACGAAATAATGTTATAATTTTTATTATTATGATTATGCTTGAGGTGTTTGTAATGAAATGCGAGAATAACTTTTGTATTTATGAATCAAACGGTAAATGTATATTGAATAAAATAAATATAGATGGCTTGGGAATGTGCGCAGAATGCATATATCCGACCATTGATGAGCAAATTTTAGCCGATGCCAAACAACAACTTTTAAAAATTTATGAAAAAGAAGATAACTAATACCTTCCGTCAGCTAACCAACGTGTTTTTTGTTTTATAGTTTGAGATTTTGTGGATAGATTTTCTCGCGTGGCGAAAACATCTATTCAACCGAGTATAGAAAGTATCATAAGCGCAATTGACTTGCTTTTTTAAAAATGGTATAATAAATAAAACATTAAAAAACTTTTGGGGGTATTTTATGAACAAGCCCATTATTGCCATAATGTACGATTTCGATAAAACTCTCTGCACCCGCGATATGCAGGAGTATACTTTTATACCCAGCGTTGGTATGCAGCCCGATGAATTCTGGCGCTTAACAGGCGAGGTAGCCCAAGAAGAAACAATGGACTCCATACTTACTTATATGTACTGTATGGTCGAAAAGGCTCACGAAACGGGCAAGCCGCTCACCCGACAGATGCTCGTTAACTGCGGTAAAGACATAGAATATCACAAGGGAGTAGAGGGTTGGTTCGAGCGAATAAACAAATATGCCGACCAGGCCGGTGTTGAGGTCGAGCATTACGTGCTCTCTTCGGGACTGAAAGAGATTATTGAGGGCACCTCTATTGCCAAATACTTTAAACGAATTTACGCCTGCGAGTTTTTGTATAAAGACGGACAGGCCTACTGGCCCAAAATGGCGGTTAACTACACCAATAAAACACAGTTTGTTTACCGCATAAACAAGGGCGTTTTAGACATTAACAATAACGTCGATTTAAACAGCTCCCGCCCCGACAGCGAAAAGCGTGTGTTCTTTAGTAATATGATATATATAGGCGACGGACTGACCGACGTTCCGTGTATGAAATTAGTAAAACAGTCGGGCGGCCACTCTATAGCCATTTATCATAACGGTGAGGATAAAAATGCGGCACCCTTACTTAAACACAAGCGTGTTGACTGGATGTTCGAGGCCGATTATTCCGAGGGTAGCGAACTCGACCGCACAATGCAGCTTTTATTAAAGCAGCTTGCCTATTACAATAAACTGCAGGCCATTAACGAACAGCAAAAAAAGGAACTGGACAGAGAATAAATTAAAACAGGCACCGTCTTTTTTTGAACGGTGCCTGCTTTTTTATGCGGGAAAATTAAATTTTCGAAAGCCAAAGTTTTTACAGGCTTTCAATAAATGCCAGAAGTAAGTTTTTTTGTTTTGGTGTAAGCTTAGACAGCGCAACGGATAAACCGTCTTGCTCGGGCTCGACGCTGAAAAATTCCTGCAACGTAACGCCCATTGCATCACACAATAATTGTAAATGTCCTACGGTTATATCGGCCTGTCCGAGTTCTACTCTGCGCAAATGAGTTTGAGATACGCCGGCCCTTTCTGCCAGAGCGTTTTGCGTAAGATGACTTTTGCTTCTCAACTCCACCAATCTTTTACTGATGTTCATAATAAAACTCCTAAATTAGTCTTATAAGAATATGTTAGCACAAAAATATGGTTATTATTATAATTATAGGGTTGACAAATTAGTCTTTTAATGCTATAATTTTCCCGTAATCAGAGCCTTAATGCTTTGACTCACAGGTTTCTGGCACTTGGTTTTGTTATACAATATGTTGCGTTATTAAACGTAGCATACTATAATAATTCCACGTTTTTCTCAAAGGTGACTTCCCCTATGGACATAGTTTTAGCAGCTGCCGTTTTCGGCCTTATAATTTTAGTTTTACTTATTTTTACCTACGTTTTGCGCTACGCGGAGTTTAAGTCCGAACTTCAGTATTTAAAGGCGGAAATCAAACGTTCCGACCCGGGTTCAGGCAATCAAAAATATTGGCGCAAAAAATACCGCCAGTTAGTAAAGGAATTCTGGCTGTTTTTCTGACGTATAAATAAATTAACAAAAACCTACTGTTTTTCAGACAG
The DNA here is from genome assembly GCA_017436815.1 of Clostridia bacterium. Taxonomy (GTDB): domain Bacteria; phylum Bacillota; class Clostridia; order Oscillospirales; family Acutalibacteraceae; genus RGIG3013. The sequence goes on from JAFSCI010000029.1 coordinate 4,463, forward strand.
CAGGTTTATTTTTTGCCGTAAAAAACGTATCGTTTTATTCTTTTAAAATTAAACCATTGCACTTTTTGAAAAATATGATATAATTGACTCATATTCAGAGGGTGGGATTATATGGATTTATCGTTAGCAGTTTCCATTTTCGGTCTTATGGTTGGTGTTGCGCTGGTTTTAACCTACATATTGCGCTACGTAGACCGCAAATCAGAATTTATGTTTTTAAAATCAGAAATCAGACGCTCCGAAAGGGGCTCCCGCACACGCAGACATTGGCGCAGAAGGTATATAAAACTGCTGCGCGAGTTCATATTCTTTATATAAAAAACAAACCTACTATTCCGTTGGAATGGTAGGTTTTTGTTTTTATTCAACACCCTTTTTGTAAAGACCTCGGGTGTATTTAAAGTCGGCATTAAGGCCTTTTTGATACATATTTATTATTTTTTCTGTCTTTAATTTATCCTCATTCGTAAAATACAGAACTTTAAAATCAAATTCATCAAACTCTGCCGCCCGGTCGGCTGAATACAGCGGCGCGCAGTTGTAAAGCTCGGTGTACCCGAAACGGCATAAAAGAGCGAATTTTTCACCCTTGCGGTCGGTAATAAAGGAGCCTCTGCCACACTCCTTGCAGCCTGTATTTTGCTTTACGGGGCAGTTTTTAAAAATCATAAGCGGCAAATTGCCGTAAACAATAACTCCTTTTGGTCGAGCGGTTTTTATGCTCTTTGAGTTTTTTATATGCGTTTCAAACGGTACGGTTATGCCGCATAAATAATCATCGTATACGCTTGCCGAGTGCGAGTTATATACGTTAAGCCCAAAGCCGCCAACCGCCTTTACGCCAAGCTTTACACAAAGCCCCACGCTTTGTAAAGTTCCGCAAAACGCGCCTTTAATAAAGGGAGCGGCTTTTTGTAGTAAATTTTCAACCAATTCGCTGTTTACCGCCGCCCTTGGTAGCTCGGCAAAAAGGTTTTGGTGCAGAAGTGATGCTTTTTCAAAATCGGCATCCAGCGGTAAAATTATGCCCGCAACCGAACTTAAATCGTCGGGAATTTGCTCTGAATTATCAAACCTTGCGTAAAAGCCGCCTAAATTTAAAGGGTTTTCATACTCGGTCAAAGTAAGGCTTAAATCAGCCTTAAATTCTTTTGTTTTTTTGTTTGCCCTTGCGGCCGAAAGCTTTTCACAAGCGGTTCGGCGCATATTGTTTATTTCACTTGCAGGCAGGGTAAGAGAGCCGTCAATACGGCACTCAAAATTTTCCAAATAAAACTCGGTTGCCCCAAGCTTTGAAATCTGCTTTTTTAAATAATCATAATCGGCAGGGCGGTTAAGGGCCGTTTCGGGTACTGCGCCAAAAACCTGGGCCTCGTTTTCGCCGTCAGAAAGGGTAAGAGAGCTGGCCTCGTTTTGCTTTAGCACCATTTTAGCGCTTATTGGTACCGTTGCCCGCTCATTTCGGTAAAGAGCGTGAATTTGGCTTAGCACCGAGTTCGATATTTTTGCGTCCTCCTCGGTGCGAACGCCGAACATATTGGTGTCTACATTATCTAAAAAATATCCGTCGGTAAAGCCCGAGCGCGAGAAAACGTCGTTTAACAGCTTCTTAGTGTCTTCGCTTACCTCGCCGCAGTCTACCGCGTTTCTGAAAGCGTTGGTTACCGCCGCAACGTATTCGGGCCGCTTCATTCGGCCCTCTATTTTAAACGACTTTACACCCATTTGGGTAAGTGCTTCTACATAATCTAAAAGCGATAAATCCTTAAGGCTTAAATCATATCCGTTTTTGGTGTTTTTTGTGGCAAAGGGGAGTCTGCAAGGACCTGCGCACAAACCTCGGTTGCCCGAGCGTGAGCCTATTACGGCCGACATATAGCATTGGCCCGATAAGCACATACATAAAGCCCCGTGCACAAAGGTCTCGACCTCAATGCTAAGCTCCTTGGCTTTTTTGCAGAAAATTTCGAGGTCTGCCTTGCTCATTTCTCTTGCAACGACTATCCTGGTAAAGCCGAGCTCCTTTAGTAGCGTTAAAGCGTTCGGGTCGGATACCGACATCTGCGTTGAGCCGTGCAAAACTACACCCTGTATGCTTTGTTTTAGTATTTTTGCAAGGCCTAAGTCCGACACAATAAAAGCATCAACACCGCAACCGCTAGCCATTTTTGCCTCTTCTAATGCCGACTCTATTTCGTTCTCGTGCACCGATATGTTCAAAGTAAAATACACCTGCACTCTAAATTTGTGGCAGTATTCTACCGCATTTTTTAAAGATTCAGGTGTGAAATTCTCAGCGCCTCGCCTTGCGTTAAAGGCGGCGCCGCCTAAATATATTGCATCTGCACCGCTGCGAACGGCCGCAATAACGGCCGATTCATTGCCTGCGGGCGCTAATATTTCTATGTTGTTTTTTGCATCAGAAATCGGAGTCATCTTCATTCCCCAAAAGCTCGTTTAGTTTTCTTGTGGCGCGGTCGGCCTCCATTTTAGCGCAGGCCGTCTGCTCTAAAAGGCTCTTAATTTCAAGGCGCAGACTGTCATTCTCCGCCATCTGCTTTTTGGCTAAATCATAAGCCTCTAATGCCGCTAAAACCGCCACCATTGTTGTAGATAAAAAGGGATTTTCTTTTTGAAGACTGCCAAGCTTCCTGTCAAGCTCAGAAGCCAGACTTTTTACGTAAAGCTCGTCATCATCAGAGTTTACGGCATACTCCATTCCGCCAATTTTAAAACGTATCTGGTTAGACATATTTTATCCCCCTTATAATACTGTATAATCATTATATAATATTCTGTTAAAATAATAAAGAATTTTTTTCGAGCCTCTTTACAACCCCCAAAAAACAAAGTATAATAAAGTAAATTCAGGAGGATATTTTATGAAATATTTAGTTGTTCTTTGTGACGGTATGGCCGATGAGCCCAATGCCGCATTAAATAATAAAACACCTATGCAGCTGGCAAAAAAGCCTAATATAGACGCTCTTGCAGCGGAAAGTGAAATAGGTATGTGCAAAACCGTTGCCGACGGCTTAAAGCCTGGTAGCGACGTTGCAAATTTATCCGTAATGGGTTACGACCCGTTTGTTTGCTATACAGGCCGCTCACCGCTCGAGGCCGCAAGCATTGGTATTGATTTAAAGGATACCGACGTTTGTCTGCGCTGCAATTTGGTGACACTGTCTAATGAGGAAAATTATCGCGATAAAACAATGCTCGACTATTGCGCGGGTGATATTTCTACCGAAGAGGCTGCAGTTTTAATAGACTACGTAAACAAAAACCTCGGTAACGAGAAATTTTCGTTCTATTCGGGCGTTGCTTACAGACATTGCCTTGTGGTAGATAACGGCACGCTTGATCTTGGCAATATGACCCCGCCGCACGACATTACAAATCAGAAAATCGCCCAGCATTTATCCAATAGTGCGAACGCAAAAGAGCTAATCGACTTAATGATAAAAAGCTACGATTTATTAAAGGACCACCCCATAAACAAAGAGCGCGAGGCTAAGGGTCTTGCGCCCGCAAACTCAATCTGGCTGTGGGGCGAGGGCTCAAAGCCGCAGCTCGAAGAATTTAAAACCAAATTCGGCGTAAGCGGCGCGGTAATCTCTGCGGTAGATTTGCTAAAGGGTATAGGAAAGTGCGCAAAAATGCAAACCCCTAACGTAGAGGGCGCAACGGGTTATATAGATACTAATTTTGACGGCAAAGCTAAAACCGCAATAGACTGCTTTGAAGCAGGCTCGGACCTCGTTTACATTCACGTAGAAGCCCCCGATGAGTGCGGTCACAGAGGCGAGTGCGATAAAAAGGTGCGCTCAATAGAGCTTATTGATGAGAAAATCGTCGGCCCCGTTATAGAGTATTTAAAATCTAAGGGCGATTACAAAGTACTCGTTATGCCCGACCATCCAACACCATTAAGCATTCGCACACACTCGTCTAACCCCGTTCCGTATTTGATATTTGATAGCACCCGTAAAGTAAACGGTAACGTGTTTACCGAGCAAAACTGTCAGGCAACAGGCAATTTTATTGCCCACGGCCCCGACGTTATGAAAAAATTGTTGGGAATAATAGAATAAAAACCACATAAAATGTTTATGTAAACCAAAAATTTTGTTGACAAATAATTTCAAGTTTGTTAAAATATCTGCGGAGACTCGGCTTTTGTGGAAAGTCTGTCAGGGAGGATGCGTCAGCGACTGAAAGCGCATCTGAGATGAGTAGTAAGCTTGGGAACACTCCACGGCAACCCCAAATTTAATATTAAAAGAGGACGCAATTTTAAAGGTTGTGTCAATGCGGGTGGCACCGCGGGTAAAAAATGTTTGCTCGTCCCGGGAATATTTTTATATTCCCGGGGCTTTTGTTTTTTAATTTAGGAGGTAGTTTTATGTACAGAACTCTAAAGTGCAACGATATTAGAGACAATCATATCGGCAGCACGGTATCTTTGGCGGGCTGGGTAGACAACGTGCGCGACCACGGTGGAGTTATATTTATTGACCTGCGCGATTACACAGGCGTAACTCAGGTGGTTGTTCATAACGAGGACCTGCTTAAAAACGTAAACCGTGAAACCGTTATTTCGGTAACGGGTAAGGTAAGCAAGCGTGACGAAGACACCGTTAACGAAAAAATCGATACAGGTAAGGTAGAGCTTATTGCCGACACCCTAACAGTGCTTGGTAAAAGCGTTAATATGCTCCCGTTCGACGTAAGAGCATCACGTCAGAGCAAGGACGAACTTCGCCTTAAATACCGTTATTTAGACCTTCGTAACCCCAAAAACCACGAAAATTTAGTTATAAGAAGCAAAATTATCCGTCATTTGCGCAATAAAATGGAGGATAAGGGCTTTTTAGATATGCAAACCCCCATTCTTACGGCATCGTCGCCCGAGGGCGCAAGAGACTTCCTTGTCCCCAGCCGTAAGCATCCGGGTAAGTTCTATGCATTACCCCAGGCGCCTCAGCAGTTTAAACAGCTGCTTATGGTGTCGGGCTTTGACAGATATTTCCAGATAGCCCCTTGCTTCAGAGATGAAGATGCCCGTGCAGATCGTTCTCCGGGTGAGTTTTATCAGCTCGACTTCGAGATGGCGTTTGCCACACAAGAAGAGGTTTTGGACGTTTGCGAGGACGTTATTTACGATACCTTTACTGCCTTCTCGAATAAAAAGGTAACACCAAAGCCGTTCAGACGTATAACCTATGCAGAAAGTATGCTAAAATACGGCTCCGATAAGCCCGATTTACGCAACCCCCTTATAATTAAGGACTTAACCGACTTTTTCGCTCAGGTAGATTTCCCCGCATTTAAGGGCAGAACCGTTCGTGGTATTGTTGCCGACTGTAGCGGTAAATCAAATAAGTTCTTTGAAGATTCGCTTAAATTTGCAACCTCGGCCCAGGTAGGACTCGGCGGTCTTGGTTATATAACCCTTAAAGACGGCGTGTTCTTAGGCCCCATTGCCAAATTCTTAAACGATGCTCAAAAGGCAGAAATTATAGAAATTACAGGTGTTAAAGAGGGAGAAACTCTGTTCTTTATCTGTGACGATAAAGAAAACGATACCGCCAAAAAAGCGGGTCACATCCGCACCTGGCTTGCCGCAAAAGAGCAGTTAAACCTCATTGGTAACGATTCGTTCGAGTTCTGCTTTGTTGTAGATTTCCCGATGTACGAAATCGACGAAGAAACCGGCGATACCATCTTTACCCACAACCCCTTCTCTATGCCGCAAGGCGGTATGGAGGCGCTGAACGGCCCCGATCCTACAAAGGTTTTAGCATACCAGTACGACCTCGTTTGTAACGGTATAGAATTAGCTTCCGGTGCGGTTCGTAACCACGATATCGACATTATGAAAAAGGCCTTCGATATTGCAGGCTATTCTGAAGATGAATTAAAGAAACGCTTTAACGCGCTTTACACCGCATTCCAGTACGGCGCACCACCGCACGCTGGTATGGCGCCCGGTGTAGACAGAATGGTAATGCTCCTTACCGATGAAGAAAAAATCTTAGACGTAATCGCATTCCCCTTAAACGGCAATGCGCAGGATTTATTACTCGGCGCACCGAGCGAGGTTACAAATCAGCAGCTTGAGGACGTTCACCTGCTTGGCAACAACTCGGCCCTCGCCGCAAGAGCTTCGGCTGCAGGCGGCAAAAAGGGCGGCGAAAAGAGAGCAACCTTCTCTAACGCTCAGCAGCTTAACCAGCTTGCCTTAACCGAGGAGGAAGACGCCAGAATGCAAGAGATTTTTGCCGATATGAAGATAGCCGAGCAAGCTCTTGCAAAGGTAGATACCGAAAATACAGAACCAATGATATACGTAGCACCCGAATCAAACGTACTCCGTGAAGACGTGCGTGAGCAAAAGTTTAACCGTGAAGACCTGCTAAAAGGCGCCCCCGCGCGCAACGATAATTCCTGGCAGGTTCCAAGACTTGTAAAGTGAGGTGGGTTTTATGAACTTTTATGCAACAAAAATTTCAGATAAAGGCGATATCGCAGTAGACGATACTTTACTTGTAAAAGACGTTTTATGTACTGCAGGCTCTAACATTTTGCAGGGCTTTACTCCGCTTTTCTCGGCTGAGGCAGTAACAAGGCTTGTTAGTGTTGGCTATACTATTTCGGGCAAAACCCACGTTGGTGAGTTTGGTCTTGACTTGGTAGGCGAATTCTCAAATTATTCCGAAAAGACCGATACTTTAAAAGGCGCCGCCGCCGAGCTCGTAAAAGAGGGCAAAGTAAAAGCCGCCCTCGGCGTAGACGTTAACGGCGCTCCCCGCAGAGCCGCTTCCATTTCGGGCGTTGACTTTTTAAAGTCTACCTACGGCACTGTTTCCCGCTACGGCGTAGTATCTACCGCCGCATCTGGCGAAGCAGTAGGCGTTTACGCTAAAGACGCAGTAGCTGTTGGCGAGATTATGTCAAAAATCGCAGGCTATGACTCTAAAGACGGCACCTGCCAGAACAACGAGTTCGAATACGATTATTCCGCCACTAAAGATATTAAAGGCAAAAAGGTTTGCATTATAACCGAGCTTTATGAAAAGTGCGATGATGCAATAAAAGCCAAAATCGACTCCGCCGCAAAAATCTTAGAGAAAAACGGCGTTCAGGTAGATAGAATTTCGTCGGATATTTTCTCTTTAGCGGCTACTGCCTGGCAGATTTTATACACGGCAGAAACCTGCAACAATTTATCCCGCTACGACGGTGTAAAATACGGTCTGCGCGCTAAAGAATATAAGAATATCGACGAGTTATACGTAAACTCCCGTACCGAAGGCTTTAACTTCTTAACCAAAGCCGTTATTCTTTACGGCTCCGACGTTTTATCCAAAAACCGCTATAAAGACTGTTACGATAAAGCATTAAGGGTTCGCAGAGTAGTTGCCGAACAGCTGGCAGAAATTTTAAAAACCTATTCGGCAGTTTTAACCCCCGCTTGCTCGGCCGCAGAATACAGCGCGTATAATATTGCCGATGCATTCTCTAAGGTGTTTGGCGAGCTTGAATTTACTGCTATAGCAAACTTAACGGGCAACCCCGCATTAGTAAGCAGCGGCGTTCAGTTTATTGGCGATTATTATAAGGAAGGCGACTTGCTTTGCCTTGCAAACGCTATAGAAAGGATGGGTGAATAATATGGGATACGAAGTTGTTATTGGCCTTGAAACCCACGTAGAGCTTAGTACAAACTCCAAAATTTTCTGCTCGTGCGGCGGTCACTCATCACCCAAAGAGCCGAATGACTGCGTTTGTCCGGCTTGCAGCGGTATGCCGGGTATGCTTCCGGTTATGAATAAGCGTGTTGTAGAACTTGCCGTTACTGCAGGTTTAATGCTTAACTGCGAAATCAGCCGCTACACCACGTTCGATAAGAAAAATTACTACTACCCCGACCTTCCTTGCGCATATCAGATAACCCAGCTTAACCACCCCATTTGCACCAACGGTTTAGTTACCGTTAAAACCGCAAACGGTGCTAGGGATATAAGAATTAAGCAGATTCATATGGAGGAAGATGCAGGTAAACTCGTTCACGAGGGCAAATTCTCCTTCGTAGATTTTAACCGCACCTCCGTGCCTCTTATCGAAATTGTAACTCAGCCCGATTTCCGCTCTGCAGAAGAGGTTTTAGCATACCTAAATAAGCTAAAATCTATGTTCCGCGCAGGCAATATCTCCGAATGTGAAGAGGGTGCAATGCGTTGCGACGTTAATATCTCCGTTCGCAAAGAGGGTAGCGATGAGTTCGGCGTTCGTACCGAAATTAAAAATATGTCCTCCTTTGAGGCTATCGATAAAGCCATTCGCTTTGAGGCTCAGCGCCATATAGACGCATTAGAGTTTGAAACCGAGGAATTAGTGCAGGAAACCCGCCGCTTCGACGACGTTACGGGCAAAACCTTTGCTATGCGTAACAAAGAAACCGAGGCCGACTACCGCTATTTCCCCGACGCTAACCTAATGCCCATTATTATTGATGATGAGTGGTTAGAGCAGATCAAGGCCGCAAAGCCGGTTGAGGTTGACGAAAGAGCAGAGGAATACCGCGCCGAAGGCATTTCTGATAAGGAAATCGAGATTTTACTCGACAACTCCAAGGCCGCAAAATTACTCGATGACGTTATTGCTCTTGGCTGTAACGCTAAAGATTCTGCCGCCTGGATCTTAACCGACTGCGCAGGTATTTTGCGCAAAGACGGTCAGTCTTTAAACGAACTCAACATTTCTGCCGAAAAGTTAGCCGCCATAATTAAAATGGTAGCAAACGGCGACGTTAACCGTAACTCCGGTAAAAAGATACTCATTGCCGTTGTTGAAGACGACGTTGACCCCGTAAAATATTGCGATGAGCAGGGCTTTGCCAAAAAGGTTGACTCCTCTGCGGTAGAGAGCGTTATCGATAAGGTTCTTAGTGAGAACACCAAGGCAATAGAAGACTACAAAAACGGCAAAGAAAAGGCAAAACAGGCCCTCTTTGGCGCTTGTATGAAGGAGCTCAAAGGCGCAGGCGACCCTGCCTTAATCCGCACCTTGTTAGATAATAAACTACAAAATATTTAAAAATATAGGGAGTGGGGCAATCCACTCCCTCTTTTAAAAGGTGTAAAATGAAGAAAATTTTACTGATTTTAGTCGGCGGCACCATTTGCTGTGAGCAAACAAAAAGCGGCGCTTTAAATGTTGGCGAAAATGCCGATTTGTTTCTTATAAACGGCTTTAAAAATTCCGACTCAGCCTATGTAAAAGACACTCAGTTTACTGTGAGCGAAAACCTTTATATCTTAAGCGAAAACCTGACGGTAAATGGGCTCAACCGAATACTTAATACCTATAAAAACGCTGTAAAGAGGGACTCTTTTGACGGTGTTATTTTTGCGCACGGAACCGACACTTTAGCTTTTTGTGCCGCAATATTCGCCCAGGTTTTAAGGGGCAGTAAAATACCCGTTTTCTTTGTTTCGGCACAAAAACCGCTAAGTAACCCCGACTCTAACGGGCACGAGAATTTCAGATGCGCCGTAGAGTGCATCGCAAGGGGAATAACCCAAAACGTCTGGGTAACCTATAAAAATATTTCTGACGGTAAAATGTATCTGCACTCGGCTTTTAAATTAAAGCAGTGCGAAAATTATTCTGACGACTTTTTCAGCCACGGTATGATTGATGTAACTAGGTTTTCCGAAGCCGATTTTAAAGAATGCTTTGAAAATTTAAACGAGCTTGCCCCAAAAGAAAAAGTCCCGTTTTTAGAAAAATTCAAAAGTTTTCAGTTCAGCAAAAGAGTCCTTTTAATAGAGGCTTATGTCGGCATAGATTATTCGGCCTATAACCTTTCTAACTTTGCCGCCGTACTGCATACCACTTACCATTCGGGTACGGCCTGCGCTACGGCATCAAATGCGGAAGATTCGCTTTTATATTTGCTCAGTTCCTGCGAAGACTCAGGGGTAGACGTTTATTTATCCCCCGCAAAAGACGTCCAAAATTCCTACCAGAGTATAGTCGACATCGCAAAAAATAAAACCGTAAACTTCTTATACGGACTGACCAAAGAAACCGCCTATGCAAAGCTGCTCGTTGCCTATTCGCTTTTTGACGATAAAGCAAAAATACAGCAATTTATAACCGAAATTAACGATTCTGAAAGGGTAGATTAAACCTTGCTTACACAAAAATTATTTGAAACCGATTCTTATATAAGAGAATTTACCGCCACAGTGCTTTCTTGCACTAAAAATGGCGAAAATTATGACGTTATCTTAGATAAAACCGCATTTTTTGCCGAGGGCGGCGGCCAGAAGGCCGATACCGGCACTATAGACTCTGTAACCGTCTTGGACGTGCAGGAAACAGAGGGCGAGATTATCCACAAAACAGACGCACCTCTAATGGAAAACACCACAGTTACGGGCAAAATTGACTGGGATATCCGCTTTGCCCGTATGCAAAGCCACACGGGCGAGCATATCGTCTCAGGCGTTGCGCACTCGCTTTTTGGAGTAAACAATATAGGATTTCATATGTCCGAAAACCTGCTTATGACGGTCGATTTTGATAAACCTTTAAGTAAAGACGACATTAAAAAAATCGAACTTTTAAGCAACCAAAAAATATACCAAAATTACGAAGTAACCGCATATTATCCCACCGCAGATGAGCTTAAAACCCTCGATTACCGCTCAAAACTAGACATAAAAAGCGGAGTCAGAATTGTTAACATAGAGGGCACCGATTCCTGCGCTTGCTGTGCGCCGCACGTTAGCGCAACGGGCGAGGTCGGACTAATAAAAATTATAGATTTTTACCCCAACAAGCAGGGCGTCAGAATTGAGATGTTAGCAGGCCTGCCCGCATTAGAGGATTATATAACCCTGAACAACCAGAACAAGCAGATTATGGGACTTTTGTGCGCAAAACGAGAGGATATTGTGTCTGCCGTTACCGAGCAGTCAAATGCCCTTAACACCGCAAGAAGCGAAAACACAAGGCTCTCGCGTGAGTTAGCGCTTAGCCAGCTGAACCCCGAAAAAATAAACGACAGCGCCTACGCCGTTTTAGAAAACAAAAATTTCGAGGAGCTCAGATATTGCTCAAATACCCTTATAGAAAAGTTTAATATCTGCGCCTTGTTTTCTACGGCCGACGATAACACCGTAATGTACGTTTTAAGCAGTAAGAATAGCGACGTTTTGCCAATAGTTAAAGAGTTAAATTCCGCATTTAACGGCAAAGGCGGCGGCAAACCCAATTACGCCCAGGGCAAGCTTACGGTAGAAAATTTACCCGACCTAACCGAAAAAATCAAAGAGATGCTTTAAAAACAATAAATACAAATAATAAAAGTCACACGAATCTCGTGTGACTTTTTTGTGATTTTCGTGTGACATTTCGTGTGACATTTTGCGAATTATGTCGGTTTTTTGTTTCGTTTTGGAGGGCAAAAGAAAAGGGGACGGGATTTTATTTTATATTTTCTTTTGCAGTGTTTATTGAGGAAATCAGAATTTTCTTTATTTCAGTGCAATTTTCAAGCAGAATATTATTACTATAGTATCCACTTTCTAAAAGCAATTCAATCCAATATTCAGCCTCAGAGCATTCTTTCAGTGCAATTTGCAGTTTTGCTACAAAATCAGCTTTTCCGTGTGCGTAAAAAGCCTCTCTGATGTTTGCGCCAATGCTTGTACCCGAGCGCAAAAATTGGCTAATAAGTGCGCTTTCGCACTTTGCGGCTCTTAACTGCTTGCATACTTTTATCACTTCCAGCGCAAAAGCTTTGGATTTTATAATCAAAGGACTTTCTTTCATCATTTTTTACCTCGTGAATTTAAAACACTAAATAGTTCTTCACTATTCACTATTACTTGTTACTTCCAAAAATCCTCTGTATAAAAACGCAGAGAGTAGTGAAAAGTGAAGATTGAAAAGTGAAAAAGTAAAATCCCCATTCTTGCGAATGAGGATTTTTGGTGACCCGGACGGGATTCGAACCCGTGTTACCGCCGTGAAAGGGCGGTGTCTTAGGCCTCTTGACCACCGGGCCGCATGGTAGCGGCAGTCGGATTTGAACCAACGACACTTCGGGTATGAACCGAATGCTCTAGCCAACTGAGCTATACCGCCATTTAGGACTGGTTTAAGCTTAAGTGCTTTGGCTAACATCAGATAGCCAAACTATTATATACAAAAATTACGCGTTTGTCAACACTTTTTTGTTAATATAAATTTTACAGTTTAAAACCACATATGTTCTTGCTCATTTTGTTAATTTGTGGTACAATAAACTATGTATATTTTCTGCACTTTATTTCATTTTATTTTAAGGAGTTTAAAATGGGATTTTTACAATCAATTTTTGGAAATTATTCTGCCAAGGAGCTTAAAAAAATAGAGCCTTTAAAGCAAAAGGTTTTGTCCTTAGAGGAAGAATATAAAGCTTTGACCGATGATGAATTAAGGGAGAAAACGGCTCAGTTTAAAGAGCGCGTGCAAAACGGCGAAACGCTCGACAGCATCTTGCCCGAGGCCTTTGCCGTCTGCCGTGAGGGCGCCGACAGAGTCTTAAATATGCGCCATTTTCCCGTACAGATTTTGGGCGGTATCGTGCTGCACCAGGGCCGAATAAGCGAAATGCGCACAGGTGAGGGTAAAACCTTGGTTGCAACCCTGCCTGCATACCTTAATGCTTTAAGCGGCAAGGGCGTTCACATTGTTACCGTTAACGATTATTTAGCCCGCCGTGACAGCGAGTGGATGGGTAAATTATACCGCTTTTTAGGTCTCAGCGTTGGCCTTATTGTGCACGATATGTCGAACGAGGAGCGCAGAGAGGCCTACAATGCCGACATTACCTATTGCACAAATAACGAACTCGGCTTTGACTATTTAAGAGATAATATGGTCAAATACAAAGAGCATAAGGTTCAGCGCGGCCACAACTTTGCTATTGTCGATGAGGTCGACTCCATTTTAATCGACGAAGCAAGAACACCGCTTATTATTTCGGGTACGGGCGATAAATCCTCCGAAATTTACACCCTTGCAAACAATTTTGCAAAATCCTTGAAGGTAATAAGGGTTAAGGAGTCGGACTCTAAGGTAAACGATGAAGATTTAAACCTTGATGGCGACTACGTTGTAGACGAAAAGGCAAAATCCGTAACCCTCACTCCCGACGGTGTTAAAAAGGCCGAGGCATTCTTTAAAATAGACAATTTAAACGATGCCGAAAATATCTCTATTGCTCACCACATAAACCAGGCAATACGCGCTCACGGTATTATGAAGCGTGACGTTGATTACGTTGTAAAAGACGGCGAGGTTATTATTGTCGATGAATTTACAGGCCGCTTAATGTTCGGCCGCCGCTATTCCGACGGCTTGCATCAGGCAATTGAGGCCAAAGAGCACGTAACCGTTGCTAACGAGTCTAAAACGCTTGCCACCATTACCTTCCAGAATTTCTTCCGCCTTTACGATAAATTATCGGGTATGACGGGTACCGCCGTTACCGAGGAAGAGGAATTCAGAGCAATTTATAAATTAGACGTTATAGAAATTCCCACCAATAAGCCCCTTATAAGAGAGGACTGCCCCGACGTTCTTTATAAAACCGAGCGTGCCAAGTTCCTGGCCGTTATCGAGAATATTATAGAGGCAAACTCCAAGGGTCAGCCCGTACTTGTTGGTACCGTTACCATTGAGAAGAGTGAGCTTTTAAGCGCAATGCTCAAAAAGCGTGGCATAAAGCATAACGTACTTAACGCAAAGCACCACGAAAAAGAGGCCGAAATTATAGCTCAGGCGGGTAAGCCCTACGCCGTTACCATTGCTACCAATATGGCGGGCCGTGGTACCGACATTATGCTTGGCGGTAATGCAGAGTATCTGGCAAAGGCAACACTTCGCAAAGAGGGCCTTTCCGATGAGCTTATTTCCCTCGCTACAGGCTTTGCCGAAACTAAGGATACCGAAATTTTATCTGCCCGCGCACGCTATACCGAGCTTTACAATGCCTTCAGAGAGCAAATTGCACCCGAAGCCGAGCAGGTAAAGCAGGCGGGGGGCTTACTAATTATCGGTACCGAGCGCCACGAATCAAGACGAATCGATAACCAGCTTCGCGGTCGTGCAGGCCGTCAGGGTGATGCAGGTAAAACCGTATTTTATCTTTCTGCCGAGGACGATTTACTCCGTCTGTTTGCGGGCGAGCGTTTTTACAATATTCTCGATACCTTCAAGTTTGATGAAAATATGCCCATTCAGAATCCAATGCTCTCTAAGGCCATAGAGTCATCTCAGCAAAGGGTTGAAAGCCGCAACTTTGCCGCCAGAAAGAGCGTTTTGGACTTTGACGACGTATTAAATCAGCAGCGTAACGTTATTTACACCCAGCGCAATAAGGTGTTAGATGGCGAAAGCATTAAAGACACCGTTTTAAAGATGTTGGATGATACTATCGACTCGGCAGTGGCAACCTATTTAAACGATGCCGAAGTTCACGATAACTGGAATTTAGACGGACTTCGCCGCTACTTTGCAGGCTGGCTTTGTACCGATTCCGACTTGAGACTAAGCGTTCAGCAGTTGTCCGACACCGACCCCGAGGACATTGCGGCAGAGCTTAAACAAAAAGCCCGCAAACTTCACGCCGAGCGAGAAGAACGCTTCGGCAGTGAGCTTATGCGCGAGCTCGAGCGCTTTGTACTGCTTACCAACGTTGACTCATCCTGGCAAGACCATATTGACGCTATGGATGATTTACGCCAGGGTATACATCTGCGCTCATACGGTCAGCACGATCCGGTTGTTGCATACCGTAACGAGAGCTACGATATGTTCGAGAGTATGACCGAATCTATAAAGGAAAAAACCGCAAAGAATATCTTAACCGTTCAGCTTGTGAAAAATGAGTCCATAAACCGCGGACAAAATCAGCAGGGAACCGAGAATTTAGGCGGTTCTTCTCCCAAAAAGAGCCGTTCGGGAATTTCTAAAAATGCGCCCTGCCCGTGCGGAAGCGGTAAAAAATACAAGCGTTGCTGCGGTAAGGATGAGGATTAACTATGAAACGTATAGTTGCATTTTTATTGTGCTTAATTTTGGTAATTCCTTTATCTGTGTGCGCGTACGCCGAGGTGCAAGAACCCAAAACAACAAAAATTCTGGCCATAGGTAACAGCTTTACCGAAAACAGTGTAAGTATGCTCAGAAACTTCTCTGACGGTGATATTTCGGCCCAAACCGACCTGCTTGTTGCAAGCCTTACAATAGGCGGAATATCACTTGAAACCCACGAGAAAAACATTAAGGAAAATGCCGAAAAATATAAATATATAAAGCGCTACAAAACAAAGGAAGAAAAGGCCAACGTATCGGTTCAGCAGGCACTTACCTTCGAGGAATGGGATTATATAGTGGTCCAGCAGGTAAGCCACCTTGCAGGCCTTGAAGAAACCTATGAGCTGTATCTTGAAAATATTTTAAAATATATAAAAAGCATTGTGCCAAATGCCAAGATAGTGTTTAATCAGACCTGGGCGTATGAAATCGACTCTAAGCATAATCAGTACCACAGATACAACAATTCCCAGTCGCAAATGTTTATGAAAATAAGAAGCGCATATAATAAATATGCGGCTAAATATTCGCTTGATATTATCCCCTGCGCCGAGGCTTTCCAGCTCGCCAGAGGTGAGGCTATGTTCGATTATAAAAACGGCGGCACCAGCCTTTGTGTAGAAGACGGCTACCACGCAAATACTGCGGGTTGCTACCTTTTGGGCGCAGTCTGGTACGAATATTTTACCAAAAAAAGCGTGTGGGATAACGTTTATACCCACAAAAACTTAACCAAAGCGCAAATGTACACCCTAAAGCGATCCGCGCACAATGCCATTAAAGCCCGCTATACCGTAAGCGGTAATAATGACGATACATACGGATTTTTGGTCGAAACCGTTACATCTAAAAAGCCGGTGGAATATATCAGCAGCGCCCTTACCACAACCTCTATAGCAGAATCGAGTCAGACTACAACTACCTCGGCTGCTACAAGCACACTCGGTCAGACCACAACAACCTCGGTGATAAGTGATGAAATTTCATCAGAGCCGAGTGATATTCAAACCGCAGTACCTATGCCTAAACAAAGGCCCTGGCTCGTTATAATTCTGGTTACCTTTATTGCGCTTATAGCGGTAGGCGGAGCGGTGGTGCTGGTAGTTTTCTTGGCCACAAAAAATAAAAAATAAGGTGTTTTTATGAACAAAGCAATAAAAAACAGGTGCGAAATAGACGTGCAGGACACCTGGAATCTGGCCGATATTTTTGCTACCGATGCCGACTGGAAGGCAGAGTACGATTTATGTCTGGCCGATTTGCCTAGCTTAGAGTCCTACAAGGGCAGACTAAACAGCGCCGAGAATTTGCTGGAATTTTTCAGACTTTTCGATACCGTCGACGTTCGCATTTCAAAGCTTTATTCCTATGCAAACTGCTCGAGCGACGTTGATACTACTAACGGCTTTTACCAGGATTTACGCGGTAAGGCCCTTGCTCTTGTGGCCGACGTAAACAAGGCCACCTCATTTTACAAAAACGAAATTTTAGAGCTGGACGAGAGCGAAATAGAGTCGTTTTTCTTAACCTGCGCCGAGCTTTCAGAGTATAAAACACCCATTTTCAACATAAGGCGCAAAAAGGAGCATATTTTATCCGAAAAGGAAGAAAAATTGCTCGCCGCAGTGGGCATTCTGGCCGACTCGCCCGATAATATCGCAGGTGTTTTCCGCGATGCCGATTTGACCTTCCCGCCCGTTTTGGATAAAGACGGCAATTCTCATGCGTTATCACAAGGCACCTTTGTTCCGCTTTTGGAAAGCGCAGACAGGGTTTTGAGAAAAAACACCTATGATACCTACTATACCACTCTCGGCGGCTTTAAAAATACCGTTGCCGCCACCTTGGACGCTCAGTTTAAAACCATTAAATTTTATTCTGATGCGCGCAGGTATAAAAACACACTTTCGGCCTCTTTAGATGCTACCCGTGTGCCCGAGACCGTCTACCATAACCTTATAGAATCGGTCCACAAAAATCTTAATAAAATGTACGATTACGTGAGTTTGCGCAAAAAGGTTTTAGGTGTAGAAAGCCTTGCTATGTACGACGTTTATACTCCCATCGTGAGCGATTTTGACAGGGAAATACCGTATTCCGAAGCCAAACAGACCGTATTGGATGCTTTAAGCGTTCTGGGCGATGATTATACCGAGGTTTTAAACACCGCCTTTAATAATAGGTGGATAGACGTGTACGAAAACAAGGGCAAGCGTTCGGGCGCATACTGCTCGTCAAACGCCCGCCCGCACCCGTACGTGCTTTTAAATCAAAAGGATAATTTAGAGAGTATGTTCACCATAGCGCACGAATTAGGTCACGCTATGCATTCGTATTTAAGCACCAAAAATCAGCCCGTTTGTACCGCAGATTACGTAATTTTCGTGGCAGAGGTTGCCTCTACCGTAAACGAGGTTTTGCTAATGCGCTATCTGCTTAAAAACGCAACCGAAAAGGCAGAAAAAGCATATCTGTTAAACCATTTTCTCGACCAGTTCAAAGGAACGCTCTTCAGACAAACAATGTTTGCCGAGTTTGAGCTTAAAATGGGCAATTTGGTTGAGAGCGGCGCAACCCTTACGGCCGACGTTTTGTGTGAGGAGTACAGAAAATTAAACGAGCTGTATTTTGGCCCCGATATGCAAACCGATGATAATATTGCGCTCGAATGGGCCAGAATACCCCACTTTTTCTATAATTACTACGTGTTCCAGTACGCTACAGGCTTCTCTGCCGCAGTAAAAATAGCCGATAATATTCTCAAAAACGGCGCCCGCGCGGCCGAGCAGTACAAAAAATTCTTGTCCTCCGGCGGCAGCGATGCTCCGGTAGAACTTTTAAAAATCGCAGGTGTCGATATGAGCACTCCCGAGCCCATAGACACCGCCCTGCAGCTTTTTGGCGACACCGTAAAAGAACTGGAAAAACTGATATCCGAGTAGCGCTCGGATATCTTTTTTTTGCATATAAATATTATTTATATATTATTAATAAATTATGTTGAGAAATTTTAAAACTTGTGCTATAATGTATTATGTATAGTTGTATTCTGTAATCATTATCGAAAAGGGGGAGAATTTTATGAAATGTAAGCGCTTAGCCGCCTTAATACTGTGCCTTGTTTTAGCCTTTAGCTTAACGTCCTGCCGCAGTATGAGCAGCGATATTTCTGCCTTGCTCACACCGCCCGACCCCGCAGGTGAAATGGGCCTTATTAAAAAAGCGCTCGGGGCTTATGCAAAAACGGGCTTTACACTTAAATATCCCGAAACGGGTAAATACCAGTCTCCCTTTATCGTGCAGGATATTGACTCAGATTTAATAAACGAGGCCTTCGCCTTTTACTCCACCACGACCGACAACGTTATAACACAGCATATTGCCTATATCCGCAACGTTGACGGCAAATGGGTAACCGTGAACGATAACTCGCTTACGGCTACGGGCGTTGAGCAGATTTTGTTTTCCGATATGGATAACGACGGCACAAGCGAAATTATAGTAGGCTGGAACGTTTTCGGCACGGCCGACAGACAGGTGGCAATTTATTCGGTATCAGACGGCACCTTAACCCAGCGTCTGTTAGAAAAATACAGCGGCTTTCTTATCTGCGATTTAGACGGTAACTCTAAAAACGAGCTGTTTATAAATTACCATAACATAGCCGAAAAAACCGCCACCGCAAAACTTTTCTCACTAACCGAGCAGGGCGTTACCGAAATTGCAAATTGCCCGCTTGATGCAAGCGTTACTCAGCACTCACTGCCGCAAATATCAAAGGCCAATAACCAAAGCGCCATTTTCATAGACGCCCAAAAGGGAACGGGTATGCTTACCGAGGTAATCGTGTTTAACGACTCCACCCTTAGCAGTATTTTCTACGACCCGCTCACGAAAGAAACGGCCGCCACTTACCGAAATTCAAGTATCACAAGCCGAGATTTCGACTCAGACGGCTCAATAGATATCCCCGTTATGAAGGTGCTTCCCACCGCCGAGCAGCTTACCGATTCCGAACGCGCTTATATTACCGAGTGGTCAAGCGTGGAGTCCTCTGCGCTGGTAGCAAAGGTTCGCACCATTATGAATTATACCGACGGCTACTATCTGCTGCTGCCCGATTATTTAAGTGAAGAAAATATTACCCTCACCCGCAAAATTTCATCCCGACTCAGAATTATCTATCTTTGGGATAAGCAGGATAATATGGCTCTTAACGAAATATTCCGTGTACAGCTTGTGTCCGAAACCGAGTGGGATTCACCCGATTACGACCGCGCAGGCTTTACGGAAATTACCCGTCAGGACGGTACGGTGTATACCGCATCAATAAATATAAACACCGAATACAATCCCATAACCGACGAGCATCTTAAACAAATGCTAAAGCTTATAGGCTGATAATAAGGAGAAAATAATGAAAAAAATATTACTTGTTGAAGACGAAGTTGCCATTCGCGAGTTTGAGGCAATAAACTTAAACCGCGCAGGCTATACCACAGTTCAGGCAGGCAGCGGCGAAGAGGCGCTCGATATATTTTTAAGCGCGCCCGAGAGCTTTGATATAGCTTTACTGGACGTTTCTATGCCGGGTATGGACGGCTTTACGCTCTGCAAGGAGCTCAGAAAGGTGTCTAATACGCTGGGCATTATTATGCTTACCGCCCGCACACAAGAAATGGACAAAATAAGCGGTCTTATGATGGGCGCCGACGACTATATAACCAAGCCGTTTTCTCCCGCAGAGCTGTTAGCGAGAGTAGATTCGCTCTACCGCAGAGTCGAGGTTAATTCCGCCTCGACCCAAAATTTCGATGAAATAAAACTTGGCGAATTTACCCTTAATCTGCGCCGCCACACGCTGCTTAAGAACGATAAAAACATAGAGCTCACCCAGGTAGAGTTCCAGATTATAGAATATTTCTTCACCAATCCCGATACCGCCATTGAGCGTACCGAAATTTTGAACAAGGTATGGGGCACCAATTACTTTGGCGAGGAAAAAATCGTAGACGTTAATATCCGCCGACTCAGAATGAAAATCGAGCAGGATCCCGGAAACCCGAAGCACCTCGTTACCGTTTGGGGTATGGGTTACAAGTGGAATACCGAGGAATAAGAGAAGTAATTTAATTTTTAAAATATAGGAAAGGAGTAGTGAATATGGAGCTTGAAATTAAGGTTAAAGGTATAACTAAGCGATGGTTTTACAGTATCTTCCTTATAATGCTTGGCGTCGTTGCCGCAATTGTGGCCGTGTCGTTGTTGCTTATACGCGCCTATTATTACAATGCCGCTCGCAGTAAGGCCGCCGAGCTTACAAAATCGTTTACAATGCTCTCTTCTGCCACTACTCCCGAGGGTTATTATTCGCTCTCGCGTGATTATGCTGAACAGTTCGAGCATAAAGACAAGATCGAGGTACAAATTATCGACAAAAACGGCCTTGTAATTGTAACTACGTCGGGCTTCGACCCCATTCAGACCCATATGCCCGACTACGTCCTTGCAAAATCCTCGGCTTCGGGAGAGGGCAGCTGGCAGGGAAAAAGCACTACGGGAGAAAAAATAATGGCAGGAACCACCCTGCTTGCCGACTACGGCAACGGTATTGGCGGAGCGGTGCGCTGGGTTGTATCGCTCAGACCGGTCGACCGCCAGATATTCTTTTTAAGCATAGCCATTATTTCGGTTGGAATTATAATAATCGTATTTGCGCTTATTTCGGGCCTTTACTTTGTTCGTTCCATTGTCCGCCCGATATCCGAGGTCAGTAACTCGGCCCGCAAAATCGCAATGGGTGACTTTAATACAACCCTGCAGGTAAAGGGCAAGAACGAAATTTCCGAGCTGTGCGACACCATAAACTATATGGCAAGCGAACTTAAAAAGGCAGAGGAAATAAAGAACGACTTTATATCGTCTGTTTCTCACGAGCTTCGCACCCCCTTAACCGCTATAAGAGGTTGGGGCGAAACCGCTAAAATGACACTTGACGAAACCGATGATGAATTAGTCCACAAGGGACTCGACGTTATTTTAGGTGAAACCGAGCGTCTTTCGGGCCTTGTAGAAGAGCTTTTGGACTTTTCACGTATGCAGACGGGCCGCTTAACGCTGCAGCAGCAAAACATAGACCTCTGCCGCATTTTAAACGATGCCGTAAGTATGTACGTAGAGCTCGCAAAACAGCAAAAATTAGAGCTTATTTATGCCGAGCCGAGAGTTGAGCATATCATCTACGGTGACCCTAACCGTCTAAAGCAGGTGTTCATAAATATTATTGACAACGCCGTAAAATATACCGAAGCGGGCGGTCAGATACTTATTGAACATACACTTGAGGAAGGCTGCGTAATAATAAAAATTACCGATACCGGCGTAGGCATTCCCGAGGCCGATATTGACCACGTTAAAGAAAAATTCTACAAGGCCAATAAAACCGTTCGCGGTTCGGGCATTGGTCTTGCCATGGCCGATGAAATTATAAAACAGCACAACGGACTATTATTTATAGAATCAACCGAGGGCGTGGGCACAACCGTTTCGGTAGCCTTGCCAATAATAGAGGATATTTCAGAGGAGTAATCAATGAGCAAAAAAACGTCAATAGGCGGTCAGGCGCTTATAGAAGGCATTTTAATGCGCGGTCCTTATAAAACCACAATGGCCGTTCGCCTGCCCGATAAACAAATTGAAACCATAGATTTAGAGGCTAAATCTATAAAAGAAAAAGTAAAAATCTTAAAATTACCCATACTTCGCGGTGTGGTTAATATGGTAGAAAGTCTGCTTTTGGGCTATAAAGCGCTTATGCTTTCGGCCGATAAATCTGGCTTTACCGATTTGGAAGAAGAACCCAAAAAAGACAAACAGAACGACCCCAAAAAGACTTCCGTCTTAATGAACGTGGTAATGGTTGTAGGTACGGTTTTAGGACTTGCACTGTCGCTGTTTTTGTTTATGTGGGTGCCGTCGTTCTTGTTCGATTTATTATCGTCAGCCATAAAGACCGACATTTCAAACCTCAAAACCGTTTTTGAGGGAATTATAAAAATAGCAGTTTTTGTTTTGTATATTGCCCTTGTGTCTAATATGAAGGATATTAAACGTGTCTTTATGTACCACGGCGCCGAGCATAAGAGCATTTTCTGTTACGAGGCCGAAGAAGAGCTTACGGTTGAGAATATAAGAAAGCACTCGCGTTTTCACCCGCGTTGCGGCACCTCATTTTTAATCGTAACCTTAATTGTGAGCATAGTGGTGTCGTTTGTGTTAATAACACTGTTCCCACAGTTAAAATCACCCGAGCTCAGACTCGTCTGGGTTGCCACCAAAATTTTAATCGTTCCCGTAATGCTGGGACTCAGCTACGAGCTTATAAAAATCTGCGGCAGGTTTGATAATTTATTTACCCGCATAATTTCGGCCCCTGGTCTTTGGCTGCAACGCCTTACCGTAAAAGAGCCCGATGACGATATGATCGAAATCGCAATAGCCGCATTAAACGCAGTTATTCCCGATGACGATTCCGACAGGTGCTGCTGATGATTATACGAAAAGCCTACGAATACGCCAAGGTCTATCTTAAAAATATCGAAAATGCCGAGCCCGTTTTTGAGGCAAAGCAGATAATTATGCACATAACAGGCCTTAACGCAAGTGAAATTTTATCTCAGTACGCAAACGAATTAAGCGAAGAACAGTTTGATGCTCTCTGCGACATTTTATACAGGCGCAAAAGCGGTGAGCCGCTGCAGTATATATTCGGAGAGTGGGAGTTTTACGGGCTTAACTTTAAGGTCGGCCAGGGAGTGCTTATCCCAAGAGCCGATACCGAAATCTTGTGCGAAAAAGCCATAGAGCATATAGCCGATAAACCCTTAAGAGTAATAGATTTGTGCTCGGGTAGCGGCTGCATTGCCTTGGCGGTTGCAAGCAAATGTAAAAATGCAAGCGTTTTCGCACTTGAAAAAGAAACTGAAGCCTACAAATATCTTTTAGAAAATATAAAGAACTTGAATTTAAACGTAACCCCCGTTTTAGATGACGTTTTTAGCTTTAAATCTGAAGAAAAGTTCGACGTGATTTTGTCTAACCCACCCTACATAAAATCAAACGATATCCCGTCTTTGCAAAAAGAGGTTTTATCAGAGCCGAAAACTGCGCTCGACGGCGGCGAGGACGGACTCAAATTTTACAAAGCCATAGCCGCCGGCGCTAAAGAAAGATGGCTCAATGAAAATGGTAAAATCTTCTTCGAAATCGGCTTTGACCAGGCAAAAGACGTTTCTGACGTTTTAAAGCAAAACGGCTTTAGCAATATAAAAATTATAAACGACTATAACGGCCTTAACCGCGTGGTAGAGGCTACCTTATAAAAAACAACACAGGAGTGATAAATATGGCAGAAAAACAAAAAGAAAAAGTATCAGACAGCAGACAAAAGGCTCTGCAAACCGCTCTTGACCAGATTGAAAAGGAATTCGGTAAGGGTGCGGTTATGCGCCTAGGGGAAAACACCAAAATGCAGGTAGACAGTATTTCTACAGGCTCGCTTTCATTAGATATCGCTTTAGGTATAGGCGGTGTTCCAAAGGGCAGAATTATAGAAATTTACGGCCCCGAATCTTCGGGTAAAACCACCATTGCTCTGCACGTTGTTGCCGAGGCTCAAAAGACAGGCGGCACCGCCGCATTTATCGACGTTGAGCATGCGCTCGACCCCGTTTATTCGGCAAATCTGGGCGTAGATATCGACTCTTTACTCGTTTCTCAGCCCGATACAGGCGAGCAGGCGCTCGAGATTACCGAAGCATTGGTTCGCTCGGGTGCGGTAGACGTTGTTGTAATCGACTCGGTTGCAGCCTTAGTACCCAAGGCCGAAATTGAGGGCGAGATGGGTGAATCTCACGTAGGTCTGCACGCAAGACTTATGTCGCAGTCACTAAGAAAGCTCGCAGGCGCAATTTCAAAGTCTAATTGCGTTGTAATTTTCATCAATCAGTTAAGAGAAAAAATCGGCGTTATGTACGGCTCTAACGAAACCACCACGGGCGGTAGAGCGCTTCGCTTTTACGCCAGCGTGCGCATAGATATCCGCCGCACCGAAACTTTAAAAGCAGGCGGCAAAATGATCGGCTCTCGCACCAAGGCAAAGGTTACAAAGAACAAGGTATCGCCCCCGTTCAGAGAGGCCGAGTTCGACATTATGTACGGCAAGGGTATTTCCCACGTGGGTGAAATTGTCGATATGGGTCTTGAGCACGGCATTCTTCGCCGTTCGGGCGCATGGTTTTACTACGGCGAGGACCGCATAGGTCAGGGCCGTGATAATACAAAAGCCTTCTTCGAATCCCGCCCCGAGCTTGCAAAAGAGGTTGAGCAAAAAATTGCCGAGGCTATCGAAAAGCTCAGCTTTACCCAGGCAAGCAAGTCTGAAGGCGGCATAGTTCCCACCACCGAAAATCCCGCAAGTCTGACGGAAGAAGAGCGCGCACCCAGACGTAAAATAGATATCGATATTTCGGTTGACGAATAATGAAAATAATAAACGCCAAAAAGGCAAGAGGCTCGCAGGTTAAAATTATTTTTGAGGACGAGTCCGAAATTCTTTTGGATAAAGAATATTTTTTAAACTCCACGCTCAGCATCGGCCTTGATTTAGACGAGAGCGAAATCGAAAAAATTAAGGTCGAGTCGGATTTTATCCGCGCAAAAGCCCGTGCGGTTTACTATTTATCCAACGGTGATTTAAGCAAAAAAAGTTTAACCCAAAAGCTTAAAACGGCAGGCTTTTTAGAGCAAAACGTTCAAAAAGCGGTCGAGCGAATGGTGCAGCTCGGCTACGTGGACGATTATAAATATGCCCTGCGCCTTGCTGAGAGCTTTAAAAATCAGAACATATCGCTCTTAGAGGCAAAGCACAAAATGTACGAAAAAGGCATACCAAACGACGTTATAAATGAGGCAATAGCGTTTTACGATGCCGACCCCGTAGAGCAAATTAAAAATATTATAGCAAAAAAATATTCCGCAAAGCTAAACACACCGGAAAACGTAAACAAGGTGTTTGCCGCCCTTGTTCGCAAGGGCTTTAGCTTTGCCGACGTTAAAACTGCCCTTAGGTTATACGCTGAGGATATTGAGTTTTCGGAGGATTAAATGCCCATTAAAGTAGCAATGGTATCGTTAGGATGCCCCAAAAACCAAATAGATGCCGAGCAGATGCTGTATTCTCTTAAACACCACGGGTGTGAGATTGTAAACGAAGAGGCAAAGGCCGATGTAATAATCATCAACACCTGCGGCTTTATAGAGTCTGCAAAGGCCGAGGCAATAGAAAATATTTTAGAGGCCGCCCGCTATAAGCAAACGGGCAACCTTAAGGCCTTAATAGTAACAGGCTGCCTTGCCGAAAGGTATAAGGACGACATTACCGAAGAAATAAAAGAGGTAGACTTGGTAGTGGGTATCGGATCAAATAAAGATATTGCCGAGCTTGTTAAAAAAGCCGTGAAGGGCGAGTGCAAAAACTCCTACGGCCCCAAGGAAGATTTACAAATGGGCAAGGAGCGTATTTTGGGCTCATACCCGTTTTCTACCTACATAAAAATTGCCGAGGGCTGCAACAACTGCTGCACCTACTGCGCAATTCCGAAAATAAGGGGTAAAATGCGCAGCCGCACAATAGAGGACGTTGTAAGAGAAGCCAAAGCTTTGGCTCAAAAGGGCGTTAAGGAGCTTATTGTGGTAGCGCAGGATACCACCGCCTACGGCGCCGATATTTACGGCGAAGCAAAACTGCCCGAATTATTAAAAGAGCTTTGCAAAATAGACGGCATTCGTTGGATTCGTACCCTTTACACCTACCCCGAGCGCATAACCGATGAGCTTTTAGAGGTTATAAATAGTGAGGAAAAATTAGTAAAATATTTGGATATACCGCTTCAGCACGTGAATGGCGATATTTTAAAGAGTATGAACCGCCGTGGCGACTCTGAGAGCCTTGGCGAGCTTATAGACCGAATAAGAAGCAAGGTAAAGGATGTAAAAATCCGCACTACCTTTATTACCGGCTTCCCGGGAGAGAGTGATGAGCAGTTCAGCGAGCTTTGCGAGTTTGTAAAGCAGTATAAGTTCGATAAGCTCGGTTGCTTTACCTACTCTGCCGAGGAGGGCACCTTTGCCGCCGAGATGGATAATCAGATAGACGAGCAGACAAAGCAAGACCGCCTTGATATTATTATGCGCGAGCAAATGACCGTAAGCGAGCAAAAGCTTACTGAAATGCAGGGCAAAAGACTAACCGTTTTAATTGAAGGGTACGACTCGTTTATCCGTTGCTATTACGGCCGCAGCGAGTTCGATGCGCCCGAAATTGACGGCAAGGTTTTCTTTACCACACCAAAACCGCTGAAAATAGGTGATTTTGTTAAGGTCGAAATTTTCGACAGCATAGAATATGACTTATTGGGAGAGCTAGTAGAATGAACACACCTAACAAACTTACAATTTTAAGAATTATAATGACCCCCATTTTTATGGTGACTCTGCTTGTTGATTTTAAGTTTCACTACATAGTTGCATTACTGCTTTTTATTGTGGCATCGCTTACCGATTTAATAGACGGCAAAATGGCACGCAAGCACAATTTAGTAACCGATTTCGGCAAGTTTTTAGACCCGCTTGCCGACAAAATGTTAACCACCGCCGCATTTTTGGGCTTTATTGCGCTCGATATTGGCGTGGGCTCGGTCTGGATTGCCTTTATAGTGCTGTTCAGAGAATTTATGATTTCTTCTATGCGCCTTGTAGCAGTGTCGTCGGGCGGTAAGGTAATTGCGGCAAACATTTTCGGCAAGCTAAAAACCGTAAGCCAGATGGTCGCAATTATATACGCTATAACGGTAGAAGCCTTTGCCGATTTGTTCCCCAAATTAGAGGCTCTTGCAAATATTTTCAGAATCGGCACAAGCGTACTGCTCTGGATATCTGCAATACTCTGCATAATCTCGGGCGTTATATATATGCTCGATAACAAAGAGTTTGTAGATCCATCAAAGTAAAAGAAAAATAAAATAAATTAATTTTTTGAAAATTACTATTGATTTTTTTAAAAAAAAACATATAATATAAGTGTGGCGATGCCACATTTAGTGATTATAACATCCTTTTGTTATCTTCACCCACCATTCGAGCGGAAATCCTATGCCGTTAAAATAGGAAATAAAAAAGCGGAAATTCTATGCCGTTAAAATGGAAAATAAAAAAGCGGAAATTCCTTGCCGTTAAGTAGGAAGTTAAAAAGGCGAAACTATTTGTTTCGCCTTTTCTCAAACAATGGAAGTGTTAAAGTGAAAAATTTAAAAATATATAGAGTTGAAGATAAATATATTCATTATCTTCATAATATAGACAATAAAGTTCAACACAACAAAAACGCAAAAAGACCATATGTTGGTGTTGTGTTTTCATTTGGCGGATTTAATTATTTTGTTCCCATGGAATCTCCAAAACCGAATCATTCTAAAATCAAGGCTGGAAAACATATACTTAAACTCAAAAATGGCGAATATGGACTTTTAGGGTTTAATAATATGATACCGGTACATAGTGATGCGTTGATTGAGTTTGATATCGCAAGGGAATCAGACGAAAAGTATAGAAATCTTTTACAAAACCAACTTCGTGTTTGCAACAGAATGAAAGCGGATATTTTAGATCATGCACAGAAAACGTATTTTGGCGTTATTGGTGGAAGCAGATTTTTAGTAAATATTTCTTGTGACTTTAAAAAATTAGAAAAAGCCTGTAAAAAATACAATCCGAATTATTGTAATAACAAAAGTAATTAAATTTTATATCATTGTTTTTTGGACGGAAATCAGCTTTATACGAGCCATTAGGCTTATAAATCAAAATTATCACCCTATCGAAAAATCGGTAGGGTGATTTTCTTATATATGTTTTTTAAAAGTTATACGTTTAGATATAAAAACAGTTATTTTAATCCATACTATCCAATGCTTCATTAATTCGTTGCGCTGTCGCAAGGGCGGGGGAGAATGCCGTTGCCGAGCCGCACGCTACGCCAAGCTTTATGGCGTACTCAAAATCTTTTTTATTTATATATCCGGCAACAAAGCCGGCAACCAATGAATCACCCGAGCCTACCGTGTTAATAACCTCACCCTTTGGAGCGGCCACAAAAACCTCGGCTTCTTTGTTTTTAAACAAAACACCGTCTTTGCCTAACGATACCGCTACGTTTTCGGCGCCCATGTTTATAAGTTTATCGGCACACTTAGAAATATCCTCTAAGCTGCCGCAGGTGACGTTAAACAACTCCTCAACTTCCTGCTTGTTGGGCTTTATAAAGAACGGGCGGTATTTTAGAGAGTCCAGAAGATTTTTACGTGAGGTATCAACAACCGTTAAAACACCCCTGTCTGCTACTGCCTCCAACACCTTTGGTATGGCGCCTTCGGGCGCACTGCCCGATATAATAAGGGTATCACCGCTATTTAAACTATTAAGCTTTTCAAAAAGCAAATTTAAAGCCTTACTGTCAATAGTCGGGCCCTTTGCGTTAATTTCGGTCTCCTTTGTACCCATAAGCTTTACGTTTATGCGGCTGTTTTCGTTTAGGTGCACAAAGTCGGCAGTGATATTCATTTGTTTTAAACGGCGCTCAATTTCATCGCCCACAAAGCCACCGACAAAGCCCAAAGCGGTGGATTTAAAACCTAATTCGTTTAATACTACCGACACGTTTATACCCTTGCCGCCAACGTTTATAAGCTCTTTTTGTGAGCGGTTGGTAAGCCCTGGTTCCAACGAGTCTGCCCACATACATAAATCTAAAGCGGGCGAGAAGGTTAAGGTGTAAATCATAATTTTAGCTCCAAAAATGGCCGAACTTAAAAATTTAAGTTCAGCCATAAAAATTACTTTATTTTGCCGTAAAGCGGAATGTTGCCTGCGTCCTTGCGCTGCTCTCTGGCAACTGCGGAAGCTTCTGCCTTTTTGGTGGGAGTAATAACAACCCTTCTTGCACTGCCTTCGCCTATAGAGTTAGACTCAACACCGTCAATTTCCTGTACTGCGGTGTGAATAATTCTGCGCTCGTACGGATTCATCGGGTCTAAAGTGCGCTTTCTGCCGCTTTTGATAGCCTGTGCCGACATTCTCTTTGCAAGGCTTATAAGGGTTTGCTCACGTCTTTGACGGTAGTCACCAATGTTAATGGTAACTCTGTAATAACCGTTACCCGAATTTGCTGCAAGACTTGTAAGATAGCTTACTGCCGATAAGGTTTCGCCTCTGCGACCGATAAGTGCGCCGAGTCCGTCACCCGAAACGTCAATAATTGCGCCGTTATCCTCGGGCTCTACCATAATTGCAATATTTTCGCAACCTAAAGCTGCTAAAATGTTTTCTAAATAGTTTACTGCCTTTTTTGCCGAACTGCCGTCCTCTAAAGCTGCAGGGTCAACTGCCTTTTCGGAGCTCTTGGTTACGGTAGTATCTTTCTTTGCGGGCTTTTCGGCCTTCTGAGCCTTTACGGGCTTCTCTGCCTTTTCAGCCTTTTCTTCTTTTGCAGGCTTTTCGGCCTTTTTGGGTTTGTCTGCCTGAGTCTTTTTGGCGGGTTTGGGGTCGGGCAGTTCAATATATGCCCTTACCTTTGCATCGGCTCCGCCGAATAAGCCGAGAGTTTTCTTTTTAGCGGTGCTTATAACCTCAAACTGAACGTCATCGTCAATTTTAGCGTCTAAAAGTAAAAGAGCGTTTTCTTTTGCTTCTTCAATAGTTGCACCGGTTCCAATAGCATCTTTAATCAAGATTTATCCTCCGTTCAAACTATTCGGGGTAACGAGATAAACCGCAACGGGTTTTGATCGTTACTTTAAGTCTAATTTTCGTCGGCGCCGTCCTTTTTGGCTGCGCGACGGTTTTCTTCTGTGTAAAGCTTGTAGGTTTCGTTAGAACACTCTTTTGCTATTATTTGGTTAGGACCGTAGAAATACTGAAGTGCGGCCTGCAATATGCCCGAAATTAAGCTCGAGCAAGCCCAGTAAAAACCAACTGCGCCCGGAACGCCAAATGCGATTATTAACGAAATAACCGGCATTGTGAGCATCATACCCTTCATAGAAGGAGCATCGGGGTTGTTGATTTTCTGAACCTTCATAGAAATAAGGCTCGATGCAATTGCGGCTGCAAAAGATAACAGCGGAATTATCCAGATAAGCTGTGCGTTCGAAAAATCTAACGAAAACTTGGGTGTTTCGGTAAGTGCAATGCCAAAGAAGTTAAAGTTAATACCGCTTATGGCTTCGGTTGGAATATCGCACGAGATAGCACCCGAATTGATACTGTTGATGATTGCAATTTCATCAACTACTTTTGTGTTGGTAACAAGACCTTTTTCTACAACCATATCCCAGGCGGCCTGTACTTTATCGTGACTGATGCCGAAAAGATAGGTTAGAGGACTTCTGATGAGGTAGTAAATACTCATCATAATGGGCAAACGAATAAGCATAGGACCACAACCGCCTGCCATAGACACGTTCTCTTGCTGATAAAGAGCCTGCATGGCTTCGCTTTGTTTGAGCTTATCGTCAGCGTACTTCTTTTTGATTGCGTCCATCTTAGGTTTGATCCTGATCTGCTGGACCGAAGCCTTCTGACTTTTAATTGTCAGCGGAATCATAACTATATTCATTAGTAACGTGAAAATAAAAACCGCAAGCGCAAAATTATCACCAACAAGGTTAGATAATCCCTTTAATATAAAGGCGAGCGGAATATTTATAATGTTAAACAGTTTTTCCATTATTTTGGCTCCGTAAAATTAGTTTTTAGTGTTAAAAATCGTTCGGGAACAAGGTCAACTCCGCCCTTGCAAAGCGGGTTGCAACGTAAAATTCTGTACCCCGAAAGGATACTGCCCTTTATTGCTCCGTGACGGCTTATAGCCTCAATAGCATACGCCGAGCAGGTCGGATAAAAGCGGCAGCAGGCCACCTTTTTAGGTGAAATGTGTTTTTGATAAAATCTGATTAGCTTAATTAGTAGCTTCTTCATCGGTAAAATTCCAAATACCAAACTGTACAAAGTGCTGTTTCATGGCTTTAAAAATAACCTGGCTTTTAACAAAGGGAGTTTTGCTACGGGCAACAAAAACAATGTCATAACCGGGTGAGAGATGCTTTGCGCATTCTCTGAACGCTGCAGTTATAACCCTTTTTGAACGGTTGCGCTTTACGGCACAGCCGACCTTTTTGCCGACCGTTATACCAATGCGCAAACTGTTTTGTCGATTGGGCACAATGTAGCTTACCAACGCACCGCTGACAAAGCTTTTACCTCTGCCATAGGCGCGTCGGAATTCTTTGTTGAGTTTAAGAGTATCAAAATTATCCATAAATACTCACACGCCAAAACTAAAAAAAGCCACAAAATGTGGCCCTTAGTAAGTCAGCTGCTTTCTACCCTTTGCTCTGCGGCGGGCGAGCACCTTGCGACCGTTAGCGGTGGCCATTCTCTTTAGAAAACCGTGCTCCTTCTTACGATGAAGCTTCTTAGGTTGATAAGTTCTTTTCATGTTATTTACTCCTTTCTGTTTTTGGAGCTACACCAAGTTTTAATTAGTGTGTATTTTGCCCAAAAAGACACATAACGGCATAGCCTATCAATTATGAATTTATACTGGTTAATGGAGGTCAAAACACGAGTGTTTTGACATAAAATCTTTGATTTTATGTCAAATTTCAAAAGAAATTTGCCATTACCATTGCAATGAGTGTTGTGCAAAATTAAATTGAAAATTAAATTTTGCCAGAGCCACTTAAAAGTGGCTCGTCAAAGCGCTTTTAACACTTTGACACACAACAGTCATTATACCCCAACTATGATGCTAATGTCAACAAAAATTTATTACATATATAAATAATAAATCACAATACGCATATCTAGTTGCTAAAGTAATTTTTGTAACTATATTTAGTTCCCGTTGCCGTAGGCGAGGGCTCGTTAGCGTAAGGAACGTGGTTAAGCTGACGCATTCTTTCGGTGGTCAGATTAAAATAATTGTGGTATAAAAATGCAAGCAGCGGACTGTTGGTAATAGGATCGTCAAAGGTGATGTCGCACTCGTACCATTCGTTATCGAGTTGCACCGCATTCCATTGGTGAGCGCCGCCTGCATCGCCGCGAACAACGGTGCAGTTTATGCCCGCCATTAAGCACAAATGCTGGAATGCCTCTGAGTACGATTCGCAAACGCCTTTGCCCTTAACCAAAACGCCGTATGCGGTCCAGTCGTCAGGAACGGCGTTGGTCCAGGAGGCCGAGGTGTTATATTTTGCGTTTAGTAAAATTTCATCGTAAATTGCCTTTTCTTTTTCAACGTCGGGCAGCGTCGGGTCAATTTTACTTAAAATGCTTTTTGTTTTTGCATCAAAAGCCGTTTTCTTGGCTAAAATTGAAGATTTCAGCGAGCTTGAAACCTCTACACAGTAGCCGTCGGCATCTTTGTTGGTGTTAGTGCCGTCGGAAAAATTAAGATACATTCCGCCTGCATTTTCCAGTCCGTCGTGCAGAATGGTGCAGCTCATAGACAGATAAAACAGATGCGGATTATCGGCAATAACTGCATCAAGCACGGCCGCAACGCTCTCAAACGTGCGCGACTGCTTGAAGGTTACCTTGTAGGTAAAACTCTCTGCCGCATTAACAATCTGGCTGTAAAGCACCTTTTCGTGCAGATCTAAAAGATTATAACGGTAGCGCTGTTTGAAATCCAGCGGAGTATGCTCTTTTGGACCGGAATTATCACCCTGCGTTGTATCAGAGGTGGTTGTATCAGACGATGGATTGTCTGACTCAGCGGTATTATCGTTATCCGATGAACCTGTCGGTGTCGAGGTTACGGTTTCGGGCTCAACAGTGTCGGGCCCGTGCAAGTCCTCAAGGTCCTCAATGCTGGGGGGGAGCGCAGGGCCGCTGGGCTTATTATCGGAGTCGGAGGAGTCATCGTCAGACGTACCCGGCTTGCTTACGGTTATCTCAACCGCTTTCTCGCCGTCGGGAGTGGTGATCTGGCTTATTACAATGTCGGGCTTAGATACAACGCTTACCACCTTAGAGGTAGTTGTAGTCGAGGGCGTTTGTATAGGGTCAGACGTGGTATCAGACGACGGTGAGTCGCTCGATGCGGTAACGCTTTGCTCGCTCGAATCGGGCACTTCGCTCTCATTCAAAACAATACTGCCCTGGTGTGTCTGAGTTAAAAAAGTACAACCAACCGTACTGATACATAAACATAAAGCCAAACATAAAACGAGAAATTTTTTCATATCCAAGCCTCCTTTTTAAAATACGAAATTGTTTATTTATTTAAAGATTTTCCGCAGTCGGGGCAGGAAATACGCTTGAACGAAAATCTTGCGCCGCAAAACGGACATTCATACCCCGAATTTAAGGTTTCGGTCTTTTTATCCTTTTCTTTTACGAACAAAAACTGTCCGTGCTCGGCCTTGTTTTTTATAAGTCTGCCGAGCATTAAAGCCAAAAACGGCACGTATACAAAACCTAAAACAACGGCCACCTGAAAGCCAACGTTAAAATATGTAAGCACTATTGCCGCAATGGGTGCAACAATAAAGAAAATGACCAGAATTGCCTTTAGAGTTTTCAAAAAATCACCCTTAATATTTACGTCTATTTACATAATACCATAAAAGAGCGAAGTTTTCAATAGAGCAAAACGGCACCCGAAAAATCGGGTGCCGTTAACATTTAACAATAGATTATTCTTTATTTGCTGCTTCAATAACCTTAGCGGCTATCATAGCAGGGGCTTCTTCGTAACGGGTAAACTCGAACGAGAAGGTTGCGCGGCCTCTTGTTATAGAGCGCATAGAGGTCGAGAAATCACTCATCTCGCCAACGGGAACCTCTGCAACAACCTCCTGAATACCGTTTTGTTGCGGATTCATACCGATTACTCTGCCGCGGCGCTTGTTTATATCGCCAATAACGTCACCCAAATTATCATCAGGGATATATGCGTTAAGTGTGCCAATGGGCTCAAGTAATACGGGGTTTGCCTTCGGAATACCCTCTTTGTAAGCAATAGCAGCGGCGGTTTTGAATGCCATTTCAGACGAGTCAACAGGGTGGTACGAACCGTCTACCAATGTGGCTTTTAGTCCAACAACGGGGTAGCCTGCAAGAGTACCCTTAATAACGCTGTCTCTAAGACCCTTTTCAACTGCGGGGAAGAAGTTTTTGGGAACGGCGCCGCCGAATACCTTTTCTTCGAATATCATTTCTTCACTGTCGCAAGGCTCAAACTCGATCCAAACGTCACCGAACTGACCGTGTCCGCCCGACTGCTTTTTATGTCTGCCCTGAACCTTAACGAACTTCTTAATGGTTTCACGGTATGCAACCTTCGGTGTCTGTAAAATAACGTCAACACCGAATTTTGCCTTTAATTTAGATACCAAAACGTCTAAGTGCTGCTCGCCGAGACCCGAGATTAACTGCTCTTTGGTTTCGTTGTTTACGGTAAACTTAACGGTTGGGTCTTCTTCCATAAGTCTTGTAAGACCTGCGGCGATTTTTTCTTCATCACCCTTTGCCTTGGGGTAAATAGCAAGGGTTAAATTGGGTATTGCAAACTCAGGCGGAGTGATTGTAACCTTTGCGTTTTCGGCGCATAAAGTATCACCCGTAATAACGCTCGAAAGCTTTGCAACCGAGCCGATATCACCTGCGCAGATTTCCTTTGTTTCTTCCTGCTTTGCGCCTTTTATAAACATAATTTTGTTAAGGCGCTCTTCACTGCCTGTTCTTGAGTTTATAAGCTTAATATCGGCGGTTACCTTACCGCTTATAACCTTAAAGTAGGATAATTTACCAACAAACGGGTCGGCAATTGTTTTAAATACAATGGCTGCTGCGGGAGCGGATTCATCGGTAGCGAGCATAACCTTTTCATCACCCTTAACAGCACGGTATTGGCTTTCGGCCGCAGAGGGCATAATCTTAGTTAATATCTCCAGAGTTAAATCTACCGCTGCGCCGCTGTTACCAATGCCGCAGAATACGGGCTGAATATCGCCGTTTTTAACACCGAAAGATAATGCCTTGATAATCTCTTGTTCAGTAAATGCCTCGCCCGAGAAATATTTTTCCATAAGCTCTTCGTCGACCGATGCAACTGCCTCAACAAAAATGTCGTGCATACCCTGAATTTCATCGTTGTAAGCGTCAAGAGGATACTCTTTTGCGTTTATGCCGTCGTAAGAATAAGCCTTACCTGTAATAAGGTTTACGTAGCAAACGGTAACGTCATGGTCAATTAAAGGCACAACAACGGGGCAGATGCTCGCGCCGTATTTACCGACTAAAGCCGACATAACTCTGTAAAAATGCGAGTGTGTGGAATCGAGCTTATTTACAAAGAATGCAACAGGCTTGCCTAAAGCCTTTGCTTTATCAAAGCTTTGCTCTGCGCCAACCGTAAGACCCGATTTACCCGATAATACAATAAGCGCGTTATCTGCCGCGCATAAAGCCTCAGACACCGAACCTGCAAAGTCGAACAGTCCGGGAACGTCGAGAAGATTTATTTTCTTATCAAAAACTTCGATAGGGCAAACGGCTGTGCCGATAGATACCTTACGCTTTTTCTCCTCAGCGTCAAAGTCCATAAAGGTTGTTGCGTCTTCTGTAGAGCCAATGCGGTCTATAACCTTGCCGTAATACAAAAAAGCATCTGCAAGGGTAGTTTTACCCGAGCCGCCGTGGCCAAGCAGAGCTAAATTTAAAATGTTGTTTGCAGAATACTGTTTCAAGTGGATACACCCTTTCAAATTTTAAAACCCAAAATTATGTATAACAAGGGCTTTAATTTAATATTGCCATATAAGTATAACACAGTTTATAGTAACTTTCAACTAATTTCTTTTAACTTTTTGTATAATTTTTATGCATAATTTCTAGCAAATAGCACAAAAAAAGGCAAAAAAAGGGAGAATGATGGCCATTCTCCCAAAAAGAACGTATAAAATTTTTACAGTTTAGACGAATAAGGCGCTCTGTTTATGGGAGCGTTTGCTTCGTCGGGATTATTGAATAATCGCTCGAGCCAGTTTATGCACATAGGCATCCAGCCGTTAAAGTCGGGCTCGTTGTGACCGACCTGAGCGGTACCAAGGCTTAGTCCGTGCCAGCCGTTAGGGAATATGTGCATCTCAAACGGAATATTGTTCTCGCACAAAGCCTTGCCGAATAAAATGCTGTCCTCAACCGGAACGGCGTTATCTCTGAAGGTATGGAATATAAATGCGGGCGGATTATTTTTGTTTACGTTTTTGTGCAGGTTAAGAGCGTGGTAAACGGTGTCGTAATCGTTGTCACCCACCAGACGCTTAGCATCGGCCTCGGAGTTTTCAAGCCAGGAGGTAGAAATTACGGGGTAGCCTAAAATAATGGCGTTTGGCTTGTTTTCTGAGTTCTCACAGCCCGATAGCTGCTGGATTTTGGGGTCAGACCAGTATGTACCAAGGCTTGCGGTTAAGTGACCGCCTGCCGAAAAGCCGCAAACTGCAATTTGGTCCTTTATAACGCCCCACTCATCTGCATTTTCTCTTATTATTTTCATAGTTTTGCACAGGTCTATGAGCGATGCGGGGAAAACCGCGGCCTCTTTAATTGAATAATAAAGCACAAAGGTGTTGTAGCCTGCAGCGGCAAAGTTCAAAGCAACGGGGTCGGCCTCGCGCGATGAACAAAACCAGTAACCGCCACCAGGGCATACCACTACTGCGGGGCGTTTTTTAGAATATGGCATCTCATCGGACTGCTCGTATAAATATGCGTTAAAATATACCGTTTTGTCATCGTTCAAATAAATGGTTTTCGTAATCATTTTTATTCACCTTTTTCCATTAATAAGTATGCCTTTAAAATTGCGGCTTGTGTTTTAGAGTCGGCAAGCTCGTTTTTTAAAACCATATCTACCGCCGTTTTAAGCGGAATTTTTACGGGCTCTAAAAATTCGTCTTCGTCAGGGTCGGTATCACAAAACGAAAGGCCGGTTGCAAGGTACATATGTATTATCTCACCGCAGTACCCAGGCGACGGGTAAAGCTCACCCAAAAAGACGTAGTTTTGGGCAATAGCGCCAACCTCTTCTTTGAGTTCTCTTTTGCCCGCTTCTAAGGGATCTTCGCCCTTTTCGAGTTTTCCTGCGGGGATTTCGGTTACTACCTTAAAATACGGGTAGCGAAACTGCTGCACCATATATACGTTGCCGTCGTCATCAAGCGGCACAACGCATACTCCGCCGTTGTGCTCAACAATCTCCCTGATAGCCGTTTTGCCGTTTGGAAGCAGAGCCTCATCACGCCTTAAATTTATGATTTTGCCCTTGTACATATATTCTTTTTTCAGTTGCTTTTCTTCAAGATTCATTTTATCCACCTTTTTTGACATATACATTTAATATAAAATTATTGAGGAGCATTTTTATGGACGATATTGTAAATTTTAGGACAAACGACTATAGCCAAACAAAGCAGTATATATTAAAGCTTTGCGAAAAATACCCCTTTTTAGAAAAACAGATTATCGGAAAATCTTGTATGGGACGGGATATTTATGCCCTAAAGCTTGGCCGAAGCTATGAGTACGTGCTGCTTGCCGCCGCCTTCCACGGCAGCGAGCATATAACAAGCACACTTCTGCTTAAATTTATGGAAAATTTGTGTTACGCCCTTGCAAATTGCGGCTCAATTGCGGGCTTTAACGCCCCGAGAGCTATGTACGGCCGAGCGGTTATAGTAGTGCCCCTTGTTAACCCCGATGGCTGCGAGGTGTCTATTCACTCTGCGGCGGGAGCGGGATATATGGCACAAAAAATAGCCAGACTCTGTAAAAACGACTACGCTCACTGGAACGCAAATATAAGGGGAGTAGATATAAACCATAATTTTGACGCCGGCTGGAGTGAACTCCACGCCCTTGAGCAAAAAAACGGTATTTTAGGCCCTGCGCCCACCCGCTACGGCGGAGTCAAACCCCACTCCGAGCCCGAAACGGTAGCCCTTGTAGATTTATGCCATAAATACCGAATCCGTCACGTTGCGGCATTTCACTCGCAGGGCGAGGTTATATACTGGAATTACGGATCCAAAACACCCAAAAACAGCGAGAAAATGGCGCAGATAATGGCATCCTCAAGCGGATATGCCCTTGACGTGCCGACTTCTCTTGCTACAGGCGGCGGCTTTAAGGACTGGTTTATACATACATTTAACCGACCCGGCTTTACCATAGAGGTTGGCAAAGGCGAAAACCCTTTAGACCCGAAAATTCTGCCCGAGCTTTATAAACAAGTAGAAGAAATGATAATGCTCTGTGCCATTATGTGATTTTAGTATATTGTACATAATTTATTTTATAATTTCAATATAAAAATTAAAGCGGCAAAGCCGCTTTTTTTGTACAAAAAAATATGTTGAAAAATGATTGATATAAATGTAAAATAATATGGTAGTATATTATTGTTAATTTTTCACTCCGGGCGTATTCGTGCGGGAAAGGATGTTTTATATGGAAAACAAACAGAGAAGAATTGGTACGGTATCTATGGGTATTCGTTGTCCGATTATCAGACAGGGCGACGACTTAGCCACCATAGTTTCCGACAGCGTGCTTGAGGCCGCTAAAGATGAAGGCTTCGCCATAAAAGAGCGCGACGTTATAGCTTTAACCGAAAGTATAGTCGCACGCGCTCAGGGCAACTACGCAACTATTGACGATATAGCCCAAGATGTAAAAGCAAAAACGGGCGGCGGCACAGTAGGCGTAATTTTCCCGATTTTATCGCGCAACCGCTTTGCCATTGTTTTAAAGGGAATTGCAAAGGGCGTTAAAAAGGTAGTTTTAATGCTTTCCTACCCGTCAGATGAGGTTGGTAACTCCCTTGCCACACTCGATATTATTGATGAGGCAGGCATAAATCCGTATAGCGACGTTTTGACTCTTGAGCGCTACCGTGAGGTTTTCGGCGTTCAGAAGTTGGAGTTTACCGGCGTAGATTACGTAGAGTATTATCAGAATTTAATTAAAGAATGCGGCGCTGAGGTAGAAATTATATTCGCAAACCAGGCCAAAGCAATTTTAGATTATACCGATACCGTAATTGCTTGCGACATTCACACCCGCGCCCGTACCAAGCGCCTTTTATTACAAGGGGGAGCCAAAACCGTTTTAGGCCTTGACGATATTTTAAATGCACCCGTTAATAACAGCGGCTGCAACGAGAAGTACGGTCTGCTCGGCTCCAATAAATCTACCGAAGAAACCGTAAAACTGTTCCCCCGTGCCTGCCAGAACTTAGTCGAAGAAATTCAGGCTAAAATTAAAGCCGCCACAGGCAAACACGTAGAGGTTATGGTCTACGGCGACGGCGCATTCAAAGACCCCAAGGGCAAAATCTGGGAGCTTGCTGATCCGGTTGTATCTCCCGCATTTACAAGCGGCCTGGTTGGTACTCCCAATGAGTTAAAGCTTAAATATCTTGCCGATAATGATTTTAAGGATTTAAGCGGCGACGCCCTTAAAAAAGCTATTGAAGACAGTATTAAAGCCAAAAGCGGCAGTCTGGTCGGCAATATGGCGGCTCAGGGCACAACTCCCCGCCAGCTAACCGACCTTATAGGCTCGCTCTGCGACTTAACAAGCGGCTCGGGCGATAAAGGCACACCCGTAATTTTGGTTCAGGGTTATTTTGATAACTACACTAATTAAGGAGAACTCAATGAGCACAAACGTAAGACCCTCAGATATGGCTCGTATAACCACTATAGATCAGGCGAATGACTTTATAAACGAGCAGATAGAGCTGATAAAAGAACAGGTAAAAGACAAAAAAGTGCTTTTGGCACTCTCGGGCGGCGTTGATTCGTCTGTTGTTGCAGCGCTTTTAATAAAAGCAATCGGCAAACAGCTGGTTTGCGTTCACGTAAACCACGGACTTATGCGCAAGGGCGAGAGCGAGCAGGTAATAGAGGTTTTCGGCAAGCAGCTGGATGCTAACTTAATTTACGTAGATGCATCTGAGCGTTACTTAAGCCTCTTAGCAGGCGTTGCCGACCCCGAGCAAAAGCGCAAAATTATAGGCGCCGAGTTTATAAAAATATTCGATGAAGAGGCCAAAAAGCAGGACTCGATTGAGTTTTTGGCGCAGGGCACGATTTATCCCGATATTTTAGAGTCTATAAAAGCTAAAGAGAGCGGCAAGCCCGTAAAAAGCCACCACAACGTCGGCGGTTTGCCTGAGGATATGAATTTTACCCTCGTCGAGCCCGTAAAGCTTTTGTTTAAAGATGAAGTCAGAGTTGTTGGCGAGGCCTTAGGCCTGCCTCACAGTATGGTATACCGTCAGCCGTTCCCCGGCCCTGGCCTTGGGGTAAGATGCCTTGGCGCAATTACCAAAGACAGATTAGAGGCACTAAGAGAGGCCGATGCTATCTTGCGTGAGGAGTTTGAGCTTTGCGGACTTTCAAAACACGTGTGGCAGTATTTTATATCTATGCCCGACTTTAAAAGCGTAGGAGTAAGAAACGAGCAGCGCTACGAGGGCTGGTCGGCAATTATAAGAGCGGTAAATACTACCGACGCTATGAGCGCCACCATAGAAGAGATCCCCTATGCAGTACTGCATAAAATAACAAACAGAATAACAACCGAGGTCGAAGGCATAAACCGTGTCCTATACGATTTAACACCAAAACCTGTTGGTACGATAGAATTCGAGTAAGCGAAAGCTACTCGAATTCTATCAGTTATAATCGCCTTGCGGCGAGTTATGAGTTATGAACGGCTTCGCCGTGTTATGATTTGCCTGCGGCAAAGCTGCTTTAAAAAACAGGCGATTATATCATAACGCTTGCAAAGCAAGCTCATAACGGCAACGAAGTTGCCTTATAACTGAAAACTAAAACTTCAGGAGAGTTTTATGACTGACAGTATTTTAAGAGATAAATCCAAAAACTTTGCAAAAGACATTGTGTTTCTTTGCCGAAAACTGAAGGATAATAGGGTTGAAGGCACTTTGATTAACCAACTGCTACGAAGCGGTACGTCGGTTGGCGCCAACATTCACGAGGCTCAGTATGCACAAGGAACAAAGGATTTTATTTCTAAATTTGAAATAGCGCTCAAGGAATGCAACGAAAGCGAATATTGGTTAGAGCTTCTTTTTGAAACAAATTCTATCAACGAAGAAGAGTTTAAAAAATTTCAATACAATTGCATTGAAATTAGAAGAATGTTGGTATCGTCTGTCACAACACTAAAAAACAAAAACTAAAAAGTTCAGACAAGTAAGAAATCTTGTCTGAATTTTTATTTTGCCTTGCCAATCTGAAAACGGTATGTTAAAATGAGCGTGCATATATGCAAAAAATGTTTTTAAGGGGGAGTTGTGCGTATGAAAAGACTATTAAGCGCTTTGCTGGTTTTTGTTATTATTTTCTCTTTATGCGCTTGCAAGGGTGATAATACCGACAACCAAACCGTTAACAATTCGGAAATTACGTCTGTAGGCTCTGAAGAACAAATTTCTTCGGATATTATTATAG
The DNA here is from genome assembly GCA_017436815.1 of Clostridia bacterium. GTDB lineage: Bacteria > Bacillota > Clostridia > Oscillospirales > Acutalibacteraceae > RGIG3013. Next base: position 46,294 of record JAFSCI010000029.1, read on the forward strand.
AAATTGCGCCTACGGGCAGTGAAACGAACAATCAGCCGCCGGTAGTGTCACAAAATACCACCGCCTCGGATAATACTAATGCCCAGCAGCACACCCACGTTTATAAAAAGGCCGTAACCGCCAAAACCTGCGAGACCGACGGCTTTACAACCTACTTTTGTGATTGCGGCACCAGATATACCGACGATACCGTTCTTGCAACGGGCCATTCATACGGCGAGTGGCAAGAGATAACCGCCCCCACCGAGCAAGCCGCAGGCAAAGAGCAAAGAGTTTGCAAAAACTGCGAAAAATCAGAGCAACGAGAAATCCCCAAACTCATAAAGGGGCATACGCATAAATATTCCGCCACCGTTACCAAAACTCCCACCTGCGAAAGTGATGGCGAAAAAACCTATAGCTGCACTTGTGGAGCAAGCTATACCGAGTCAATAGCCAAAACGGCGCACAACTACACAAAAACGGTGGTTAATCCCACCTGCACAACGGCAGGCTACACCAAAAACACCTGCGAATGCGGTAAAACCTATTACGACTCAAACGTTAAAGCCTTGGGACATAAATATTCCGACGCGGTTATAGCACCCACCTGCACAAGCGGCGGATATACAGAGCATACCTGCAGCGTGTGCTCGTATAAATTTACCGATTCCGCAACCTCTCCCACGGGTCATAAAGATATTAAAACCTCGACGGTTGATGCTACTTGTGGAACCGATGGTATTAAAAAAGAGGTTTGTGGCGTTTGCAACGCTACTGTTAAAACAACCACCATTCCCGCAACAGGTAAGCACAATTATGTAACCAAAACTTGCAGCGAAGCTTATACCGAAGTTGTACAAAATAATCAAACGTTGTTTGTTGAAAACATTGCATCTTATCAGCATAAAACAGATTGGCTATGTAAAATCTGCAGTTCGTGTCATTTGATTAAACAAGGTAATGAAGGAGATGTGTGGTCGAAATATAGTGCAGAAGAGCAAAGTAAAATAATGCTTAATTATGTTAACGACCTTCGCAAACAGTATAAAACTGAAAATCCTGGATATTACAACGTTATAAATGATAAGGTTGAACTTGTTTACGATGCGAAGTTAACTGAGCTCGCAAATATTAGAGCGAAAGAATTATCTACCAGCTATAGTCATGACACTGGTACTAGAACTGGCGCTTCTGAATGTATTAACGAAACTCAAAACACAATTTTAAATGATTTTAACACATGGAAGGCATCTCCTGGGCACTTTGATGGAATGATTATGAAAAAAGGTGTTCGTTTTGGATACGGCCGATATGTCGATAAAAATGGAACTACGTATAGTTGTTTGCTGATTTGGGATAAATATTGGAACGCTGACCTTTGGGAAATGACATACGGACCAAAATAAAGTGTGCTTAAGCTATTTGAATTCTGTCAACTATGAGCATTTCGCACAAATGCTCATATCATAACATTTGGCGCAGCCAAATTCATAACTGAAAACTCATAACTATTCCTTCTCATATATGACGAGTTATCAGTTATGATTGCATTTGGCAAGTTATGAACGGCTTCGCCGTGTTATGATTTGCCTGCGGCAAAGCTGCTTTTAAAATAATCGGTTAAAATGTATTTTTTGTAACATAGAAGGAGCGTGGTGTTTATGAAAACCTACACCTTTAATCCTGCAAATATTACCCTTAACGATAATTATGATATTATTGTAGTCGGCGGTGGACCGGCCGGCTCGGCTGCGGCAATAGCTTCGGCAAGACGGGGCGCGAAAACCCTGCTTATAGAGGCAACGGGCGCATTAGGCGGAATGGCCACAAGCGGTTTGGTGCCAAGTTGGTGTCCGTTTTGGGATAAAGAAAAAATTATATATAAGGGCATTGCCGAAGAAATATTTTTAGAGAGCCGCGCTCAGCTCGATAATTACAATGAAAATATGTACGACTGGGTGCCCATAGACCCCGAGGGGCTAAAGCTTATTTACGACAGAAAAGTAACCGAGTCGGGCGCAGACGTGCTTTTTAACACCTGCCTTACGTACGTCGACCAAGAACAAGGCGAGGTTCAGGCAATAATCGTGTCTAACAAGGCGGGCCTTACCGCCTATAAAGCCAAGGTTTACATAGACTGCACGGGCGATGCCGATTTATGCTTCTTTGCAGGCGCTACCGTTTTGCCTAAAGATGATGAGAGCGGCTACCAGCCCGCAACACTCTGCTTTAGTCTTTCAAACGTAGATGAACAGGCCTATAAAAACGAGCAGTATTTACACCCGAATAACCCCAATAGCCCTATATATAAAATTGTGGAGTCGGGCAATTACGATATCCCCGATACCCACGTTTGCCTAAGCCGCATATATAACGGTACTTACGGCTTTAACGCAGGGCACATCTGGGACGTTGAAAACGGCGACCCTGCTTGTGTTTCAAATGCGCTTATAAGGGGCCGAAAGCTCGCTCACGAAATTCACAGAGCCTTAAAAGATTACCAGCCAAAAGCCTTTGGCGGCTCAAAAATGGCCAACACCGCAGCGGTTATAGGTATAAGAGAATCACGCAGAATACTGGGTGATTACGTACTTACCATTGACGATTATATGGACCGCAAAACCTTCACCGATGAAATTTGCCGCAACTGTTATTATATAGATATTCATAACTCCAAGGCCGAAATAGACGACTTTTTCGAGGGCAAACTGGAAGCTCCCGAGCGCACCCGCCGTTACGGCAAAGGCGAGTCGCACGGCATACCCTACAGGTGTTTAACACCAAAGGGACTTAAAAACGTGCTTGTTGCGGGCAGAAGCATTTCTACCGACCGCACCGTTCAGGCAAGCACACGTGTTATGCCGGTGTGTCTTTGTATGGGCGAGGCCGCAGGCAAAGCCGCCGTTATTGCAAAAGAGTCGAAACAAATAGACGTCCACAGCATAGACGTAAGTAAGCTCAGACAATGGATAATTGAAGATAACGGATATATAAAATAAAACACACCGACCGACAGTTTTACCTGTCGGTCGGTGCTTTTATGTTTTACTTTTTTAATTTTTAACCACGAATTTGCGCATATATTCGTATGAAATTGCAATACTTTCTAAAATATGCTCGGTGCTGTCCTCATACGCTTTGTCTTCAACCTCTACACAAGCGTAGCCGTCAAAGCCGATAGCTTTAAGAGCGGCAACAAAATCTGCCCAGTTAACGTCGCCAAGACCGGGGAGTTTCGGGCTCATGTAATCCAGCGGATACGCCATAATTCCTACGTCATCAAGCTTTTCTTTGTAGAGCTTTATATCCTTAAAATGTACGTGGAAAATTTTATCCTTAAACTCATATAGCGGCTTTATATAGTCTATTTGCTGCCATATAAAATGGCTGGGGTCGTAGTTTATACCAAAATAATCGCTCTTTATAATATCAAAGCATTCACGCCAGATTTTTGGTGTGGTAAACAGATTCTGACCGCCGGGCCATTGGTCGACACCAAATAGCATAGGGCAGTTTTCAATGGCGATTTTAACCTTTTTTTGCTCGGCAAAATTTATTATTTCGGGCCAGATTTGTTTAAACAAATCTATGTTCTGCTCCACCGTCTTGGTCTGGTCACGACCTATAAAGGTGGTTACCATATTTACGCCAAGCTTTGCGCTCATATTTATAACCTTAAAAAGATGCTCTATGTTTGCGGCACGCTTTTTAGGGTCGGGGTCCATTGTGTTGGGGTAGAATGCAAGCGATGAAATTTCGATATTTTTATTTTTACAGTACCTAAGAATATAATCTATATATTCGTTATCTGAATTATCAACGTCTATGTGGCTTACACCTGCGTATCTGCGCTCGGCCTTGGCGTTGGGCCAACAGGCAACCTCTACACATTCATAGCCGTTTTGAGCGGCATTATCTATGGTTTCCTCAAACGTAAAGCCGTCGTAAATTGCGCTTACTATACCAAGTTTCATAAGATTTCCTCCAGTGGTATTTGTACGTTAGGTGCGTCTAAACTGTTTGTGCGATAGATAGGTTTTGCCCAAAGCACAGCGTTTTTAATTACCTTTAAAATGTCTTTTTCATAGTAAATCGGATATGTTTCGTGACCGGGCTGGAAGTAAAACACCTTGCCCATTCCACGTTTGTAGCAGCAGCCTGCCCTGAAAACCTCGCCACCCTGGAATGAGCCTATAAACACAAGCTCGTCGGGTTCGGGTATACCAAAAGGCTCACCGTAGGCTTCCTCGTGGTCTAATTTTATAAACCTGCCAATGCCCTGGGCTATGGGGTGCGAGGGGTTTGTTACCCATAAAAGCTCTCGGTCCCCGTTCTCACGCCAGGTTAAATTACAGGGTGTGCCCATCAATTTTTTAAACGGCTTTGAAAAATGGGCAGAGTGCAAGAAAATAATTCCCATACCCTTGTTAACGGCGTTTGCTACACGTTCGGCAATTTCGTCGCTGACCTCACCGTGCTTTACGTGTCCCCACCAAATAAGCACGTCGGTGTTATTTAGGTATTCATCGGTTAATTTGTCTATACTCTCAAGCGTTACGGTGTCGATCTCAAACTCATCATCGGCAATACCCGCCTTTATGGCGCCGTGAATACCGTCGGGATAAATTTTCTTTACTGTTTTCTCGGTTTGCTCGTGAAAATTTTCGTTGTAAATTGCAATTTTCAATATAATGCACCTACTAACACTTTGGAATTACAATTTCTATTTCCTTGCCCAGTTCGGCCGATTTAAATATGCCGTCAATAATGGCCTGATTATATAAAATCTGCGAGGTCCCGACAGGAGCGGGGGTGCCGTTTTTGATAGCATCTAAGAATGAGCGGATTTTAAGCTCAAATAAATCGCCCTTGGTTTTTATAATGGGAATTTCGGTTTCGGTCTGCGCGCCGCAAACCTCGTGGTATAGCTTCATAGCACCGCCAACCGAGCCGTTCCAACATTCTGTAGAGGGAATTCTTAGTCCCCCCTCGGTACCTAAAATAATGGTGTCTCCGGGAGTGTCAAGGTTCATAGCCCAGGCAATTCTGAAATCTAGTACAATATCGCCCTCAAGTCTTATAAATGCGGCGGCAAAATCGTCAACCTCAAACTTCTTTGCGTATTCGGGGTGTCCGCTTGCTACGTAGTTACTGTAGTCTGCTCTTGTGCCGAAAAAGTTAGATTTATAGCCCGAAACGGTTAAAGGCTTTGGATAACCAATTGCGTTAAGCACCATATCTAACGAATAACAGCCAATGTCACCCAATGCGCCTAACCCTGCGGTAGCATCCTCTATAAAGGTTGTGCCAAACGGGGTGGGAATACCGCGTCTTCGGCCGCCACCGGTCTGAATGTAATAAATTTTACCAAGCTTGCCTGACTCGACAATCTTCTTTATCATCTTCATATTTTCGTCAAGTCTTGGCTGGAAGCCAACCGATACTATCTTGCCACTTTTTTTCTCGGCCTTAACAATTTCGGCTGCCTCATCAATAGTTACGCACATAGGCTTTTCAAGTAAAACGTGAATCCCTTTGTTAAGCGCATAAATAGTACATTCTGCGTGGGTGCGGTTGTAGGTGCAAACGCTTACGGCATCGAGCTGTAGCGATTCATCATCAAGCATCTCTTTATGTGAGCGGTAGCACTTTGCCTGAATACCGTACTCCTTAAAAAATGCCTCGGCCTTGCCTTCGATAAGGTCGCAGCCTGCAACAACCTGAACGTCGGGCTGTTTTAAGTAATTTTCCATATGCGCAGCGGCTATCCAACCGGTGCCGATAATACCGATTCTTAGCTTTTTGCTTGTGTCTATAACGGTGTTAGATTGTACCTCTTTAAAAAGATCTAAATTGCTCTTTTCCATTTTTATTTCTCCTTAGCCAAAGCATTTAACTCGAATCAGATTTTGAAACAAGGGTTTTTCGCTGTGGCTTTGTTAAAATACTCGCAAATCCGTCAGGATTTGCTGCGTTTTGTGCCTCGCACATCAAAAAATCCTTTATTCACAAAATTCTACGACCTTAAAGGAGCGCTTTTTTGAATGGATTTTGGTGAAGTGGAGCACATAAGGCTAACGCCTATGTGTGAGACTTAAGCCGAAAGACATCTAAAAACCGCCCTTTAAGGCTGGTTCGGGTTTAAATGCTTTGGCTAAAGCTTAATTTCATTTAATAGGTAATTTATACTGATTTCAATACATTCCAGTGGCGTTTTATTAAGACTCGGACTGTCCTGCTCAACTATGTACCACTCAGCGCCTGCTTTGTCGGCCGCATTTATAATAGATACAAAGTCGTTTAAGCCTTTACCTAGGGGTCTGAACTGAAACTCACCGCTTGATTCTTTGCTTTTGTCCTCATCAAGACCTATTAAAGCATACATATTATCGCTCTTTTTGCCGGCAAAATCCTTTAGGTGTACGGTGGGTGTGCGACCTGAATATTTTTCAATATATTTTGCAGGATTTTCTCCGCCAACGTTAACCCAACAGGTGTCAAGCTGTGTTTGTAAAAGCTCCGGGCCAACCTCTTTGTAAAGAAGGTCTAAAGCGTATTCGCCGTTTATCTTTTCAAACTCAAAATCGTGGTTGTGATACTGCAGCACCATTCCGTTTTCTCTAAGAAGCTTGCCGAACTGATGAATTGTATTTAAAAGAAGGCCGAATTTCTCACTACCGGGTCGGTATTCCTCGGTTAAATACGGAATAACCACGTATTTGCAGCCTAAGGTTTTATAGCACTCTACAACGGCGTCCATATCTGCCAAAATATCGCTTAGCGGTACGTGTGCCGAAAGACAAACTAAGCCGAGCTGCTCGCATTTTTCTTTAATTAGCTTCGGGTCGTTGCCGTAAAGCCCTGCAAACTCAACACCGCTATAGCCCATTTTTTTAACCTCTTCTAAAGTGCCGAAAAAGTCTGCTTGCATATCATCCCTTACCGAATAAAGTTGAACTGCTATTTTGTTTTTGTCCATTTTTACCGCCTCCGTAAAAATATTTTTTTCTATTTACATTGTACCGCAATTGCTGTATAATGATAGCCATACAAAAACCAAATTCAGCCAAATATTGCTATTTTAAATGGAGGAAAGTGCCTTGTACTACACTTTTGAAAAACGAGATGCGCCATTTGTTGCAGACCACAACCTGACCTCTCTTACCGATATTCCGCATATTCACCCCGAAATAGAGCTTATATATCTTACCAAAGGTAACGGTGTATGCATTACCGACGGCAAGGAAGAATTTTTGGATACGGGAGATTTATATATTTGCTTTCCGAACCAAATTCACTATTACAGCTCTGATGATAATCTTAAGGGCTTTCTTATTATTGTATCGCCCGATATTTTCAGAGAGCTAAAAAGCGTGTTCTCAAAGAAAATACCGCAAAGCAACATAATAAAAAATCAAGATTTATCAAATGATATAACGCAGCGTCTGTTTAAAATATGCAATGGTTTAAGTGAAAATAATAAGCTTAGCACTGCCGCAGCGAGCGGATATATGCAAAGCGTTTTAGCCGAGGCTCTGCAAAGAATGGAGCTTTCAGATTCGCCGATTCATAACGACGTCGTAAAGAATATACTCACCTACTGCCTCGAAAACTACACCGAGCCCATAACGCTCGAGAGTGTTGCAAGGCAGTTGTATCTTAGCCGATATTATATATCGCACATATTTACCGACCGACTGAAAATCAGCTTTCCCGAATTTATAAACGGGCTCAGAATAGAGCACGCCTGCCGCAGTCTTACGGCCGGCTGCAATATTACCGAGGTGGCATACTCCTCGGGCTTTGGCTCGGTAAGGTCGTTTAACCGCAACTTTGAATATCAAACTGGCATGACCCCCACAAAGTATATAAAAGCAAAACAAAACACATAAATCCTAAATGATTGACTTTAGGGAGTATTTAATATATAATAAATTGGATAAAATAGGTTTATTATGTAAATTTGTAATATATCAGCTAAATTTTTCTGACAGGTGAAGGCAATGGACAAGGTTTTCAAAAAAATATTTGTATACGGCAGCGGAATAATTACTGCCGTGTTCGTTTTATATTATCTGATTGGCAGATTCAATTATCCCGTGGTAGATAATCACTACACCATAAAGGCTCTGTGCCTTTTCGGAGCTGTGCTTATTTTGTTTGCGGTGTTCTGCCTTATTCAGATAAAAAAGGCCAAAAAGGGCGTGGTTACCGGCTTTAGCGAGGTAGTAAACGTATTTGTAAAATACCGCTTTTTACTCGCTCAGCTGATAGGCAAAGAGTTCAAGGTCAAATACCGCCGCTCGTATCTTGGTATTGCCTGGAGCCTTGTAAACCCGTTTTTAATGATGATTATTGTTTCGGCGGTTTTCTCATTTGTGTTCCGCTTTAACATCGAAAATTTCCCCGCATATTTAATTTTGGGTCAGATTATGTTCAACTTCTTCTCCGAGGCCACACAGTTTTCCTTGGTTTCGGTTCTCGGTTCGGCTCAGCTTATAAAGAAGGTTTACGTGCCAAAGTATATATTCCCAATAAGCAAAACTCTGTTTTCGGGACTGAACTTCCTTATAACCTTTATTCCGGCTTTGGCGGTTTTGTTTTATTACAGAATTTTCCCGACTGTGTCGTTTTTGTATTTACCGCTTTTCTTACTTTATCTTTTAATGTTCACTCTGGGAGTCGGCTTGATTTTAGCCGCCGCCGAGGTTTTCCTGCGTGACGTTCAGCATTTATACGGCGTATTGCTTTTGGCGCTTAACTACGTTACTCCCATCTTCTATCCGGCCGATTCATTATCGGTGCCGATGCAGTTCGTTTTAAACTTCAACCCGCTTTACCACTATTTGCAGTATTTCAGAGATGTTATGTTCTACCACAACTGCCCGACCGTAGAGCAAAACGCAATTTGCCTTGGGCTCTCAATTTTGGTTTTGGGAATAGGCGTTGGATTCTTTGCTAAAAAGCAAAAGAAATTTATCTTATACATTTAACGGAGAGAAAAATGGACCAAAAATATGCAATCGAAGTAGAAAATGTTTCAATGCATTTTAATATGAGCTCGGAGAAAATCGAGAGCTTAAAGGAGTATTTTTTAAAGCTTGCCAAGGGCAAACTCTTTTTTAAAGATTTTGTTGCGGTATCAGACGTATCGCTTAAAATCAAAAAGGGTGAGGTATTCGGCATTGTCGGCACCAACGGCAGCGGAAAGAGTACATTACTTAAAATAATATCGGGTATTTTGACCCCAACAACAGGCAAGGTTACCATAGACGGTACCATAGCTCCGCTGATTGAACTCGGCGCGGGCTTTGACGGTGAGCTCACCGCCAGAGAAAACGTTTTCTTAAACGGTGCGGTGCTCGGCTTTGAGCGTCAGTTTTTAGAGGATAAGTTTGACGAAATTATAGATTTTGCCGAGCTTCACGACTTTTTGGATTTACCAATAAAGAACTATTCTTCGGGTATGGTGGCAAGAATTGCCTTTGCCATAGCTACGGTAGTAAAGCCCGACATTCTTATAGTCGATGAAATTTTAGCCGTTGGCGACTTTTTGTTCCAGGAAAAATGCAAAAAGCGCATACAGTCTTTAATGGAGGGCGGCACAACCGTAATTATGGTTTCACACTCTATAGAACAAATAGAGCAGATGTGCGACAGAGTTTTATGGATCGAAAAAAGCATACCTAAAATGATCGGACCTACAATGGAGGTCTGCGCAGCATATAAAGGTTTGGCAAACGGACAATGATGAAAAAAAATGAGAAGTCAGCTTCATACTCGTTCTCAAAAAGAATAATAAATGCATTTAAGCGCGATGGCTTGCGGGTAATTACCCGCAGGCTAAAGCGCTTATTTGGTTTAAACGCTTTAGGGTATAGCGCGCTGTTCGAGCATAAGCTCGATTATGTAGATACAGACTCGTTTTATCAGGAAAATGAAGATTTTTCCGATTTTTCTACCGATATAAAAATGCTGGCCTTTTATCTGCCGCAGTTTCATACCTTTAAAGAGAACGACGAGTGGTGGGGCAAGGGCTTTACCGAGTGGACAAATACAAAAGCGGCTCAACCACGCTTTTCGGGTCACTATCAGCCGCGCACACCGCACTCCGACATAGGCTATTACGATTTAACCGATATCGAGGTTATAAAGCGCCAGGTAGAACTGGCAAAACAACACAAAATATACGGCTTTTGCTTTTATTATTATTGGTTCTCAGGCAAGCGCTTAATGGAAAAGCCGGTAGATTTGCTTTTAGAGCACAAGGAAATAGATTTTCCGTTTTGTCTTTGTTGGGCGAATGAGAACTTCACACGCACCTGGGACGGAAAAAACAAAAACGTGCTTATCGCACAAGATTATTCCGAAAAAGACGACGAGCAGTTTATGGTAGACCTTAAAAAGTATATCGACGATTACCGATATATTCGCATAAACGGCAAACCCGTTGTTATAGTTTATAACCCCGGCCAGATACTAAGCTGCAAGCGCACCTTTAATAAGTGGCGAGAGGTAGCTAAAAATATAGGCATAGGCGATATTTGTATCTTTACCTGCCGCACCTTTAATAACACCGCAAAAAAACTTGGCATAGAGCCGTTTATAGATGCCGAAATTGAGTTCCCGCCGCATAACTTGGGTCACATAGATTTTGCCATAGGCGGTAAAACCGAAAGCTCTCAAAAAGCGCATATTTACAATTATCAAAAGGTGGTAGACGGTTATATATACGACCGCCAAAACGGCAGAATAGCTAAATCCGATACACCGCTGCACCCAACCTGTATGCTCGGCTTTGATAACTCCGCAAGGCGCAAGCAAAACTGGACCGCATACCATAATTTTTCACTTAGCAGTCTTTATAACTGGGTGCACACCATTTGTGATCAGGCCCGCCGTGACTTTGATGAGCAAGAGCGCTTTGTATTTATAAACGCCTGGAACGAATGGGCAGAGGGCACCTATTTAGAGCCCGATGCAAAATACGGCTATGCAAATATAAATACCGTAGCCAAGGCGCTTACTAATCAGCCAATGGAAGATAATCTGACCGTAATAAATAATGATTCCAAGGTGGCAGATTTAACGGGTAAAAACATAAAAATCGCCGTTCAGATTCATATGTTTTATACCGAGACTTTAGATGAAACTATTCAAAACATAAACAAAATTCCCTACGATTTTGACTGTTACGTTTCTACCGATACCGACCAAAAGGCCAAAATAATAAAGGAGCGGTTAGATAAAAACTGCCGCTGCAAAACTGCCATTGTCGAGGTTTATGAGAACCGCGGCAGAGACGTTGCGCCCTTTATTTTGCAAATGCAAAACAGAATTGATAAATACGATTACGTTTGTCATATTCACTCAAAGCGCACCGTTACGGCTTCGCACGGTAACGACTGGCGTGAGTATATCTTTAAGCACCTGTTTGGCAGTGAGGAATATTTAAAGCGACTCTTTACCTTGTTCGAGAGCGAGCAAAGCATTGGCATAATGTTCCCCGAAACCTTCCCGCCGCTTGAAAATCAAACCGAGTGGGGCGGAAATTTAGCGGGTTGTATGGCTCTGCTTTCAAAACTCGGCGCCAAGTTTTCTCCGCCGCAAACACCACTCTTCCCGGTTGGTAATATGTTCTGGGCAAAAACTGAAGCCATAAGACAGATGTTCAGCGGTGTAATAGACGCCGAAGATTTCCCCGAGGAATCAGGACAGGTAAATGCCACAATAGCCCACTGTATAGAGCGCAGCTGGGTTTACCTTGCGGCCGATTACGGCTTTGATTGCCGCAAAATATTTAATAACGTTACTCAGACGGTCGAAATAGAAGATAAAAAGCGCATAGCGTTTTATGCTCATTATAATAAAGACAACGTTATAAGCGATACCGATTTAGACTCACTTAAAATCTATAAAAATATATTCGATAAAATAGTCTTTGTATCGAATTCGCCCCTAAACGATGAGCAAACCGCCATTGTAAAGACCTTTTGCGATACCGTAATATTCCGCGAAAATACAGGCTTCGACTTTGCCGCGTGGAAGCTTGGTGTAGAGCAGTTCGGCTGGGAAAACACAAAAGAATACGACTCTCTTGCTCTTATAAACAACAGCACCTTGCCGCCGATTTTCAGCCTTGATAATATGTTTTTCAAAATGGAGCAGGAAAAGGCAGATTTCTGGGGCATAACGCTTTTCCCCGAAATAAAGGGGAAAAAATACCTAAAGGCAAACAAAATAACCGAGCATTTGCAGTCGTACTTTGTGGTGTTCGGCAAAAACGTAATAAATTCCTCTGCCTTAAAGGAGTTTTTCGATAATTTAAAGACAAGCCACGAGTTTACCGATGCCGTTTTAAACGGCGAGGTCGAGCTAACCAAATTTATGGCCAAAAAGGGCTACACCTATTCGCCGTTTATAAAAGAGTCATATTATATGTGGCATTATCTTGGCAATTTTAAAATTCCTTACGATAAGCCTGCAACCCTAGCACTACTCGGTTGCCCGTTCGTTAAGAAAAAAGCGTATTCTTTTATGAGCGGAGCAGAGAGAATAAAGCTCGAAAGCTTTATAAATAAACTTAAATAATAAAAGACGTCTTGAAAACAAAATCAAGACGTCTTTTTGTTGCGCGTTTCTTGACATTTATAGATTTCTGATTTATACTGCAAATAAAAGCACAAAACAAAACGTTATTTGTTAATAGTGTTAAAATTTACTGTTTTGTGACATAGGTGATTTTATGAAAAAATATTTGGACCAGCATCGTGCAATAATGTATCTTCCCGAAAGAGAGGGGAGCTTTGGTATCACAAAATATCAAAATCGCTACGGCTGGACCGACTGTTATATAGGAAATAAGCTTTTGTTTTCTCACCGAAAAACCGTCTACGATCTTGACGGTTTTCCCGAAACGCTTCATTCGCATACGTTTTATGAGCTCGATATATATTTGCAGGGTAATATATCTTACATTGCAGATAATAAGGAATTTACTCCCTCGCGCGATGATATTGTTTTGTTTTTGCCGGGTTCACAACATACCGCCCGTTTAATAGATGACGGTGTGTATGAAAGATACGTTTTTTATTTCAGTCCCGAGCTTTTGGATTTTTTGCACGTGGGTTATTTAGATGAGCTTTTTAAAGATAAAAAAACCGGCTGTTATTACATACAAAATCAGCGCAAGGCGGAGTTTTATTATTTTTTGGAAAATTTAAATCGTTGCCTTAAATCTAATGACGTAGCATCGGCGGCGCTTGCTATGACAAGTGTTACTCAGATTTTAATTATAGCGGCTCAACACACCGCACAAAATCTCGAGTCAATCGGATTTATACCTCAAAATGTGCTTGATATTAAGGCTTATATAGACAAAAACTTTTTTCAGCTTAACACCGCAACCCAAATAGCAGAGCACTTTTTTTACAGTCGTGAATACGTATCAAGACTGTTTAAGCAGCACTACAATATGAATTTGTCGGAGTATCTTGTAGGTTGCAAAATACAATACGCGAAAAAACTTTTGGAAAATGGCAGTAGCGTGCTTTATACCTGCAATACCGTTGGCTTTAAGAGCATGTCGGCCTTTATAAACGCTTTTAAAGAAAACGTTAAAATGACACCGGCCAAGTACAAAAAATTTATAAAACAAAGGTTTTAAAAAATATGCGGCAACCAATTTTGGTTGCCGCATATTTTAAATATTAATCTTTAGTTTATTCACCAATACAAACTAAGGTTTCATTTGTTATTCTTGCTGCAGAGGAGTGTAGATATTTGTCTACGTAACTGCCTGCGGGATAGTGAATTGTAGCAGAAGTCGGGTATGTTAGACCGGAGTTAATTCTGGTTATAGATGCGGGGAGCGTAATGCTTTTTAGTGCTGTAAAGCCGAATGCGTAGCTTGATATGTAATCTACACCTTCCTCAACCACTACTGTTTCGAGCTTTGCACAGCCACGGAATGCATAAGCATAAATGGTCTTAACGTTGCCCGGAATTGTAACAGCAGGTAGGTTGTTACAGAACGAGAATGCGAGCTGACCGATTGTCTGTTCGCCCTTACCAAATGTAAGAACCTTTAACATATTGTTGTTTCTAAAGGACTCAACACCTATTTTTGTAATTGTATCGGGGAATACAACCTTACCGATTCTCTGCTGGTAGAATGCGTAATCACCAATTGTCTTGGCCCTTGAGCCTGCCATAAACGAAAGAGTTGTAATACCCTTATTGTTTGCAACGTCAGATGCCTTGTAGAAAAGGTAAGCGGGAATATTCTCTGCTGTTTGGTATATTCTTGCCAAAGTAATTCCTGTGCAACCCTTAAATGCGGGATTTTCCATACTGCCTGCTGCGCCTGAGGATAATTTAACAGGGTACCAGTCAACACGCTTGAGTTGCGCGCAGTTTAAAAATGCATGTGCGCCAAGCTCGGTAACGGTAGCAGGAATAACCACTCTGTTACCTGCCCCTGTAGAGCCAAGAGCTGCACAGTTTGCAAAAGCCGACCCTTTAATGCTCTCAATGTTTGCTAAATCAATTTCAGTTAAAGATGAACAACCGTTAAAAGCAGATACACCAATTGTTTTAAGTGTGGACGGGAATACGACCTTTGTGAGTTTTGTGCCGCCAAAGGCGTAGGTGCCAATGCTCTGTAAACCTTCGTTAAACACAATCTCTTCAAGAGCAGTGCAACCACGGAATGCGTTTTCACTTATTGTTTTAACCGAGCCGGGTATGGTAACGCTTGTTATACTGCGGTTTAAATAAAATGAATTTTCACCTATTTGTGTTACCGGGTATCCATCGAGCTCAGCGGGAATAACAACCTGCTTGTCTGTTCCCAAATAACCCGTAATGGTTATTTCAGAGCCGTTTTGAGTGTAAGCAAACTGTTTTGCGGGCTGGGGAGTCGGAAGAATAAATTTACCACTGCCAACCGACTCAAGTTGCTCGGGATAGGTGCCAACAAGGGTTATAACGGCGCCGTCGTTGGCTATAAGTTTGTCGAAAATATCGCTGTTTTTAAGCTCGCCCGTGCCGTTTAGGGTCAGCACCTTTGTTCCGCTTATAAGCGATGAGTTGGAAATACTTATACTTTTTGGTAAATTCAAAGGAGAGGCAAGAGTAATAATAAGATTTTCGGCAGTGCCTGACTTTGAGCGGTTTTCGGCAATGCTTTCCACCTTACCGCCTAAAATATTTACGGTTACTTGCTTTGTGTTTGCGGTATCACCCGCAATATAAAGGTTTTTAATCGTAGCGTCGTCCTTTATTGTTACAACCGAGCTTGCTCTGTCCCCTTGGGAGCTCGTTGCGGTTTCGCCCGCAATCAGACGGCTTATAAATACATTTTTACCGACCGTTACCGAGTAATTGCCAGTGCTTTGCTTTGTGGCATTAGTGGGTGAAACAAAGTCGTAAATGCCGCCAAGCAGAGTAATATCAATATCTTCGGTTGTTACGGCGTTTCGGCTACCGCCACGAACGAATATTTTGCCGCCTGAAGCGGAGCCAAAAACGTATCCGCCCGGGATGAAATTTTTAAGTTCTGTGAGGCTTTGCGGTGAGGTTGTGTTGGTGGGGTAATAATCGAGCCCCAGTTCGAACATTTTTCTTACCTGCACCATATCGTCGGCGCCGCGTAGACATACCTTAAGACCTGCGTTGTGAGCCTTGTCTATCCAGCTCTTTGCCGTGTTGAAATTAGAATCAATATGGATATTGGTAATATTAAAGGCTATACCCGCGTTTATCTGTCCGCTTGAATTGACCATATCAGATAATTCGTTTATGGAGTTTGTGTAACCGCTGTCAGAGGTGTCACCCCATATTAAGTGATGGAAAACATCGTTATTATAAGCGTAAGAGGTTTTAAGAGGGGCAAGACTCGTGCACGACATAACAATTTCGTCGCTCTCAAAATACTCTAAAGCCATATCTATAGTTTTTTCGATAGTGTCTTGGCGACTGTCTTTAATTTCAATAAAGGGCTTTGCGCCGTATTGCTTTAAAATCTGCAAATATTCTTTAAAGGTGGGTACGTATAAATCGTCACTGTCAGCAGTAGATAAATTAAAACCGTAAGCGGCAGTATCTATGCGGTACTGTAAAATTTGTTCGTAGGTCATATTCATAACGTTGCCGCTACCGTTGGTTGTGCGATCAAGCGTTGAGTCGTGTATTGTTATAAGTTCGCCATCAAGGGTCTGGTAAACGTCACACTCTACATAATCAAAGCCAAGCTGACCTGCGGCCGTGAAGGAGAGAATAGAGTTTTCGGGTCCCATGGGTTGATAACCGCGGTGAGCGCTAAGTACAATAGATGAAATTTCTTGGTCACTGAGCGCTTCTTGCGGCGGTGTGTATGTTGATTCCCAGTTGGTATTAATTACCTTCACGCTTTCTTTAATAACCAAGTTGTTTGATGCAAATAGCGTTAAGGAAACCGCTTCGCTCTCGCCTGAGCGGTCTATGGTGAGGTTTTCTATAACGGTAGGACCGCCAAACTGTATTCTGTGTTCATCGTTTGGCGTCAAATCTAATTTTTCCTTGGCCCAGATATGCAGTTTTGCATTATCGTCATTGCCGCTTATGGTAACCGTGCCCTTGTGTAGAATTTTACCGTAATAATTAAAATGCTCGTTTATTTTAAGAGTGCCGCAAATTATTATTTTGCCGCTGGCAAGGGGGTCTGTTGCAACATTAGAGTTGTTCAGCAGTAACTCATACGCTTGCTCTAAACTGCCAACCGCGCCTGCGACCGTATAGCCGTCACCCGTGCCGTTGCTTGTTACGTAAACGGTGTCCGATTTTCCGCCGCAAAGGGTGCATACGTCATTAACAAAATTGTGCCTGTAGCCTAAATCTTCGGCTTTTGTTGCAGCGCAACCCGATATATTGCAAATATATACGTCTTTTCCTTTAGTGGTGCAGTTGGGTTCAATACTGTTTTGGTTATCTTTTACCCAGTTGTGCTCGTGTACGTATACAACATTACCATCACCGCTAAAGGTGTGATTATCGCCTTCGGCCAGTTTGACCACACTGCCGCCGTCTACAATCAAAGCGGTTTCCTCGCTCAGCACCGATGTAAAAGTAACGTTGCTGTTATCGGCAACTCTCAGAGTGTTCCATACGCTGTCTACGGAAATGTCGGTGTCGTTGCAATTGCCTATAACAAGGTTCCTTTGACCCTTGAAATTTTTGCCGGAAATCGCAGCTATTAAATTTTCGGGGATAACGTAATTTTCGTTCAAAACGAGGGTAAAATCAACCGCCGTGCCCGATTTGCCTGAACGACGTGAGGACATTTTTGTAATGGTCGCATTGGCGCCGCTAATAATTACCTTTGAGTCGTTTGTAACCCCTGTGTCACCGCAAATATAAAAATCCTGTACGGTGGCAGAATCGCAAACGGTAACGGTGGAATTTTGTGTTGTGCCGCCCGCAGAGTTTGTCTGACCTGCTACCAAACGGTCAACAAGGGCGTTCCCGCCTACAGTAACAAAAAAATTGCCTGCGCTTGCCGACTCGGCGTTGGTGGGCGATACAAAAGAAAAGGTGCCCGAGTTAATGATCATAGTTGTATCCTGCTCCATAACCTTGTAGGCGTATCCGCCACGAAGATACATTTTTTTGTTGGTCAGATTCGTGTCGAATACGGCATCGTTTTCTATTGTTAGCGAGCTTGCGCCGTAAATGGTAACCGATGATTTCGTACCGCTCAAGGTTACCGTAACCTTTGTGAAAACGGTGGGGCCGCCCATACCTATTCTAAGCTCGCTTGTGGTGGGGCTTTTAAGGTTTAGCTTTGCGCCGTTTTGTGCAGCGTAGTCAATGCCGCCGTAATTTGATGTGTATATAACGGTGCCTACGTGCTCAAGTGCCGTTTGAGAGGTGTTGGCAAAATGACTGTTTTGTACCGTAACGCCGCAAACGACAATAATGCCGTTTGCATTTGCGTTTGTCTTTATACAGTCTTGCTTTGCAAGCAGTATTTCGTATGCTTTTTGCATAGATGCTACCGCTGTGGAATAGCTTTGTCCGTCGTTCTCATCAGAACCGGAAGTGCCGTCTAAGAAAACAACCGAGGTACTGTCTTGCTCTGCAAAGGATAAAACGTCAAAATTGCTCATAAGTAAAGTTAAGCAGAGTAAAACGGAAAAGATTTTTAAAAAAGTTCGTGTCATATTATTCACCCTTTGTTTTTGTTTGAGTACATAATATCATAAACGATTTTTAAAAATTTCTAATTTGTGATATAAAAAGTTCTGTATTGTGATAAAATAAAAAGCATCCCGAAGGATGCTTTTTATGATTATACCGCCTTGTGTAAAATGGCGGCTATAACGGTTATATCATCGTTTTTGCCACCGTGTCGGCGAAGATACGCTCCGTTTGCTATTTTTTCGCAAAGTTCATCTGCCGTGCCCTCAAAAGCCTCGAGCTCGGCGCATATCCAGTCGGTGCCGTCGCACACAACGCCGTCAGAAAGCATAAGGGTTATGTCCTTGTGTCTGAGCTTTATTGTGGCTTTATCGAACCCAATGTCCCGCAAAATGCCTGCGGGAAGGGAAGTACTCTGCGCCTTGCCGGTGCGCCCGTTTCGGCGCACTAAAGTGGGCGCCGCACCCGCCTTGTAAAGCTCGGTTCTGCCTGTAAAAAGGTCTATGCAGACGGCATCTATTGTTGCCAGAGATTCATCGGTAGATTTAAAAAGCATAGACGAATTTAAAATTTTAAGCGCGCAGTCCCAACCGAATCCTGCTTTGATAAGTCTGGTTAAAATGTTGGTGGCCATTGCGCCGTCAACCGCGGCTCTGCTGCCGTTGCCCATTCCGTCGGATAAAAGCATTATATATCTGCCTTTGCCGTCGTAAAAACAACTGTATGAATCGCCCGAAACGGCATTGTTGTTGCTGTTTATCTGTCGCACATAGGTGTCAAGAGTGTATACCGCTTTCTCACTCAGAGTAATTAAAACCTCTCGGTCGGTGCTGAAAATGCAGGGATTTTCAAAATCACGCTCGCATATATCTTCTATGCGCCGTAAAATGTGAGTGCGGTTAAATACGGTGTCCTTTTTTTCTACAACACGTATTTCTATTGTCATTCGGCCGAATTTGTCGGTCCTGCAGCCGCAGTCGTTTACAATTACGCCAAGTTCCCTTAAAGCGCAGGCAATTTTATCGGCTAAAAGTGAGTCGTAAGTTTCATCGTTGCCAAACTCTTCTGAAAGTGAGCCTAACATCTCGGCCACCG
This sequence comes from Clostridia bacterium, assembly GCA_017436815.1. Taxonomy (GTDB): domain Bacteria; phylum Bacillota; class Clostridia; order Oscillospirales; family Acutalibacteraceae; genus RGIG3013. The sequence goes on from JAFSCI010000029.1 coordinate 65,548, forward strand.
CATCGAACTGGTCCTTTACCACACTTCTTACCTGCTCTAAACGGTCCTCCTCGCAGAGCTTTTTGTAAAAATCGTTGTATTTTTCCTTAAAGCAGTTTTCAAAATCGGTTCGCCTTATGCAAATATTTTTAAACTCCTCGGGCGAAATTTCGGGCAGATTCATATTTATGTTGGTCGCCATTTTTGCGGTATAATCTAAAGTTTGGGTGAGCTTTGAGTCCCAGCACTTGTTAAAGCTTGTACACCCTGTGCAAACAGAACTTTTGGTGCCGCAAACAATATCCTCAAAATCGGGGCAGTTTATTTTAGAAAGCTCTCTTGCCACGTTATCTACCGTTTTAGATACGTCATTTAATGCCGAGGCCGCAAAATTGAGCCGCATTGTAAGTGCGTTGCATTTGCCTGTTTGCGATGTTTTGACCGTTAGCGGAGAAAGTAAATTTGCTGCCCTTTTGCCGAGTGACTTTGGAAGAATTAAAAAGATTGCCGCCGCAAAAACCGCCTCGCTTGAGAGAATGACCGAAATCTCACCGCCCATTGTTAAAAGGCTGAGCAAAACAAAGGTTAAAATGTAGCCCAGCGAGCAGGCAATTTTACCGAGGGAGGAAAAAATTCCCGCCATTAGTCCCGCCACACAAAAGGCCAGCGCGTGAGGGGAATATTCCAAGCTGTAAAGGGTTATACACGCCCCTACCGATATTGCCGCTACCGCCCCCATAGAAGCCTTGCCGTAGCGAGCCGCCGCAAGTAAAAAGAGCGATGCCAAAAGTCTGCCTGCCGATACGTCGAAAAACTCGACGGAAAATAGGCCCAAAAGCACTAAATTCACCGCAATTATTACACTGCAAAGCTTTAGTGAGTCTGGTGAGTGCGAGCGGTTTTTAAAAACAAAAAAAGCATCGAAAAAGAAAAAGGTTGCCGCCGCCGATAAAATACTTTCTGCCACCCCTGAAATTAAAGATAAAGCATCTCTGTTTCCAACCGTAAAGGTGGTTAAAATAAGCGCTAAAAATGAAGTAAGACACAAAAGCCACTTGCTTTTATGCAGGCTTTTTAAGGAGTAAAGCATATATTTTATTGCCGCCACAGCGCTGAGCGCGGCTATGTATTTAAGTCCGCTGAAATTACCTGAGGGAGAAAAATATCCTGCCGCCGCGCCTAAAACTGCAGCCGGTGTAAATACCTTTGGAGCCGCCGCCGCAAAAGCTACTCCAAACGGAGCCGCCGCCGATTGCACACTTCCCCCTGCGCACACAAAGCCTAATACTCCCGCAAAAACGTGTTGGATTACGGCTAAGAAAATATGTTTTGAGTCACTGAAATTATCGGCCGTTTTTATAGTCCTGTTCATTAAACATCACCTAGGGTTTTCTTTTAATTATATAACCTGAGATGTCGTTTTTTTGTCAAAACAAAAGCGAAAAAATAGACGTATTATGCTATTTTTTATCATCTTGTAAATTTTAGTGGCTTTAAATTTTGGTGGTTGATATTGCTTTTTTAGTATGTTAAAATAAATATGTATATATATTGTAAAGGCAGGTGGAATTTTTGAGCCGAGTTAAAAGAATTCAAAGCATACTTTTAATAATAAGCATACTTTTTTTATCGGTCGTTGTTATAACCGATGCCACCGCAAAGCAGACTAAACTAAGTAATTTAATGCTAAGTGAGGAGCATTACGAAAACATAAAAAGCGCCCGCCAAAGCACAAGCAACCAAATTATAAGGGCTGACATTAAGTTTAACGATTATCTGCTTTTTGCCGATTATAACACTAGTACATATTATTATTCGGCAATCGAAAATCACACCCTTGCATATAATCCTACCGTGTCGGTTGAAAGCGAGCAAAATATAAAAATCGCCTTTTTAAATGCCGATATTACCGATGAAACCGTAAAAAGCGGCGAAACCGTAAAGTTCGTTTTATATACCGAGTCTGATTACGCCGAGTATAATCTTGCTGTAACTAAGCTCCCCATAATTTCCATAAATTTAGAAAACGAGCCTAAAAACAAAAGCAACCCCATTACTTCAGATAAAGAATACGTAAACGCATACTTTAACGTGTTCGATAATTCGGCCGATGCCAACCATATAAACAGAGTAATAAACAGCTTCGGCAAAATAAGGCTCAGAGGCGCCACCAGTAAGGGCTACGACCAAAAAAGTTACCGTTTTCAGCTTTATAACGAGTCGGTCGGCTCTTCTCTGCGCAATAACAATATAAATTTACTGGGCCTGCGCTCAGATGATGACTGGATTATTTACCCCGCTTTTAACGATCCCGAAAAGGTTCGCACCAACCTTTCACACGACGTATGGTCAGCCTTTGGCGCCACCAATAACGATTTTGGTATGAACACCGGCACAAAAACCAAGCTGTGCGAGGTTTTAATAAACGGCAGATATTGGGGACTTTACACTTTAATGTACCCGATAGATAATAATCAGTTTAATTTAAACGAGAACACCACCTCGGGAATGCCTGATTATTGGTACCGCGCCGTAGGCTACGAGGACGCCACCAGTAACGACTTTATGAGCGCTAAGGATGACGTGAGTCGTGTTAAAAGGTACGAAATCCGTTTCCCCACTGACCACTCGGGCCTTTACTATAAAAAATGGCAACCGCTCGATAATTTCAATAAGGTTTTAGAAACCAAGGATGACGATTATTTTGTCGAGCACCTGGAGGACCACTTAGATTTAGAAAACCAGATAGATATGTGGCTCTTTTTAAAAATAACTCAGGCGGTAGACAACTGCTCTAAGAACACAAACTTTGTGGCAAAATACCGAGACGGCAAGTATACTATTTTGGTATCTCCCTGGGATCTGGATCAAACCTGGGGACTTAGCTGGAAGACGGGCGTATTTACCAATACCGACGTTATTATAGAGCCCAACGACCCCATAAATAAGTACGATTTTGATATGATTATTTCCCGCTGCTTAGAGCTCGAGATGCCAAACATAGCAAGGCAGATTCAGGAAAGATATACAAAGATCAGAAGTGATATTTTAACCGATGCTCAGTTTGATGAGTGGTTAAATTATTACGAGGCTAAGGTCTACTCCTCGGGAGCGGCAATACGTAACGCTGAGCGTTGGCCGCGCGCCCGCAAGGCCGAGGATATGAGTGATCTCAGGTACAGGGTAAAAGAGCACTTGAAGTTTATGGACTCTTACATTGCTACCCTTGACACAACGTTCGGGGAGGAATAATATGGCTTTTGCAAGACATGAAAAAAAGTATATATGTACCCCGCAGACTATAAAAATTATGCACTCACGCTTAAAGGGTTTACTTAAACCCGACCCTCACACAAATTTTGGCGCCTATACGGTTTACAGTCTTTATTTTGACAGTAATATAAATATATCGGCCGCCGAAAACGATGCAGGCGATATTAAGCGTGCAAAATACCGCATAAGGTATTACAACGCTCTCGAAGGGCTAAAGCTTGAAAAAAAGCAAAAAATAAACGGCCTTACCCAAAAAGACTCGGTGCCCATAACCCACAAACAAGCCGAGAGCTTAATTAGCGGTGACGTTGCAAAACTTCTTCATTCAAAAGAGCCGCTTTTAAAGGAAATGGCAATAAAAATCGCCACGCAGCACTTTACACCAAAGGTAATTGTGGCTTACACCCGTTACCCGTTTGTCTGCCCGACTTCTGATATTAGAGTAACGCTCGATACTAATATTTGTTGCTCATATCAGACCGACAGATTTTTAAATCGGAGCTTTGCAAGAATTCCGCTTGCAGCCACCGCATCTGATATTATGGAGGTAAAATTTAATCAGGTTTTACCCTCATACATAAAAATGGCGCTGTCAGACGATAGCTTAATTCAAAGCACGTTTTCAAAATACTATCTTGCCCGCAAAAGAGCGGCTGAAATTGGGAGGTAAATAAAATGCAAAATTTTATAACTAATTTAACGTCAGGCTTTGTTAACCGAGAGGTCACTACGGCCGATATGTTAGCGGTGCTTTTAGTGGTAGCAGTAATTTCTGCTTATCAGTTTGTAATATACCGCTTTGTATCAAAACGCAGCTTCTATTCAAAATCGTTCAATATTGCTATGAGCATAATTCCGTTTTTTGTAGCAACGATTATTATGACTCTGCAAACCAATATGGTAATAACTCTGGGTACTATAGGTGCGCTTGCAATTTTGCGCTTCAGAACCGCCGTTAAAGACCCTATGGATATGATTTATCTTTTCTGGTCGGTACATACGGGTATAGTTTGCGGCGCAGGACTATATAAGCTCGCCGTTATAACAAGCATAATTGTTACCCTCTTTATTTTGGCGGCCGAGGTTATACCGCTAGGCAAATCACCCTTCTTGCTTATAGTAAACGCCAAAGCGCAAGTAGATGAAGACAAAATCATTGCCGCCGCAACCCAGTTTTCAAGTTACCGTAAGGTAAAATCGAGAGTAATCTCAGCCGACGGACTCGATTTGGTAATTGAACTTGGCACAAAAAAGGAAGCCGAGCTTGTAAAAGCTGTGTCAGATATTGATGAGGTTAATTCGGTATCCTTAATAGCTCACGACGGACAGGACGTGGTGTAAAATGAAGCTCATTTTCAAACAACGTATGTTTTCGTGGTTTGACAGCTACGATATTTTCGACGAATACGGCAACGTAGCGTTCAGAGTAAAGGGTCAGCTCTCTTGGGGACATATGTTTAAAATTTATAACGCTATGGGTGACGAGGTCGGTTGCGTAAAACAAAAAATTCTTACCTTTTTACCCAGGTTCGAGATTTATTCGCGCGATAACTACGTCGGCTGCATAACCAAAGAGTTCTCTTTTTTTAAGCCTAAGTTCAGCATAGACTATAACGGCTGGCAGGTAGAGGGCAATTTGTTCGAGTTTGACTATTTTATAAGCGACTCGTTCGGCAACAACGTAGCAAAAGTAGAAAAGCAGTTTTTTAACTGGACCGACACCTACGAAATAAACGTTTATAACGATTCAAACGCGCTTTCGGCGCTTATGCTTGTAATAGCCATAGACGCCGAAAAATGCTCAAGAGATTAAACAAAGATGAAAGGGATAAAGTGATGAAGATTCTTATGATCGGCATGGCAAAGGTAAAATATATGCCATACCTTAACTTTTATTTAGAAAATATCCCCAAAGAGAATAACGAAATACACTTAGTTTACTGGAACAGAGATTTAAAGGATGAAGATTTATCCGCCTATACTAACATAACCTTTCACGAGTTTAGGTGTTATCAGGAGGATGAGGTCAGCCCGTCGTCTAAAATATTCAGCTTTATAAAGTACAAAAAATTCGTGAGCCGGGTGCTTAAAAGCGAGAAGTTCGATTTTGTTATTGCCCTTCATTCTTTCCCCGGAGTTTTGAATGCAAACATTCTTACAAAGAAATTCAAGGACAAATATATATTCGACTACCGTGATTTAACCTACGAAAATTACGGCTTTTATAAAAAGATAATCAATAAACTGGCCGCAAATTCAAAGGCAACCTTTATAAGCAGCGGCGGCTTTAAGAAAAATTTCTTTAAAGAAAATCACTCGAAGCTAATTAACTCCCACAACCTGCTTTCAGATTCTTTAAATCACCGCCGCCCACCTCACACCAGAGCCGATGATGAAAAAATAAGAATTGCCTATTGGGGACTTGCCCGCCATACTGCTCTTAATAAAAAGATAATCGACAAAATTGCCGCCGATAACAGATTTGAGCTTCACTACTACGGCCGAGAACAAAAATGCGCCTTGGATTTAAAGGAATACACAAAGCAAATAGGAGCCGATAACGTTTTCTTCCACGGCGAGTACAAGCCGGTCGACCGCTACGAGTTCAGCAAGAATGCCGATATTATACACAACGTTTTCTACAGCACCAATACAATGCTTTCTATGGCCAATAAGTATTATGACGGACTTGTATTTTGTCTGCCGCAAATCGCCACCGAGGGCGCATTTATGGCCAAGTGCATAGAAGATGCAAAGGTTGGCATTTCCTGCAACCCGAATAATGATGACTTTTTAGATAAAATATACGATTATTATAAGAGCATCGACCTTAACGAGTTTAATGAGAACTGTCAAAAAGAACTCGACCGCATAATAGCCGAGTATAACTACGGCTCGCAGTTTATTAAAGATACATTTTCAAATTAACAAAACAAATATCCACCTGCTATGCGGGTGGATATTTGTTTATGTGCAAAATTGGAGCATTGGACTTTGCATGTGTATTTACCTAGAATTATAATGACGATTCACAATCATAATTTTCGGGTAAAATAAAAGAAAAAATTCGGAGGTAAATACGATGAACAGAAAAAACGTAACGAAAAAACAAATTGAAATATTTGCCGCACATCTCAAAAGAGAGGAAAAGAGCGAAAATACTGTTGAAAAATATATCCGTGATGTAAGGGCATTTTTTTCCTATGTTGGCGAAACGGAGATAACAAAGGAAAGAGTGATTGCCTATAAGAGCAAATTGATTTCAGAAGGCTATGCGCCGCGCAGTATTAATTCAATGCTCGCGTCTATCAATAGCCTGTTCTCATTTCTTGGATGGTCAGATTTGAAAGTGAAATCGATAAAACTTCAACGGCAGATCTATTGTTCTGAAGAAAAGGAGATGACAAAAGCTGAATATACGCGACTTGTAAATGCGGCTAAACAAAAAGGTAATGAGCGTTTAAATTTGTTAATACAAACAATATGTGGAACGGGCATTCGTGTTAGCGAATTGCAATATATCACGGTTGAAGCGGTAAAGTGTGGTGAAGCGCTTGTTTCTCTCAAAGGAAAAATACGCTCGGTGTTTATTGTTAGAGAACTGCAAAAAAAATTGCTCTGCTATGCGGCAGAGCAAAAGATTACAACGGGAGCCATATTTATAACGCGGAACGGAAAGGTAATGAGCCGTACTAATATTTGGCGGGAAATGAAAAGTTTGTGTGAACAGGCTAGAGTAAATCCAAGCAAGGTGTTCCCGCATAATCTGCGCCACTTATTTGCTCGCACTTTTTACGGCATTGAAAAGGATATAGTAAAACTTGCCGATATTCTTGGTCACAGCAGTATTAATACCACACGCATTTATATTATCACTACGGGTAACGAACATCGTAAGCGTATGGAAAATATGCGGTTGATAATATAAAAATAGTCACAAAAAATGGCGACGAGTACATAATCTATATTATGTTATAACAGATTGGCAAAAACACTACGCCAAACCTATCATACCAGTTTAGTGTATCACTTTTTTGTTAAAAACACAAGAGTTTTTGACAAAAAAGTGTGATTTTTAATAATCATTCGAAATTTTCACAACACAACTAAGCCTTTTTATAGTTAAAAAAAGAAAAGGCTTAGTTTTTTGCACTCAATTAAGTCGATGTTGTTAAAATAATATTTACGGGCTATTTTTTTTTGCTATCGAGTACAACATAATATAGATTATGTTGCTTCAAAATTAAAAGCAATGTAAAATTTGACCAGTGGAGGTTGTCAAATGGCGAAAAAGATAATTGCGGTCGTGGTTACGGTGATATTGGTCATCGGAATATCTGTCGGAACCACATTGTTGGTGGATAAAAATGCAGTTCCGGTATCCACTACAATTGAAAACGGCTTGTCGGCATATGAACTTGCTGTACAATACGGTTATGAAGGGACTGTACAAGAGTGGTTAAAATCTCTTGAGGGAAAATCTGCTTATCAGGTTGCCGTGGATAATGGCTATTCGGGTACTGAATATGAGTGGATTGCTTCTCTAAAGGCAACTGCAGATAAAGCAGTAAGCATTAAAAATGCAGAATTTAATTCAAAAGGAGAATTGATTTTAACTCTTTCCGATGACACAGTTTTGAATCTTGGTGTTGCTGTTGGTACAAATGGTGTTGATGGAAAAGATGGCACCAATGGTACGGATGGAGCCAACGGCAAAGATGGCGTTGATGGTAAAGATGGTGCGGATGGCATCAGCATTACAACTGCAAATATCAACGCTGACGGACAACTGGTTATTGGTTTCTCCGATGGCAAAACCGTAAACCTTGATAAAGTTGTTGGCATGAACGGCAAAGACGGCGTAAGCGTTACTTCATCCAAAATTAACGCAAATGGAGAACTTGTTCTTACATATTCTAATGGTCAAGAAGCAAATCTTGGTGTTGTAATCGGCGCAAAAGGCGACAAAGGAGATAAAGGCGATGCAGGTGCCGATGGTAGAGATGGTACCGCAATCATCTCTACTGTTATCAATAACAATGGCGAACTTGTTATCACTTATTCCAACAACACAACAGAAAACCTTGGTGTTGTAGTTGGTCGTGATGGTGCTGATGGCAAGGATGGTCAGGACGGCACTAATGGTATTGACGGCAAAGATGGTGTTAGTGTTACCGGAGCCGAAATTACATCTAATGGCGAACTTGTTCTTACATATTCTAATAATCAGCGCTCTAACCTTGGAAAAGTTATTGGAGCTAATGGTAAAGATGGACAGAACGGTGCTGACGGCAAAGACGGTCAGGACGGCGCTAATGGAGTTGACGGTAAAACACCATACATTAAAAATGGCAATTGGTGGATCGGTGATGCTGATACCGGTGTCAAAGCCGAAGGTAAGGATGGCACCAATGGTCAGGATGGACAAAACGGTCAAAATGGTCAAGATGGTACCGATGGCGATACACCTTATATTAAGAACGGTAACTGGTGGATTGGCGAAACTGATACCGGTGTAAAAGCACAAGGTGTCGATGGCGCAAATGGTACAGATGGTAAAGATGGCGCTGACGGCAAAGACGGAGTTAGTGTAATTAAATCTGAAATTAATGCCAAAGGTGAATTGGTTATTACATATTCTAATAATCAAGTAGACAATCTTGGCGTAGTTGTTGGTGTTAACGGTCAGAACGGTGCTGATGGTAAAGATGGCCAAAATGGTGTCGATGGTAAAGATGGCGTAGACGGTAAAGATGGAGTTGGTATTAAAAATATCAAAATTTCCAATACTGGTGAACTGCTTATAACGTTAACTAATGACTCTACCTTGAATCTTGGATGCATCAAAGGTGCCGACGGAAAAGATGGTGTCAATGGTAAAGACGGAGCCAACGGCAAGGATGGTATAAACGGCACTAATGGTATTGATGGCAAGGATGGCGTAAGCGTTACCGGTGCATCTATAAATGCTGCAAACGAGTTAGTTCTTACATTCTCTAATAATACTGAGAAAAATCTTGGTGTAGTAGTTGGTGCCAACGGTGAGGATGGTAAAAACGGTGCTGACGGTAATGATGGCCGTGGCATTAAGGACACCGAAGTTAACGCTCTTGGCGAACTTGTTATCACCTATACTGATGATACAACCGATAACCTCGGTGTAATTGTAAGTGACAATGGTGGAGCCGGAACCAGTGCTAACGCTCCCCGTGTGCAGATAAATAGCACCACAAACGAGTGGGCAATTTCCACGGATGGTGGCAAGACTTGGGTTTCGACCGGAGTCAAGGCAACTGGTGAAAATGGTAAAGATGGTGCCGACGGTGCTGATGGCGAAGACGGAACTGATGGTGTTAGCATAACAGATGCAACTATTAATGCTGATAATGAACTTGTTTTAACCTTCTCCGATAACACACAAAAGACAGTAGGCGTAGTTGTTGGTACTGACGGCGAAGATGGTAAAGACGGTGTTGATGGATCTGATGGCCAGGACGGTAAAGATGGCGTCGATGGTGATACACCTTATATTAAAAATGGTAACTGGTGGATTAGTGATACTGACACAGGCGTAAAAGCCGAAGGCAAAGATGGTGCTAACGGTCAGAATGGCCAAAACGGTAAAGACGGTCAGAATGGCCAAGATGGTGTCGATGGCGACACACCTTATATTAAAAACGGCAACTGGTGGATCGGTGAAACTGACACCGGTGTAAAAGCAGAAGGTGCTGATGGTAAGGACGGCGTTGGTGTAAGTGGTGCTGAAATCGATGAAAATGACCATCTTATTATCAAACTTTCTAATAATACAACAATTGATGTTGGCGTTGTAGTTGGTAAAGATGGCTCGAACGGAACTGACAGCACTAACGGCAAAGATGGAAAAGATGGCGTAGGAATCAAGGATGTTACTGTGTCTGAAGAGGGCATTTTAACTGTCACGCTTGATAATGATACTGTTATAAACCTTGGTAATATCAAGGGTAAAGACGGTGTGGGTATTGCTAAAACTGAAATAAATGCCGAAGGTAAGCTGGTTATTACCTATACTGATAATAATGTTGTTACTTTAGATAAGGTTGTCGGTGCTGACGGTGTTGGTATTAAATCAGTAGAACTTACCGATGATTATATGCTTAAATTAACCTTTACAGATGATGGCACTCAAACACTCGGCCCCATCAGAGGCGAAAAAGGTGCCGATGGTAAAGATGGCGTAGGCATAAAGGAAGTAAGCGTTGACAATGATGGTTTTTTATATGTAACCTATACTAATAGTGATGATGCTCAAAAGATTGCTTATATAAAGGGCGATAAAGGTGACAAAGGCGATCCCGGTATAGATGGCCAAACACCGTATATTCTTAATGGTACTTGGTGGATTGGTGAAACAAACACCGGTATAAAAGCCGAAGGTAAAGACGGTATCAACGGAACAAACGGTACCAATGGTACCGACGGTAAAGATGGACAAAACGGTACTAATGGTAAAGATGGTGTGGGCATCCAAAATGCTTATATTAATAGTGAATTGCATTTGATCATTGTTCTCACAAACGGAACAGAGATTGATGCAGGTAAAGTTGGATCTTCCGGAAGCTCTGTACCGTTAGAAAAATTTACGGTTATATTTAAAGACCATGATGGTACAGTTTTAAAGACAGAGGAAGTTGAGTCTGGCAAGGCTGCTACTGCTCCTGCAAATCCCTCGAGAGATGGCTATACATTCACAGGTTGGAATCAACCCTTTACCAATGTTCTTTCTGATATGGTTGTTGTAGCGCAATACCAAAAGATTGTAGGACCTACAATAGTTATCAGTTCGGTTGCTGCTGATAAGGGTGAAAATATTGCTGTTACATTGACTATGGTAAATAATCCGGGCGTATTGGGAATGACTTTAGAGTTGGGATATGATGAAAGTGCTCTAACACTTACAAGCATCGAAAAAGGCAATGCATTGAGTGAAATGACATTTACTAAACCCAAAAACTTAAAAAATGGTTGTCAATTACCTTGGGATGCCGAAGAGGTATTACCCGAAGACGTAACAAATGGTACAATGCTCACATTGTATTTTGATGTTTCAGATAATGCAGCTTCAGGAAACTATAACATCACACTAACTTATGATGATGGTGCTATTATTGACAATGATTTATCTCCAGTTAATATTAACGTTGTAAACGGCATTGTAACAATCAAATAAAGGAGGAAGAGAAGTGAGATTCAAAAAAATAATATCTGTGCTTTTGGCTGTTGTCATGATGCTATCGGTCATACCTTTAAGCTTCTTAAATGTATTCGCTAATAGTGATTCCAGCACAGAAATATCCGTAAAAAGCACATATGCTGCAAGTGGCTCAGAGATTAATGTAGACCTTATTATCGAAAACAATCCTGGAATATTAGGTATGACATTAAATCTTGAGTATGATGATAAATTTGCAACGCTTACTTCTATTGTAAGTGGTGAAGCATTGAGTTATATGACATTTACGCCGCCAAAGAATCTTCAAAGCGGTTGTAATTTGCCTTGGGATGCACAAGATGTTAAAGAATCAGATATTAAAGATGGTGTTATTGCTACTTTAACATTTGATGTTTCTGAAGAGGCTATCCCAGGTTATGAAATTAATATAGATTTATCATATACTACGGGTGCTATTATTGATAAAGATATGAACCCTATAAAAGTTACGGTTAATTCTGGTGTAATTAAAATCTTAGATTATACACCAGGTGATCTTAACGAAGATGGAACAATAAATACAACAGATGTTGTGTTCTTGAGAAGATATATTGCAGGTGGCTACGGTGTAACCATTAATGAGGCTGCTGCTGATGTTAATGATGATGGTGTGCTTAACACAACTGACGTTGTTTACATCCGTAGATATGTAGCTGATGATTGCGTTACTGACCCAAATGGTTACAACATAACATTAAAACCTTCAACCCCTAAATGTAAGCACTCTATGACAGCTATACCCGCTGTTGAAGCTACATGTACCGCAAATGGTAACGATGCATATTGGTACTGTTCGCTTTGCGAGAAATATTTCAGTGATATTGATGGTAGAGAAGAAACAACTGTAGCTGATGAAGTTATACCTGCCGGCCATTCTTTGACACACGTAGACGCTAAAGCAGCATCTTATACTCAGGAAGGCAATATTGAACACTGGTACTGCTCGGCTTGTGAAAAGTATTTTGCCGATTCTTCTGCAAAGAGCGAACTGAAGAAAGAGGATGTATACATTCCTGTAATAGCAAGAGAAGAATCTACCGTTGTATATAACGTGTATGGTTCCGATCCTTATCTTGAAAGTGTAGGCGTTGATAACTCTAAAAACGAGACAACTTTCTATTCGGACGAGGGTCTGGTTCTTAATGATATTGTTGCTCCTGCAGGATATATCTTTAAAGGATGGACAACAGCAGCAGGAAAACCAATAACCGAAATTGAACCTCATGCAACCTCAAGACAGATTGTATTAAACGCAAACTGGGATAAGGTTACATATACAGTAACGTTTGATTCTCCGGATGTTCCTGTTGAAGCAGTTAAGTATACTGTAGATACCGGTGCAACATTTGAAAATGCTTCTTGGTATGGATATACTTTTGTTGGCTGGTCAAACGACGACGGCTTCCTTGTTAAGAATGTTAAGCCTGGCACAACAGGAAATATTACGTTACATGCAAACTGGACATCTAACAGAAATAAAGCAACAAGTTATTCGAATTACGGAGATCCTGTTGCAATTATTGAAGATGATGCAACCGGTCAGTTCTTGTTTGTTTATAATATCGGTAAGATTGATAATGTTCCTTTAAGTCAAATTGAGTATATTGGAAACTCTCAAACCATCAACATTAATCAAAGCTATCAGGTTACCAATACCATTACAAAAACCGAGGCTGAAACTGTTGCCGAAATGATATCTAAAGCAACAACAGAATCTTCTGGTTGGACATTATCAAAGGATTGGAATCAGCTTTATGAAGCTGGTTCTGAGCACGATGAAACACGTGGTAAAACTCAAGAAAGAACAGACAGTCAAGGAAATGTTACCGGTGGTAATTATTATGTAAGTAACAGCCAGGGTGGCGCGAGCTTTGTGAGCACAAATTCGGGTGGTTCTTCATCCAATTCTTCCAAGGTCACCAAAGATGCATCTGTTGGTATTCATAGCAATTACAAGACCTCCACAGAAACAGATGCCAGCGTAAGCTTGGGCGTTAAGAATGAGACAGAGCTTTCTGCAGGTGTAAAATACGGTCCTGCAAGTGCCGGCGTAAAGAACACTACCACAGTTTCGGCTGAAACAAATGCTTCCCGTAACGACAAGGAAAGCTTTGAGTTGGACACACAAAAATCCTTCGCTATCGGTACGGTTGATGAAAGCCATTCTAACTCTTACTATGACGTTTCTGTTCAAAATTCAAGCAATTGGAACACAACAAGCGGCTACGAAAAGAGCTATCAGTCTAGCCAATCTACCGCTGTTTCAAACGCTATATCCGAACAAATATCTGAAAAAACTACGCTAAATATTTCTGAATCTGTTGGCGGAGAGGTTGCAAACTCGGCGCTTTCTACCGATACATCGGGCAAAACTAATGAGTATTCTACAGCATTTGGCTACTCTGAAGGTACCGGCGAAGTAACCACAAAAGAGGTTACTTTCTCTTCTGATCGTCCTGGCTATTATCGTCTTGTAACCGCAGGTACGGCACATGTGTTTGGTGTTGTCGGCTATGATGTGGCTACCGATTCATATTTTACCTATACTTATTCTGTACTGGACAACGAAAGACATACTTACCTTGACTACTCTAAGGCCGATCCTAACTTCAAGGATTGTCAAAATGCCGTTGTGCCTTTTGAGGTTCCTTATTATCCTAATGAATACATTATGGCAGTCACAGGTAAGAGCGAAGGATTGCAGGTTAACTTGGATGGTTATATCACTGGATATACAGGTACAGATTCAACTGTTGTTATTCCTCAGTATTGGCAGTCCGATAACGGTGATGGCACGTATAGCGCCATCAAGATTCGAGGAATTGCAGCAAATTACGAAGATAATAACGGCGAGTTGGTAACTGTATTTGGTGGTAATACCAATATCGAAAAGGTTATACTTCCTAAATATGTTACCGAAATTCCTGAATCAGCTTTTGAAGGATGCACATCGTTAGAAACAATATTTGCTTCAGGAGTAACTAAGATTGGTGCAAATGCATTTAAGGACTGTAGCTCATTAGCAACATTTACAATAGATGAATATGTGACATATCTGGGTGATGGAGCTTTTGAGGGTGTTAGTAAGCTTGTGGTTATGGCAGCAAATCCGAATGTGGTTGATGCTGTAATAAATAGTGGCGCTAATGACATTACACTCAATCTTTCTAAATTGAGCGGTTCTATAGATGACAAGGTTATTAAAGTATCGGGAGAAACAGGATGTTTCACATTGATTAGTAACGGATCGGTTTATAAGAATCTGCAAATTGAGTCAAAGGCAGACGAAACGTTCCTAAGTAACTTCTCGTTGGTTGAAAACAAAGATACTCCTTTAAAGCTTGAATCTGAAAAGGTTACGCTCAACCGTGTAACTGTACAGGATGCGCCTGGATTTGCTTTGATTCTGCCGTGTGAAAACACTGAAGTTAAGCTTTATGGTAATAACAATTTGTCTTCAAAGGGCGACAATGCAGTTTTGTGCAAGAATGTCCATCTTTCTCTTCAAAACGCTGCTATTTCAAGTAAGTTAATCGTAGACGGAGATTTGCTTTGTTGCGGAGCAATAGACGGAACGTCATTGTTGAATATCAGCGATGGTTCTGTAATTTCAATTTCTACTGAAGAATTTGAACAATATATGTCTTCGATTATTATGACATTCGATTCTAATGGTGGTTCAGAGATTACAACAGAGATTCGTGCATATTACGGTCAATCTTACGGCGAGTTACCGGTTCCTACACGCGCTAATCACGGATTTGTAGGCTGGTTCACCGAAGCCGAAGGCGGTACTCAAATTACAGCTGATAGCGTTGTTTTAAATCACGTGAATCAAGTATTATATGCTCATTGGGCACCAAATCAGTTTACGCTGACTTACAATGCTAACGGTGGTAGTTGTTCAACTGCTACTAAATCTTTGACGTTTGGCGATAGCTACGGCGATCTCCCGATTCCTACCAGAACACATTATACATTTGATGGTTGGTACACCGATGCAGTTGGCGGAACAAAGGTTTCTGCAGAGACAACACCAAGTGTGGCTGAAAATGTAACTATTTATGCTCATTGGACGCTTGTACCTTACACTGCTTCGTGGAGCAATGGCACTGGATATACTATTTCGGTAAGCAGAACTTCTTCGCCAAATGCGAATGCAACAATAGGTACCTTAAGTAGTGGCGCAACAATATATTACGGCGATGTTTTGTCGGTTACTTATACTGCTTCTACGGGTTACTCTTTGTCAAATAAGGGTATTACATCTATAACTGTAATTAGCAATTTAACATCTTCGGATATTTATGCTACAACATCATTAAATAGCTATACCTATAATATAGTTTATAGATCAAGTAACGGAACGGCTTTGGGTAGCGCTACAGCAACTTATAAGTATGGAACAACAAATACAATTGTACCTAAATCATTCTCAGGATACACTTCACCTTCTTCACAAAGTGTAAAATGGGATTCAACAAGCGCCAAGACAATAACGTTTACTTATGTGCCGGCATCGGTGTCAACATCTCAAAATGTTAGCAGTGGCACATGGTGGTCGAATAACGGAACTGCCGCAATTACGTATTCAGTAAAAATTGAATACAGAAATAGAACGGCAACAAGTGTTCAGGTGCGAGTTACATGGACAAATACGATTAGAGCAAAATATTATTATGGATATTCTCAGGCATTTAATGCCTCAATTGGTGGTGTGTCTACTGGCAATTGCACTATTGCCACTTCGAGTTTGTGGAGTTCGGCCACAAATAGCGCGAGATCGACTTCTGCTACGACCGGTTGGGTTACTGTTCCTGTGAAAACGACTAGTGCGACAACAATTTCAGTCGATGGTCATTACTGGGATGCATTGAGAAACAATTACTGGTATGGCTCTTTTGTAATTCCTGCATATTAAAATCAAAAACAAATACCACCCACAATAGTGGGTGGTATTTGTTTAGTTAATAATTCGTAAGCGAGTCGATAAGGTCCAGCTCTTCTTTTGTAAACTTTGTGTTTTCCAGTGCCTTTAAGTTTTCGCTTATCTGCTCAACCCTGCTTGCGCCTATAAGGGCGGTGGTGGTAATATCGTCACGCAAAATCCACGAAAGCGCCATTTGCGATAACGTTTGTCCACGCTGTGCGGCAATGTCGTTTAGCTTCTTCAGTTTTTCTAAAAGCGCAGGGTCGATTGATTTTTCTCCTCGTTTGCCTAAACGTGAATCTTTGGGCACGTCGTTTAAATATCTTGAGGTAAGCAGACCTTGCTCTAACGGGCAGAATGCCGCAATACCGATTTTTTCCTTTTCGGCTACGTCCTTTGTGCCGCGCTTTTCTATGGTGCGGTCGAGCATAGAGTATCTTAACTGATTTATAATAAACGGTACCTTAAGCTCCTTAAGCAGCTTGGTCATTTGGTCAAACTCAGGGGCCTGGTAGTTAGAAATACCAACGTATAAGGCCTTGCCGCTTCTTACAATTTGCTCTAAGGCCAGAGCGGTCTCCATAAGAGGAGTTGTGGGGTCGTAAATATGGTGGTAAAAAATATCCACGTAGTCGGTGCCGATGCGCTTTAGGCTCTGGTCAAGACTTGCGATTAAATATTTTCTCGAGCCGTGTCTTGCGCCGTAAGGGCCCTCCCACATCTCAAAGCCTGCCTTTGTGGCAATGCAAATTTCATCACGGTAGGCTGCTAGACCGTTTTTTAGCACTCTTCCAAAGTTTTCCTCGGCCGAGCCGATGTAGGGGTAGCCGTAGTTGTTTGCAATATCAAAATAAATTATGCCGTTATCAAATGCAAAGCGACACATTTTTTCGATGTTTGCAAAATTATCGGCGTAGCCGAAATTGTGCCAAAGACCAAGAGAAATTTTCGGGAGTTTAAATCCGCTGTCACCGCATTTAACGTACGGCATTGTGCTGTAGCGGTTGGGGTCTGCTTTGTACATATAAATCACCCTTTGTATTATTTTTGCAAAGTGGGGAATAATAGCCTTACTATGAAAAAAATAAATTTTAATAAAATAAAATTCTATTTAGGTTCGCTGAGTATTGGACTGAGCAACGCCATGTTCGGTGCGGGCGGAGGAATATTTGCGGTGTGGCTCTTAAAAGAGCTGCTTCCCGACAATAAACGCGCTCACGCGGCCGCAGTAGCGGTGGTTTTATGCGTGGCAATTATCAGCGCCGCGGGTTATTTGAAAAACGGCTACGTACAGTTTAGTGACGCTTTGTTTTTTATACCGGGCGGAGTGCTGGGCGCCATACTCGGTACCTATATATTAAATAAAATCTCGCCCAGGCTTTTAAAGAAGATATTCGGTATCTTTATGCTTTGGGCGGGAATAAGACTTATAAGAAAGTAATGGGGTAAAATTTATGGATATTGCTATTGCGCTTATTGCCGGAGTTCTTGCAGGGGTAACGGGCGCAATGGGACTTGGCGGCGGTACGGTTCTGCTGCTTTATTTAACGGTTTTTACACAGGTGAGCCAGCTCACCGCGCAGGGAATAAACATTCTGTTTTTTATTCCGATAGCCATTGTTGCCATTATAGTTTATACCAAAAAGGGCCAGATAAACTGGCGGGCAATATTCCCCGTATGCATACTCGGAATGCTCGGAGCCATACTCGGCACCGTTATAATAAAATTTATTGACCCCAAAATATTAGCAAAGTTTTTTGCCGCATTTATAATTATAATGGGGCTCAGAGAGCTTTTTTCAAAGCCGCAAAAGGATTAGAGATTTTTCTTTCTCTTTATTTTAGACCACAAAATAATTATAAGCTGACCGATAGCGCCAACGCCAAAAACGGTCCAGATATTTATTCCGCCAAACATAAGCAGGGTTACG
Organism: Clostridia bacterium; assembly: GCA_017436815.1. Taxonomy (GTDB): domain Bacteria; phylum Bacillota; class Clostridia; order Oscillospirales; family Acutalibacteraceae; genus RGIG3013. The sequence goes on from JAFSCI010000029.1 coordinate 83,912, forward strand.
TATAGCGATGCCAGCACCGACCACATTAAAAGCGAAATAATCAAAAAGTTGCGGCGGCTGTTAAACCACACGGCGTTAAATACCAGCCATACTATAAAAGTAACCGGTATTGCGTATACAAAGGTTAAAATGTATAGATTCGTATAATTTATAATCGGGTCGAGTACTACATAAACGATGGCCGCAATGAGCCATACCAAAACCAAAGAAATTGCCGTAATAAGACCGTGGTTCTGCAGGGTTATTTTACTGCGGATTTTAAGCTTTTCTTTTTTACTCTTGTGCTCTGCGGTTACAAGGTAATCGAGCGACACCTCAAAATACTGAGCAATCTGAATAAGCACCGTAACGTCAGGCAGACTTTCGGCGCGCTCCCACTTGGAAACCGCCTTGTCCGAATAATTAAGCGCGGCGGCTAAATCGCTCTGAGTTATATCTTTACTGTGACGCAGGTCAACAATATTTTTTGCAATAATCTGTTTTATCTGTTCCATTTTCACCCTCCAAACAACGCTACAAAGCCAATTCTACTGACAGTAGAATGGAAAATCAGCCAACTCTACCGCGCAAAATAATAGTAGAAAAATTTAAAGCAACAGTAGGTTGAAACATGAAAAAATGTTTTATAAAATGTAGCATAGAGTTGTGTCTTCTTCTCTATAATGATTGTAGTTTGTCGAAACGCTTCAAAGCGCTTCGACAAGCCACTTTTTAAGTGGCTTTAGCAAAATTAAATTACAAAATTTAATTTTGCACAACACTCATTGCAATGGTTATGGACAAATTTTTAAAGAAAATT
>JAFSCI010000004.1 GCA_017436815.1 Clostridia bacterium
AGCAGTAAATGTAAAGTAAGCATCGTCTGCTTTTTCTACGTAGAAGCCGATAGCTTCATAATCTGCAAGGTTTGTTTCAGGAATCGGAATGGTCATTGAACCATTACGTGTGGTGCTGAAGCTAAGACCCTTACCGTCTAAAGTGCCCGAAACAGCAGCCTGTGTAGCAGTATATGTAGAAGTGATGTTAGCAACGGTATCGAAGCTGTTAAGAACTGTAGCGTTTAAGCCGCCAAATCTGTTAGCCTCGGCGCGAACGAAAGCGTTAATGTCGTTAACGGCAGTAACGTTATCGATTACGAAGGACTTAAGTGCGTTTGCAGCATCGGCAACGCCAGCGTTACCGTTTCTGTGGAAAGCAAACTGCTCAACGTCGCTAAGGTCGGTAGCAGTTTCAAACGGAACGATCATCCAACCCTTGAAGCCGGATATAACAGCACCGTGGTTGCCGCCGTCTTCTGTAACGTCATATAACTGTACGTTACCGTCGGAGCCAACGAGAATGTATTTATCGTTGGTTTGGCTTAAGTTTATAAGGTTGTTACCCTCGGAATCGAGAAGTTCGGATAATCTCCAGCGCTCGTTACCAACTATATTAGAGAAATCAACCCAAACAGCTATACCCTCAGCTGCGTTTACGTTTGCGCCCTGAGGAATTGTTAAATCGAATACGAAGCAGCCCCAGTCATTCCAAGACATTATGTCATAGTAGCTGGCTGTTGCGTATGTACCGTCGATAGAGCCACCGATAGTATTGCCGATTTTGAGCTCGCGCATTGCCTGGTACTCTCTGAACGAAATTGTGTTTATGTCGGAAGCATCGTTAAGAACAACGCCTGCATCTGCGAATGCGGCCTTTTCGGTAATGAAGCTTTCGATGTCGTAAACTGCGCAAACATCGTCAAAGGTCATTTTAATGCCGCCGTTTGCTTCTTCGGTCTCATAATAACCGTTTCTGCTGATTCTTAACATATTAACGTCGGAGAGGTCTGCATCCGGATAAACGGGTGCTACAACCCAACCCTTGTAGCCTGCAAAGTCTACGCCGTGGATTACGCCGGCATCGTCGAAAGCATAGTTAACGGCCTTAACCTCGCCGTTATCGGCAATAAGGTAAACCTGAGTTTCTTCGCCGTGGTCTAATGCCTGATAGCTTGCCTCGAACTGAGCCTTGTAGTCGAGGTAGTTAACATTGCTGTCAGCATTAACATCAGCAGTTTTGTCCTCTACTGTGCCGAGTGCTAAATGCCATTTACAGTTGTTAGCTGTGGTCCACTGTGAAAAGTCAACCCAGAAAGCAACTGCTTTTGCGTTTTGCATTGCAGCGTTATCTACGTCTGCAAAAACGCCTGACCATGTAGACCAGAAGTGGCTTGCACCGCCCCAGGTCTCAACTTTAAAAGATGTTGTTGTGGGAGCAACACCGTACTTTTCGCCTGCGCCCGGTAAAGTTAACTCGTATGCCAAGAGCTTGTTAAGATCTGACATATCGTTAGCTACTGCATAAGCATCGGGCTCGAGTGCGAAAGCGCCCATGGTTGTAGGAATGCAGCTAAATACCATTAGCGCAGCCAATACAACCGAAAGAAGTTTTGCCAACTTTTTCATAAAAATTTCTCCTTTTCCTTTTAATTTATACACCTTGCCTAAAAGGTGCAATATTGGCTTATACATTTTAGCACAATGTTGCACAAATTACAAGAGAAAAAATGTAAAGCAAAGTTTGCAGAATGATGCCATTTTCAGTTTTTTTGACATTCTCGGCGTTTTTTGGATTTTTTTAGTTTATTACCTACAATTTTTGAGGTTTTGTTTTATGCATTTTTTTATAACTAATAAGCTTTCGTTGTGCAAAAAGCATAAATTTAAAGAAAAAATTTCTACAGTTTAATGAAGGCAAATTCCGGTCCTACGATAACGATGTTATTTGGTGTGGAACAGAACGGACCGTCGAGGGTCTCGGCTCCCGCCTCGCTCACGCGCTTTTGCTAAGCAAAGGTGTCCACCGGACACCCGCGCCGCCGGTCCCTACGATTTAATATTATTTGTGCGGGGATATACGGGAGGGCGCGGAGACCCTCCCCTACGATAACAATTTTATTGTGTGCGCCCCTGCCTCTTACCTCTTCACTATTCCCTCTTCACCCTTCACTATTCCCCTTTACCTGTGCCTTTAGGCACTTCCGCCGTCCCGTACATATTATAAAGTTAAATATTCAGTTCATTGCAAAAGTAGGTATAAACGCCGAAGGTCCAGCCGAGCATTTTTGGGGCGTCGTAATCGGTATTGGGGGTGGCGCCTGTTATACAGTCGTATTTCTCCCACAAATTTCCCGTTTTTTCGAAATTTTCTTCAATTAGTCTTACGTACTTCTTTGCAATACGCTCGGCATCCTCGATATAACCGTAACCGGCAAGCGCTTTATACGCAATAAACTGCATAGGCGGCCAGATATGCGGGTAATCCCACTGGCAGCAATCCCACGGGGGATTAGCCTCACCCGCAGAAACGCCGTATTCGAACTCTAGTTTTTTAAGCTGTTTTACGGTTTTTGCGGCCTGCTCTTTTGTTGCAAGGCCGACAAACATTGGGTAAAGCGACGCCGCTGAAACGTAGTTTGAATACTCGTTTGTGCTCGGGTTATAATCGGTAAAAATGCCCTTTTCCTCACACCAAAGTGTTTGCATTTTTTCTTTGCGGGCACTAACCCGTTGCTGCCAAATGCACTCCTCCCCGTTTTTGAGAAGTTCACTAAAGAAAAGCATATTATTTTCCATACCGTAAAGCAGGCAATTTAAGTCAATGGCGCTGAACTCGTGCGGCTTTTCCATAAAGCGCGAGTTACAGTCCCAACCGCTCTCGCAAAACGATTTTATAGCCTGGTAGATTTGCTCTTTTATTTGTGGGGTAAGTTCTGCGGGTCTATAGCCCATACGGGTTTGGGCGTAGGATACCTGAAAATCTAAATCGTCATAATCTATTTTGTAATTTGTGTAGGCGTTAAGGCCGTTTTCCAAAATCTTTTTAGTCTGCCAGAAATCGTACTCTATTTTTAAAGTATTGTAGGCTGACTCCAGCCACTCTAAATCAGATGTAGCGGCAAAAACATCCTTTACCATAAAGGATAAAAACGGCGGCTGCGAGCGGTCTAAATAGCCTGTTCGGTTGCCGTTTGGCATAAAGCCATACTTATTAACTAAGTACAGCATATTATCGGTATTGTTTTTAGCGAGCTCTGTATTACCCAGAACAAGCAGGCCGACGTTGGTAAAATAAGTATCCCAATAATAAATCTCCTGAAACATTCCCGATGCGCAGGGCACTGTATATTTAAAGGGCAGGCCTATAAGCGTGCCGTCATCGGTAGTGTTATATCTTACGGTTTTAGGGAAATTTTCATCAATATATTTTTGAACGCTGCTTTTCATAATACCCCTCCTAAAAGTTAAAGTTGTATATCTGCTTGCAGTATACCGCAAAAGGAAATTTTAGTCAATGGCCGAAACAAAAAACAGTTTACACAGTGGAGTATATATGGTATAATTAACATAACTATATATTATAAGTTGGTGCAGTATGAATATTTTGTGTGATGTTATCATTCCTATATATAACGCGTACGATGCTACCGTAAACTGTATAAAGTCGGTTATTGCCAATACAGATTTGACTAAGGACAGGCTTATTTTGGTGAACGACTGCAGTCCGGATGAAAGAATAAGCAAGCATATTAACAAGGTAAAAGATGAAAACCCGTCGCTTAATATTGTGGTAATTGAAAACGATGCCAACAAGGGCTTTGTCGGTACGGTTAACGTTGGTATGAAGCTTTCGGGCAACGACGTTTTACTTTTAAACAGCGACACCATAGTAGGCAAAGACTGGCTTAACAAAATGCGTGCTTGCGCATATTCTCAGCCTAAGGTTGCCACCGTTACGGCTTTATCGAACAACGCTACGCTGGCATCGGTACCGCAGGGACTAGTGCGCAACGAAATACCGACCGACATAACGATTGATGAATATAATGATATACTCTCCGCCTGCGCTTACCGTGAATATCCCGAGCTTCCGACTGCTCACGGCTTTTGTATGTACATTCGCAGAGAGGTACTAAATAAGCTCGGCTTTTTCGATGAAGAAAGCTTTGGCAGAGGTTACGGCGAAGAAAATGATTTTTCGTACAGATGTATTGATTACGGCTATAAAAATCTGCTGTGTGACGACGTAATAGTATACCACCTAGAAAGCCAGTCATTTTCATCTGAGCGTGACAGGGTTATTGAAAAGCACTCACAAATATTAAAAGAGCGCTATCCGGCTTACTATTATAACGTAGACTACTGGTGCAGAGCGTATCCACTGGGTCACATTTGCAAAAACATAAAGTACAATTTAAGTTTCAAAAACAAAAGAAACGTACTTGTGCTTATTCACGAGTGGGACAACACCTTTGGCGGCACTACGGTACACGTAAAGGACATTATTTCGTCTTTAATAGATGATATGAATTTTCACATTTTATTCCCCACCGCTAACGGCTACGTATTGGAGTCGCACTTCTCCGGCGAAGTGCTCAGAACAACTATGCCGTTTAAGATACAGAACACATCAAGATACAACCGTTTTAACAAAGAATACGGTGATATGTTAGATTACATTGTTCGCGCATACGCTATTGACTCGGTACACATTCACCACATGATAGGTCATTATTTTGACGTTGCTTTTGTTACTAAAAAATATAACATTAACTCTGTAATTACACTTCACGATTATTATTCGTTGTGCCCGTCTATTACAATGCTTTACTGCAACAGTAAATACTGCGGCGATATGGAATCTAAGGACTGCGCAAAATGTCTTATTTCCACCAATCGCGCATCTAACGACATAGTAAAGGAATGGCAGGCCGACTGGCACGACTTTTTAAAGAAAATAGACACCGTTATTGTTCCGTCTGAGGACACAAAGGCAAGAATAAACGCGGTATACTCCGACATTGAAATTACCGCCATCGAGCACGGTGTTAACAACAACAAGACCGATGTTTCTCCCATAATTGACGGAAAACTCAGGGTTGCCTTCATTGGTGTTATAAGCTTACACAAAGGCTCAGAGCTTTTAAGAAAGCTTATAAAGAACAACACCAAGGGTGACATAGAATACCACGTATTCGGCAAAAGCGAATATCCCGATTTTGAAAAAAGCTCGGCTAACTACATTTTCCACGGTCCTTACGAGCGAGAAAATTTAAGCAAGCTGCTTTGGAAAAACAAAATAAACGTTATCTGCTTTTTGCAAATCTGCCCCGAAACGTATTCCTACACCACTAACGAGGCGGTATCGGCAGGCATACCTGTAATCTCGCTAGATTTAGGCGCAGGCGCTGAAAGAGTTAAAAAATATAATCTCGGTTGGGTTTTACCCAAAGATTCTACCGAGCAGGACGTCAAAAAATTACTGATAGATATAAAAAATAATCCCAAAGATTATGCAAAGGCTATCGAAAACGTTAAAAAATACAGCTTTAAGTCTGTGCAAGAAATGTCACAGGAATACAAGGCTATTTATAGTGACTTAAAATCTGAGCCCAAAACGGTCGATTACGAGGCGCTGCGCTACATTATAAAGCAAGAAAGCACCTTTGCGGGCAATTGTGGTATTGGCAACAGCAACGCTCAGAATATGCTTAACGAAATTTTAGGCTCGGCCAAATGGCGCATTATAAGCAAAATTAAGGTGCCTCAATTTATATCTAAACCGTTAAAGGCTGTTTTCAGACTGGCAAAAAGAATTCTGGGACGATAAAGGGGAAAATATGAAACTAGCAGCTGTCGTTGTATTATATAATCCGAATGATAAAATTTTTGAAAACATAAAATCGTATATTGATTACGTAGATACTGTTTATGCGGTTGATAATTCATCGGCCGACCATAGTCACAAACTAACCGATGAAAAAATCGTGTATTTGCCCAACCACGAAAATTTGGGTATTGCTTTTGCACTTAACAGGGGCGCAAAGCAGGCAATTGCCGACGGTTTTGAATGGCTGCTGACAATGGACCAGGACAGCTCGTTTTCTGACGACGGCGTTCAGAGAATGAAAGATTTTCTGACCTGCTGCAAGCAGGATGAAAACGGCAAATACAGTTACGAAAAAATCGGTCTTATTACACCGTTTCACAGAATGATTACCAACCCTCACGAAAAGCTCGAGCAGATTGACAGCCCCGCCGTTGTAATGACATCGGGCAACATTATAAATCTTAAGGCCTATGCGCAGATAGGCGGTTTTAAGGACTGGATGTTTATAGATGCCGTAGATTTTGATTATTGTCTTAATCTGCGTGACCACGGATTTGATATCTGGCGTTTACCCGAAGTAGAGCTAAAGCATAATTTAGGCGACGTTGTTTTCAAAACCTTTATGGGCAAAACCTACTTTGGCTCTAACCACAGTCCTATGAGGCGTTATTACATTGTAAGAAACAGGCATTATTTTTGCGATATGTACGAAAAAAAGTTTCCTGATTATTGCTATGCCGAGCGACGCTGTACCAAAGCCGAGGTAAAAGGAATTTTGATTTGCGAAAAGCAAAAGCTCAAAAAGCTTTTTGCAATGTTTAAAGGTTATATTGATTACAAACGAGGTGTAAAAGGTGAAAAAAGTTGATGCATTAGAAACGATTAGACGAAGTGCGTTTTCGGCATTTTTTTCAATCATAGTGTTCATATGTTTAGTTGCTATGGTGTGTCCTTCGCAAACCATGGCAAGATTTGTGCCTAACGGAGAGGCAACAGGCACTTTTTTACCCGATGATATATATTCACTTTCGGGTTCAAAGATATCACCCGACGGTGAGGTTGTGATAATAGGCCCGAATGCAAATATATACGTAAATAATATAAACCAATCTATAAAAACCGTAGCAATAAATCTTAAAGAACCGCTTACGCGGTCTGTTAGCGCCATTATGTATTATGATACCGGTAACGGACTAAACGAATCAGAAAAGGCGTCCTCGGCAGCCTTTAAGGGCGACGAAAAAATAGTATTTGCCATTTCCGAATCCGCTTTTTGTAAAGCCGTAAGATTAGATATTAATATTCCGTATAAGTTTAGCAACGTTACCGTATACGATACCCAACCCGTTGCAGTTTTATCGGAAACCGAAAATTTCTGGTGGGAATACGCTATTTGCATAGCGGTATCTATAGTTGTTTTTGTGTTAGTATTTTTACTTGATGCAAAGTTTAAGTTTTGCGATAAAATCGTCAATTGCATTAAAAGAAACAGAAAGAATATACTAATAGGTTTTGCCGCTTTTGTTCTTTCGGCATTATTGGGCGTTGCAATAGAATTTATATGCGGATCTCTGTTTGGACCTACGTCGGCAGGAGAAAGGTTTAACGTTTATAGATATATATTTATTTGCGGTATAGTTTTGTCTGTGGCGGTATTTATACTTTTTGCGCGCTCCTTAAAGCAAAAACCCGAAAAGCTGTTTTTGGTTATAATGCTTATTGCCGGTACAGTAATGATTTTTGCATCCCCGTTCGGACACATTTCGTGGGACGTTGAGTCTCATTACAGTTGGGCATTAAATTCATCATATATCGGCCCTGCTTATGTCACCGAAGCAGATAGATGCGTAATAACCAATCAGGATATATATTGGTCCAAAGAAAATATCGTAGATAACAAAAAAAACATTGCTTTTACAAACGGTTGCGATGACTACGTTGTTGAAGAATCTGTCGGCAGCGGAACTATAGCGCACATTCCCAGCGGAATTTTTATTGCACTTGCAAGATTTTTTAATTTGAATTTCTATTGGCGGTTAACCTTAGGCAGAGTCCCAAATTTATTGCTATACGCCTTTGCTATTTACCTTGGTATGAAAAAGCTAAAAAGTGGAAAGATGATTCTTGCGGTTTTAGCCTTTATGCCTACCAATTTATTTATAGCCACAAACTATTCGTATGATTATTTGGTAAATAGTTTATCAATGCTCGGAATTGCATATTTTGTTTCAGAAATGCAACAACCCGATAAGCCAATCAGTTTAAAAGACAACGTTGTTATGTGCGGCTCTATCGCTTTGGCGTGTGTACCCAAGCAGATATACGCCCCACTATTGTTAGTGCCTTTTTTCCTGAGAAAAAATAATTTTGAAAAGAAAAAAAGGTACTACACTATTTGTGCATCGGCGTTTTTGGTTCTGTTGTTAATGCTTGCCGCAAGAAGTCTGACCTCAGTAATGTCCTTGGGTGATGTGCGTGGCGGTTCAGACGTAAATTCTATGCTTCAGGTTAAATACATCTTTAATAACCCGTTAATCTACGCCAAGACTCTTTTGAAATTCTTATGGTCGTATTTGTCGATAGCCTCTGCTGAAGAATATATTTGCAATATGGCATATATAGGATATGGTTTTGGTCACGGTATAATGGTCGCTCTTATGATCGTTACCGCCTTTACCGATAAAAACAAATATGATTCCAACAACAAGTATTTTTGCGTTAAAGCCATTACAATTTTAATGTTCCTTGGACTGTCGGCGCTTATCGCAACCGCTTTCTACATTTCGTTTACGGGTGTAGGATACGATACGATCTACGGTTGTCAAGGCAGATATATTATGCCGTTATTGTTGCCGGTGTTGTCGGTTATCGGCAGCGGATATGTCAACAATACACTTAATCGAAAGTTATATAACGGATTAATATTGGGTTGTTGTGGAATGGTTAATTTAGTTACAATTGCCACCACAATGATAACAAGACTTTTATAATAATTAAAATAAAAAGAAAGCCTTCGTTCGAAGGCTTTCTTTTTATTTTCTAAACAACGCTTTGATTTTTCTAATAGGCTTTGTAATGCGCCAAGATGCACTGTTTTCAAGGGCACGTATATGCTCCTCTAAATTTTCGCGAGTTTTCTCCAGGTCGTTTATATACTTGGCGCATCTGGCAAGCTCTTCGTTTGCCTGCTCGTTTAAACGCTTTTGTTCGTTAACTGCAAAATCCAGGTTTTTATTTGTTCCGACCAAATGATTATACTCGCCAATATCTATATAACATCTTTTCTCTTGAATTTTGTATAGGTCCTTGGTAGAAAAATTGAATTTTTCTTTTGCAAGCTTTATATATTCCTCATCCCTAAAAAGCTCTGCAAACTTATAAAGACCCAAAACCGGATTTGATTTATACATAATCGGACCCTCTAACAGCAAAAGAGCCTTTTCGATTTCGGTTTCTTTATGAGTGTGCTCACCCGATAATTTTAATTTATCTGCAAAGGCTTTTAGGAACAATTCATCAGGACACATATTTATTGAGCGGTAAATAACCCTCACCCACTCTGTGTGATGAGCCGTCCATCTCTCAGAAGAGTTATCACTGCTCGCACCGCCCGAACGGTAAAGGGTCAGCGGCTCGGTAATAATGTATATGGGGCAAAAAGTAATGAGTCGCATCCAGTAATCAAAATCGTGAAGATTAAAAAGCGAAACGTCATAATCACCCACCTTTTTAATAACCTCGGTTCTTATTAAAGAGCTCGAATGGCAAAGGCGGTTTGAGCGATCATAAAAATGTCGGTACATTTTATGCTGCGGGCAGTTATCAAAATCGAAAACGTCTCTTAACGGCTGCAAGGCCTCACCAAAGCTGCAGGAGTTTTCATCAATTACCGTTACGTGTGTAAAGCAGGCGCCGTATTCTTTGTTTTCTTCTAAAAACTGTACCTGCTTTTTTATTTTGTCGACTTCCCACATATCGTCTGCATCAAGACGTGCAACGTACTCGCCCTTAACGTACTTTAAGGACTCATTATACGCATAGGTATAAAAACTGTTGGTATAGGTTGAGTGTATTTCTATGCGGTCATCTTTAATAGATTTTATGAGCTCGACCGTATTATCGGTTGAGCAATCGTCCAAAACAATAATCTGAAGATTTTTATAGCTTTGGTTTATTACGGAATTGATCGTATTTAATATATATTTTGAGGAATTGTAAGAATTGATACAAACGCTAACCAGCTTATCTGCCATAAACACTCTTCTCCTGTTTGATTTAGTATGCATACACTAATTAACAGTATACCTCAAAAGGAAATTTTAGTCAACAAATTAAAATATCCAAAAAGCACCGACACCGCCGTAGCTTTTCTACGGCGGTGTCGGTGTAATATGGTGGTAAAAGAAAGGAACAAAAATGAATGGTGTTTTTATGCGCAGTGACGTCTGCGCTCTGCCTTAACGCTGACAAGACTTACTCTCGGTTTTGAAAAGTAAGACTTTATTTTTGCGAAAAGTTTTTTCTCAAATGCGGCAAGCTTGCCCTCGTTAAAAAGGCCCCAGATAATAAAGCCGCCAACGGCTATTTCAAATATAGTAGATAGTGTATAAGATAAACTCATTTTGCTTTTCCTCCAAAACGAACATTTGTTCTTTTTCTGTTTTTCATTATATATTAGCGATATTTATTTGTCAAGAGTTTTTTGAAAATTTTTGTAAAATTTTGTTTTTGTGTTCCCTTGACATTTATTATTATACATATTGTGTGTCCAAAAAAACGGACTCTGCTTTAAAAAAATTAAAAACATTTAAACTCGCTTATTATTCGTCTTGGGCTGGAATCGGGCGAATACTGCCAATAATCTATATGCTCTTTTTCATAGGTATACTGTACGGGTTGAGGAAACGAGGAATCAAAAAAGCTATCTATAACAATCAGCTTTATTTTCATTTTTTCGGGAATAATGCTTTTTATGTAAACGCTGGCCGTCTGACCCACCTGCACCCCTGCTTTAGATTCTGCAAGACCCGCAAGGTTTGGAGTAAGCTCTACAAAAATTCCGTAATCCTCCACCGAGCGCACTATACCCGATACGGTCTGACCCGTTTTGAATTTGGCGGCGTTTTCTTCCCAAGTGCCAAGAAGTTCTTTACAAGAAAGGGTTATTCTGCCGTCATCGGCAATGCTTTTAATTATTACCCGTATATCGTCACCCGGCAAAAAGCGATCTTTGGGGTGAGCAATTCTAGAAACCGAAATTGCATCAATCGGCAAAAGCGCAATTATGCCGCAACCAATATCGCAAAACGCTCCGAAGCTTTCGAGATGGGTTACCTTTGCATTTATAACGTCGCCAACCGACAGCGCCGAGATATACTGCTCTATGCACTTAAGCTGAGCCTTTCGGCGAGAGAGCACACCGTAGGGGTTACCGTCTTCATCAAACTTTAAATCGGTAACCATAAAGCTTACGGGTTTGCCTACTCTTGATATAAGCGCAATATCTCGGGTTTTGCCGCTCCCGATACCTATTGCTCCCTCTTCACGCGGGATAATTCCCTTCATACAGCCAAGATTCACCACTAAATTGTGCTCGGCATCGCACATTAAGGCTATCGACTCTAATATCTCGCCGTTTATATGCGCTTCGGTCAAAGTGCTTGGGGTGAGCATAAGCCGTTTGTTTTCTTTTTTATTTTGTAGCCACCCTTCAGGGCAAAATGTCTTCAATTTAAATCACCTATCCTTTTTAAATCTTTGTTAATATATATGTAAGACAGGTCAAATAAATGCAAAAAACCGTGTCGAACGACACGGTTTTTAAAATTTAATAATAATTAAAAACGGTTAAAACAAACAGGTTAGACAGTGAGCCGACTCCAAGCAAGCACATTATCAGCATATTATACCATTTTTTGTTTGCAAACCTTTTTATTCCCGGATTGCCGATAAACAAAAGCAGCGGCAGCAACAGAGGAATTATATATCTTGGCTGGCAGCCCAGTATTACACGGCTTTCGGGCTCGGTAAACGAAATATAAAACGCCGTGGCCATCATCATACAGGTTAAAATAAAGAACGTTACTGAAAGCACCCTTATTTTATTCTGTCCTTTAAATCGTTCGCATTCCGATTTATCGGTAAAGGCGGTAACTGCCATAAGGATTATATAAAGCGGCGCCAAAACTCCCCAGCCTACGTGGACAAAGTTTGTTATATACTTATATGCTTTAAATGGGGATAAATACTCTAACAGGAAGTTAAAAAGTATTTTGGCGTAATCGAACACGTTGTTTAAAATAAAGCCGAACTGCGCCATAGAATCCACAGCGCCGCCTCGGGTATCACCGCCCGAGCTTATGGACCAGATCGACCTTACCGCAAGCAATACAACAAGCAGCAGCATACTGCTTATGCAGGTTGAATAATAAACCTTGTAATCTTTTTTGGTAAAGCTCGGTTTTCTGAGGGCAAGCGGAATAAGTAAAATAGTAAAGTATACAAGCTTTGGCAGACACGCAAGCACAAATGCAAGGCACATTATTAAGGTATCCCAAAGCGAGAAGCCCTTTTCCCTTTCTTGCAGCTGCGCCGCAAAATATGCGGTACCAAGCATTACAAAACCGGTTACCCAACCGTCATACGAATAATTAGACACCATAAACAGATTGGTGGGAAGCAAGGCTATTACCGATAAAATCATCTTACCGCTTTTAAGCTTCCTTGCGGCAAAATACACAAGGGTAGCGTATGTAAGCAAAATAGCAAATTCGCCAAGCAAAAATTGCTGATAAAACGTAGCGCCGAACAGTCTGCCAACCGCAATAAATATACCGCTCAGCAGGTGTGGAGTAAGCGTAGAAGCATCGGCGGTACCTAAATACATAGTACCAAACTCGTTAAGCTGAGCAATATGCTTATCGTTTAGCACCCTGTCATACGTAGGCCACGACACCCAGTTCATATCGTAAACGAGCTTGTCGGCCCTTGTGGTATAGGCCGTGCCGTAAAACGATGCGTTATGCGCCCACTCGTAATGTCTGCAAACGTCCCAGCTGCAGTGACCCATAGGCAGACCTATAATAAGCGAGGTGCCAACTAAAATTATTATGCAAAAGAGTATTTTTTCGGGAGTTTTTATAATCTCAATACCGTTTGCTCTTCCAAAGAACACAAAGGAATAGATTACAGATACCGTTGCAAATATAAAAGCAAAGCGTCCGTAATGGAAAAATGCAAGATTCGGGTTAGATTCAAAAAGCCTGAAAATAACGTTCTCTACCGCTATGGACAAAAGTACCGAAGCAATTATTCCCACCGAATACCAGGTGTATTTTTTTATGCGAGGCTTTGTGTAGTCGTACATCTTTTTGCTGAGCAAAAATTTTGCATCACAAAAATATGCGGCCACGCCCATAAAAACGGTTGCAAGCGCTATAAATATGTACCTCTTTGCCGAAATAGGAGTGCTGATAGGCAGAATTTCACATTCCTCATAAAGCTGTACTCTGTTTAATACGTATGCGCTTTTAGATTTAAGTCTTATACTTTTATACTCGGTGTTTTCGGGTATTCTGATAAAGACGTTATCATCTATTACGGCATTCGGGTGCACAAAGACGTAGTCTTGTTCCTTTAAATCTTCCGAATTATCAAAATACAAAAGCATATCCGAGCCGTTATCCAGCCACTTCATATTTATAACAATACATTCTGCCTTTGTAGAAAATCCGCTAAACTGAATATATGGGTCACCCGAATAATCGGTTACTATCTGATTTTCATCTATAACGCAGTCGTTAGTTTTGGTAATGTCGGCCGTACCGAACTCATACAAAAGCTCACCCGACGGAGAGTTTATGTAATATTGGCCCGGATAACAAAGCACCGAAAACAACACTATAAAAACAGTTGCAGCAACCAAAACCGTAAGGGCTATTCGCTTTTTCATAAAACTCCCCCCGGGTTAAAACCTTCTTCGGCGTATAACAGAAGCTTCATCCTGTGTATCACCTTTGCCTTTAGCGTCTTTAACAAAGGTTACTATTATATAAACCGCAACCGCAACGGCTGCCAAAATTAAAACTGCAATAAGAATAAGCATAACTGTATCGCCGAAATCTTTTGCGGTAGGCGCTGTGTCTTTATCGACTATCTGAAGCTTTGAAACAAGCTCCTGCGCAGTTTGAGAAACCGCTTTTGCATCTGCCGAGCTTTCGGAGTACGACAAATTATATATACCGCCGTTTATTATGGTAAAATACTGCACGGTGGTGTGAATTCCGCCGTTGTCAAGCCCCTTGGATGCTACACAGTACATTTTCATATTGTCGTCTTCAGGCGTGAACAGACTATATTTGTCCTTTACCTCTTCACCTAAAATCCGACCGGATATTTCTTCAAGCTTTTCATCGGAAAGGGTTCTGAGCGAGCCGATTTGCCGAGAAAAATCGGTCTGATTATAGGTAAGCTTTATCTGCTTTGAGTTGTCCTCATTGGCCGCAAAAAGCAAAACCCCGTTGTCCTTAAAAAAGGTCTGCATAGAGGTAAGTGAATGACCAAGACTTTTTATAAAGTCCTGGTTTTTCTTTAAATTATCGGGTGTGAGTACGGTGTATTCGTCGCCGATTTCAAGGTCCAGAGAATGCTCCTCTATGCTCAGAGCCGATGCGTTAACACTTATTAAAATTATAATTAAAAGGCTTACTAAAAGTTTTTTCAGCTTCAAAACGTTCACCTAGGGTAGAGCGAATAATCCGAAATCCGTTTTAAAAATGCGAATTTTCGCTCATACTTTGTTAAAATACTCGTTAATCCGACAGGATTAACTGTGTTTTGTGCCTCGTCTGAACGAAAATCCGCTCTTTTTAAAATCTTCGACTTCAAAGTGAGAAGATTTTGAGTGATTTTTATTCAATACGGGCGAAGTAAGGCTGACGCCTTACAAGAATGGATTGGGTAAAAAGCGCCGAAATAAGCCACTTTGAAGCGGGTTTTGATTGTTCGCTCTACCCTAAATTAAATTATTCTGCTGCTTAGCTGCGGTAAGTGTGTTTTTCATTAACATAGCTATTGTCATAGGGCCAACACCACCGGGTACGGGGGTTATGTGCGATGCTTTTTGGCTAACGGCTTCAAAATCAACGTCACCGCAAAGCTTGCCCTGCTCGTTGCGGTTTATGCCGACGTCAATAACTATAGCGTCTTGCCTTACCATATCGGCAGTTATAAAATTAGCCCTGCCAACTGCGGCAATTAAAATATCGGCAGTAAGGCATATCTCTTTTAAATTTACGGTTTTCGAATGGCAAACGGTAACGGTTGCGCTCTTATTAAGCATAAGAGCGGCGGCGGGCTTGCCCACTATGTTAGATCTGCCCACTATTACGCAGTGCTTACCCTGAACCTCTATACCGGTGCGCTCTAACATCTCCATAACGCCTGCGGGTGTGCAGGGTAAAAATGTGTAGTCGCCAATCATAATATGACCTACGTTTTCGGGATGAAAAGCGTCTACGTCTTTTTTTGCCGAAATTGTGTTTATTACACGCTTTTCGTTAATGTGTTTTGGGAGCGGTAACTGACAAAGTATTCCGTTAACCGCAGGGTCGTTGTTTAATTTTTCTATAAGGCAGAGTAACTCTTCTTCGGTTGTGTCGGCGGGTAAAGCGTATTCTAACGACTCTATACCCGTTGCTTCGCAGGCCTTTTTCTTGTTGCCGACGTAAACCTTGCTTGCGGGGTCGTCGCCTACAATTATAACCGCAAGGCAAACCTTAATATTTTGTTGCTTTAAGGCCTCGATTTCTTTTTTAACATCCTCTTTTACAAGTGACGATATATTTTTTCCATCAATTATCTGTGCCATTTTCATCTTCTCCTGTATTGGTGGTTTGCTCAGGCTCGGTGTCCTCTATATCGGCAAACATAGGTACGTATTCCTGCTCCTGTGCTTTTACCTTTGCCGATACAAAACCGCCTTTAAGCTTAAATCCAAGGGTTACAAGTGCGCCTATGCATATAATAAGCGATAAAAGGAACGAAACCCTTAAATTGCCAATCATTAAAGAGTCGGTTCTGAGCAACTCTATTATTGCTCTTCCAAAGCCGTACCACGCACAGTACATTAAAACAATCTGACCCTTAAACTGACGCTTTTTTGTAAAGTGGTTTAATAAGAAAAAGCCTATTACACACCAAACAGATTCATACAAAAAGCACGGGTGCACAAGACCTTTACCAACCTCTGCAATGGTGCGCTCGCTCTGCATGCCCCAGAACTTACTGTTTGTAAGTGTGCCGAAGGCCTCCTGGTTTACAAAGTTGCCCCAACGTCCAATGGCCTGTCCTATAAGAAAGCTTACCGACATAACGTCGAACACGTCTAAAACATTCATTTTAAACAGCTTGCAAACTATAGCGCCCGAGACAATTGCGCCTATAACTGCGCCGTATATGGCAAGTCCCGAAAAGCCCTTTGAGGTAAAGCCGAAAAAGTCGCCGATAGACTCTAATTTTTCACCGTCAAAAATCAAATAGTATATTCTGGCGCACAAAATAGCAATAGGAGCAACAATAAGCACGCCGTCCATTATTTTGTCTTTATTAAGCGAGTAGCGGTCGGCCGTTTTTAAACCGTAAAGCACCGCAAGCAAAAAGCCTGTGGCAATAATTATGCCGTACCAGTAAACCTGCCAGCCCGAGCCTATGGGAATTGTAAATGCAACGGGGTCAACAGTAATGTTAATACCAAAAATAGTTACGTTATACATCTTTTTTCTCCTTTGGATATATTACCGATAAAACGGCGTTTTCTAATTTTAAATTGCTTAGCTTTTGCTCAACGTCGGCTTTAGTTATGGTCTTTAAAACCTCTAGCTCCTCAAAAAGCGGCTCGTTATCTACCGCAGCATCTACAAGCAGGGTTGCTATGCTCTCGGCCGAGTTAAAGCGGCGGATTATACTGCCGTACATTCCGTTTATTACGCTGGTTACCAGGTCCTCGTCTATGCCCTGCTCTTTTAAGCGTAGAATTTCTTCGTTTATGCTTTGGACCACTGCTTTCGGGTCGCGCGATTCACCCTCAAACATAGATACCGCATAACCTCTGCCGCAAAAATGTTCGGAGGAAAATTCATCGTTTATAAGACCTTGTTCAGTAAGTGTCTCAAAGAGCGGAGATATATCCGACGCTATTACATCAAGCAGCACCGAGCTGCAAATTTTATCGCGAATACTCAGTTTCTCGCCGCTCTCTTTAAAGCCGTAGCAAAATACCGGCATAGCCACCTGCGAAAACTGCTCTATATAATTTTCATTCGGACTACTCGGCTCATCTTTGGTAACAAGCTCTTTTAAAATTTTGGGCTTGCTTTTGATTTTGGCATTTACGGCGCTTATGATTTTTTCTGCGTCAACGTTGCCCGCAATACACAAAAACATATTCGACGGATTATAAAACGTGTTGTAGCAATCGTACAAAGTGTCACTGCTTATTTGCGCAATAGACTCCTTTGTGCCCGCAATGTCTATTCTGACGGGGTGACTCGAATACATAGCCTTTAGCATATTAAACATTACACACCAGCCGGCGCTGTCTTTGTACATATCTATTTCCTGACCTATTATTCCCTGCTCCTTTAAAACGGTCTGCTCGGTAAAATAGGGATTTGTTACAAAGCCTAAAAGTATGTCTAAATTTTCATCAAAAAGGTCACTGCATGAGAACAGATAACAGGTTTTATCGAACGAGGTATAGGCGTTTGAGTATGCGCCAGTTTTGGCAAACTGCTCAAAGGCATCTAATTGCTCGCTTTCAAAAAGCTTGTGCTCTAAAAAGTGAGCCACGCCTTCGGGAAGGTCGCACTTAGTACCGTCCTGCTTTATATAAGAAGTATCTATAGAGCCGTACTTCGCTCCAAAAACCGCATAGGCAGACGATAACTGCTTCTTTGCGCATATATAAAGCTCTAAACCGCTCTCACAGGTCACCTTTACATATTCTTCTTTTAAAAGGTCACTTTTAAAAATTTCTCGTTTCATATAGTTTCACCACTCGGCATCAGCTCGTAGACCGTACTTAACGTTACCGCCTTTGCCGCATCTATTATCTGCTCACGGGTTATGCCGTTAATAATCTGAGCCAAATCATCGGGCGAGATAAAATCATCCTTTAAAAGCCTTGCAGCATACCAGTTATCAAGCGCCGACTGACTGTCGTAATACGATTTTAACGCACTTGTTAAACTAAGCTTTGAAGATAAAATATCTTCATCAGAAAATTCGCCCTTTTGCATGGCCTCAAGCTCTTTTAAAACCTGCTGCTTTAAAAGCTCTTTATTTTCGGCCTCCACTCCGCTTTCTACAAGCATAAAGCCGATATGCCTTGAAACGTTTGCAGAGCAGTAATAACAGAGGCTTAATTTTTCTCTTACGTTTTTAAAGAACTTAGAATACGTGCCGCCACCAAGCAAATCACACATAACGTTAAGCGAAAATGCCGTTTTGGCATCGCCCTTTATGGTTGAGGTAAAGCCCATTGCGATTTTGCCCTGAACAATATCCATATTCTCACGTATAAGCTTATCTTTTTGCGGTACAAAATCGCCGGTTACACAAACGTCGGGAATATTCCTGCGCTCTATTGCCGAAAAAGCCGCTTTTGCGCGAGCGAAAACCTCGCTGCAGTCATCCTTAGACGACACAATAATTCTTACGTACGACTCCCTTAGCATTCTCTCCCAGGCGGCAAAGAGTGAAGTGGTAGTTATTTTTTCTACGTCCTCTATCTCACCGTATCTGCTCAGTCCGTAAGGGTGGCCTTTAAACATCTCGGCTATTAAGCGGCGGCGGGCGTATGAGCGCTTGTCGTTAATTTCAGAGAGTATGCGCTCTTTACACTTGCGCTTTTCACGGTCTAAATCTTTTTGTAAAAATTCGCCGTTGCAAACGCAAGGTGCAAAAATGAGCGAGGCCAAAAGCTCGGCCGACTTTAGCACTACGTTTTCATTTCCCGGTGCGAACTCGTTATTGATACTGCTTATCGCAAAGCGGATATGTAAAAAATCCAGGGTCTTGCTTACCGATGCCGACAGTCTTGCCCCATAAAGCTGACAAAGATGACGATTAAGCAGCACCGATGTTTTATATTCATCGCAACAAGACGACAAAACAAAGGGCAAGAGCGCAGTTTCGGCCAAGGTTTTCTCATTTATCGGTAAATAAAAATTAAAGGTTACAAGGGTTGTGTTAAAGCGGTCATCCTTTAAAAGAATACCGTCGACACCCTTTAAAAGATTAGTTAAAACAGCTGACATTATTTTCTCCAAAATCTCATATTTATATAAGTATACCACATAATACTAAATATCACCACTATTATTTTAAATTTTTTAATTAAAATCTATCGAGTTGACAAATACAAAATATTGTAGTATAATTTACTTGCGAATTTTTTATGAGGTGATTAACTTAT
>JAFSCI010000005.1 GCA_017436815.1 Clostridia bacterium
GAGCCGAGTTTTAACTTTTGAGCATCCTTTAGTGATATTGATGCTGCAATATACCATTTATAATTAGAAACGATTTTACCGATATATTCTGATTGATTTAAGCCTTCGGACTTAACTGAAGAAATAAAATCGGTTGTAATTTCTTGTATCATCTTAGTATTCAGCGACATCTCGTAGCCGTCCACGCTGGAAACAAAATAACCGGATTTATCCGCCACTATATTTTGCTTTGGAGCAGTAATTTTAGTTTTCAAAGCTTCAATCTGCGCGGTTAACGATGCCACTATGGAATCAAACCCTTGCGCCTCACCGGTAGCATATTGTCTGCGGTTCAGGGCGGTTAAAAGTTCATTCGAGTACTGCGCGCTGCCGTCAAAACGACCTGTGCTGCATTTGTTTATATATTCATATAAAGCGGTATTAACCTTATGATTACAAAGTTCCAGGTCAACTGCAGAGATATCGTTATAGCTTTGAATTTCTCTAATATCCTTCAGCTGATTTTCTAACTTCTCAATTTGGCTGATTGCCAGTGACGTGCTTTTGGAATCGTAAACTTCGGCAATAACTCCACCCTTAGATACCTTTTCGCCATCTTTAAGGGTATAATGCATAACACCGCCTACAGATTTATCACTTACGAGCACCTCATCACGAATCATAATACCGGTAGTTTCAATGCCGGCAGTATGTTCATAATATAGTGCCGCCGACGTTGTTAAAACGTTAAAAAACGACGCATATATCTGATGCACAAAAAACATTACCGCAGCAATTATAACTACTGCTTTAAGCCATTTTGAGCCGGTCACGTTATCTACTCCATTCGTTTATAATTTGTTTTGCCTCGTTAAATACATCGGGGGTTAAATCGGGATATATCCAGTTAATGTCCTTATTTTTATTAAACCAAGTTAGCTGCCTTTTGGCATATCGGCGAGTTTGCATTTTTAAGTTTTCCAAAGCCTCGTTCAAGGTCTGCTCGCCTTTAAAAAATCCAAAAAGCTCTTTGTGGCCTATCGCCTGCGCAGCGGTGTTCATACTAGCCTCAAACGCCTGCCTTGCTTCTTGCAAAAGCCCGTTTTGCAGCATTATATCTACGCGCTTGTTAATTCTTTCGTATAAAAGCTCACGATCGCTGTAGGTTATGCCTATTAAAAGCGGATTGTATAATGACGGTTCGATTTTTGAATTTTCTATAGCTTGGGTCACACTCTGGCCGGTAAGAGTTATAATTTCTAGTGCTCTTACAACTCGCTTTTTATCGTTTTCGTGAAGTGTAGCCGCATAATCGGCATCAAGTTCTTTTAATCTGTTTAACATTGCGGTAGGACCTAGCAAATCATATTCATCCGAAAGCTTTTGCCTTAAAGCTAAATCGGTTTGTTGTTCGGTAAAATGAATATTATTAAGCAGAGAGTTTACGTATAAGCCTGTTCCTCCCGCAATTATCGGAAGTTTGCCGCGAGCGTGAATATCGGCAATGACTTCTTTTGCATCGCTCACATAATCGGCAACAGAATAACCCTTTGAGCAATCTAAAAACTCTACCAAATGATGCTTTACGGCATCGGTCTGCTCTTTTGTAGGCGCAGCGGTGGCAACACTGATACCTTTATATATCTGCATAGAGTCGCAGGATACTATTTCGCCGCTATATTCTAATGCGA
This sequence comes from Clostridia bacterium, assembly GCA_017436815.1. Classification (GTDB taxonomy): domain Bacteria; phylum Bacillota; class Clostridia; order Oscillospirales; family Acutalibacteraceae; genus RGIG3013. Next base: position 1,671 of record JAFSCI010000005.1, read on the forward strand.
TTTGTACCGCTAAGTCACTTTTGCCCGAGGCAGTAGGACCCACAACGGCTATAACGGGAATTTTTTGCATAAGGTTCTCCTAATTTATTCTTCCAAACTGCTTTTTGAGTTGATTATTGGTTATCTCAAATGCAACGGGTCTGCCGTGCGGGCAGTAAAGTACGTCGCGGTCATTTAAAACCTGCTTGGCCAGTTGCTCTAATTCCATTTTTGTAGACAGCATTCCGGCTTTAATTGCCGCCTTGCACGATATACTATGGAAAATATCGTCCATACGCTCTACCAGCACCTTGTTGCCGTATTTAAGTCCCTGAGCAATTTCGCTGAGCAATAAAGGTATATCAGAATCGGTCAATATGCTCGGCAACGAGCGCACAACTACGCTTGAGCCGCCAAAATCCTCTATTCCAAAGCCCGCATCACTTAAAACGTCAATATTGCTAATTAAAATATCGTATTCATCTTTGGTAAGATTAACCGGTTTAGATGATAATAGCATTTGCTCGCTTACTTGTTGCTTTTTGAGCTTATTAAACAAAATGCGCTCGTGTGCGGCATGCTTGTCTATAAAATAAACGCTGTCGCCACGCTCTACAATTATATAGGTAGCAAACGCTTCGCCGATATATTTTACAGGAACGTCATCTTCTTGCGGCTCAGGTGTTGGATCATCGTTTGTTTTGGGTGCAACATCACTCTGAATTTTTTCTTGTTCTTCGGCTATATCCGTTTCATCCAAAACCGATTCAACGTCTGTTTTTTTCTTTGTTTCTTCGTAATTGATGATTACGTTTTTGTCTTTAAACGACAGTTCCTCTGCACTATCTCTTAACTGAACAGAAGACTTATTTGAAATAGGCTGATTGATGTCTATATTATCTAATATTTTTGTAAAAGCCTCTATTTGTGCTTTTGCGGGGGCAACTCTTTCTTCGGAAAGATAATTTCCATTATTTTGATGTGAATTGTTGTTACTGCTAGGTAAATTTATATTGGTTTGCTTGTACTGCTCTGTTTTAAATTGATGAGTATATGCGTTTTTAGGTTTAATTTCAAGCTCGGGTCTTGTATCCCCCTGAGAAAGAGCGGTTTTCACTGAAAAATAAATGCAGTCAAACACCGCTTTTTCATCGGCAAAACGGACCTCGGTCTTGGCCGGATGCACGTTAACGTCAACAAATTCAAACGGTACGCAAATATTTATAACACAAGCCGGAAATTTGCCGACCATAACGCTGTTTTTATAGGCTTGTTCTACTGCCGCCATAGCGGTAAGCGACTTTACAAGTCTGCCGTTAAGGAAGAAAAACTGACCGCTACGTGACGATTTGCTGAATACAGGTTTGCTTATATAACCGTTTATACTTACGTTTCCAAGTGAATTGTTAACGGGTATAAGTCCGTTTGTGTAATCACGTCCGAGAACGGAATATATAGCAGATTTTAAATCTCCGTTACCGGCAGTAGATAACGTCTTTTTGCCATCTCTGATAAGATTAAAAGCAATTTCCGGATGTGACAACGCTATACGGTCAATTAAAGCCGCAACAGCGTTTGCTTCGGTAACGTCCTTTTTTAAAAACTTCATTCTGGCAGGAGTGTTGAAAAATAAATCTCGGATAATTATAGTTGTGCCCTTAGGACAACCTGTGTCAGCGAAAGCTTTTTCTTCGCCGCCCTCTATTACATACTGAGTACCGCATTCATCCTGCTCGTTAAAGGTTAACACCTCTACCTTAGAAACCGCACATATTGCGGCAAGCGCTTCACCTCTGAAGCCCAAGGTGGAAATTGAATCAAGGTCGGTTTGGGTTGAAATTTTACTTGTAGCATGGCGCAAAAAAGCAGTTTTTATGTCTTCTTTTTTTATGCCGCTCCCATTGTCAGTAACACGCATATACATAATGCCGCCACGATTAATTTCAACCGTAATTTTATCGGCACCGGCATCAATAGCATTTTCGACAAGTTCTTTTACAACCGATGCGGGACGTTCTACCACTTCGCCTGCCGCAATTTTTTCGGCTATGCTTTTGGGTAACACCTGTATTTTGCCCATTCAACTTCCTCCTTTTAGTAATTTATTTGAATTTGTTAAATGCTTTTTGCCTGCTCTACTAAATCTGACAGAATTTTAAGTGCATCAAGCGGGGTTATGGCATTAGTGTCTAACGCCCTTAAATCTTTTAACAGTTTATTGGCCTGTAGTTCTTCAAACGATATCTGGTTGGATGTCTGATTATTTTCAACAACAGTTCTTACTACGCCTTCGCTTTCTATTTCACGCAAGATTTGTTTGGAACGGCTGATTACTGCATCGGGTACACCTGCAAGTTTTGCAACCTGTATTCCGTAGCTGTCATCTGCGCCGCCGGGAACGATTTTGCGTAAAAAGATTATATCGTCACCGCTCTTGCGAACTGCTATGTTGTAGTTTTTGACGCCTGTCATTTCGCCTTCAAGCTGTGTTAATTCGTGATAATGTGTTGCAAACAAGGTTTTTGCGCCCAGTTTGCGTTTATCACAAGCGAACTCTAAAACAGCCTTTGCAATGGACATTCCGTCAAACGTAGAGGTACCTCTGCCGATTTCATCTAATATAAGCAAACTGTTTTTTGTAGCATTCTTTAAAATATTGGCAACCTCGCTCATTTCTACCATAAAGGTTGACTGGCCCGAGGCTAAATCATCAGATGCGCCTACTCTTGTGAAAATCGCATCTACTATGCCTATGTTAGCGCTTGTTGCAGGAACAAAGCTGCCTATTTGCGCTAAAAGAGTTATTACTGCAACCTGACGCATAAAGGTAGATTTACCTGCCATATTAGGTCCGGTAATAATGCAGCAACGATTCTCACCAACATCAAGCAAGGTATCGTTAGCAACAAAGGGTATTTTTGATACCTGCTCTACAACGGGGTGACGTCCCTCTTTTATATTTATTATACCTTCATTATTAAGCTGCGGTCTGCAGTAACCATTTTGATTAGCGACTGTAGCAAAGGAACAAAGCACGTCTAACTTTGCTATAGCGTTAGCGGTTTTCTGGAATCTTACAAGCTCGTTAGCCGTTGCGGTACGAACTTGCTCAAAAAGCTCGTACTCTAATTGTACAACCCTTTCTTTAGCTCCTAAAACACGGGATTCCACCTTTTTAAGCTCATCGTTAATATAACGCTCGCAATTGGTAAGGGTCTGTTTTCTTATATAATCTTCCGGCACCTTGTCTTTATTTAAATTAGATACCTCTATGTAGTAACCAAAAACTCTGTTATAGCGAACCTTCAAGTTTTTAATGCCTGTGCGCTCGCGTTCTTTGGCTTCTATTTCGGCAATAAAATCGGTACCGTTGTTTACGTCGTTTCTGAGAAGGTCAACCTCGCTGTTGTAGCCTTCTTTAATAATACCGCCTTCACGCACACTTGTCGGTGGATTATCAATAATACTTGCATCAATAAGCGCCTTAATTTCTTCAATACAGTCTATATCTTCTTGTATAGTACGTAATACCTTGCATTTAGTCTGGCTGAGCAGTTGTTTTATAAGCGGGAAAAATGCCATTGTATGACTTAAGTTTTTAAGGTCATTAGCGCCTGCTATACCGTAAGAAATACGGGTCATAACTCTGGAGATATCTCTTATACCCGATAAATATTCTGCGCTCTCACCAAGCAAAAACGAATCTGCAGTTAATTCTTCTACGGCATTTTGACGTGCAATAATTTCCGATATGCTTAAAAGCGGCTGTTCTACCCAAGAACGCATAAGGCGTTTGCCCATTGCAGTTTTAGTTTTATCGAGCACCCATAAAAGCGAGCCACGCTTGCTTTTACCACGCATTGTCTCACAAAGCTCGAGGTTTCTTATGGTGTTAATATCTATTCTGGCATACTGAGAATCGGTATAAATATTCACGTTCTTTATTGCCGACGAAGACGACATTCCGTTTTTGGTAAGATAACCTAAAACCGCACCTATAGACGCTGCAATAGCTGAGCCCGATACAATATTTAAAGTTTCAATATTTGTTACGTTAAAGTGTGAGGCTATTTGCGACTCTGAAAGTGCAGGATTAAAGTAAGATTTATCCAGCACGGTAAGCTTGCTTTCTAGTCTTGACTCTATAAATTCTGCTACTAAGGTCATAGTTTTTACAGAATCATCAGCTATGATTTCTGTGGGTGAAAATCTGCCAAGTTCGTTTATAATTCTGGCTTCAACCTCTTCACCCGATATTTCGGTAACGTTCACTTCACCCGTAGATGCGTCGGCAAAACATACAGAATAGGCCGAATTTACGTTTGCTATGGCGGCTAAGAAGTTGTTTTTGCCCTCTTCGAGCATACTGTCTTCTATAACGGTGCCCGGAGTAATGACTCGTACTACCTCTCTGCGCACTATTCCCTTTGCGGTTGCGGGATCTTCGGTTTGTTCACAAATAGCAACGTTGTAGCCTTTTTCCACCAAACGAGCAATATAGCCCTCGCAAGAATGATAAGGCACACCGCACATGGGGGCTCTTTCTTCCTGGCCGCAGTCTCTGCCTGTGAGCACCAAATCAAGTTCTTCAGATGCAACTTTTGCGTCATCAAAAAACATTTCGTAAAAATCGCCTAATCTGAAAAACAAGATATTATCTTTATTCTGTTCTTTTATTTCAAGATACTGCCGCATCATTGGAGAAAGCTCTGCCATTTGTGTGACCCCTTTTGTAATTTAATTGCGTATTAGTGACAACCCGAGCAGCTTGAGCAATTGCCCGAGCAAGACGATGCATCGGCTGTAAGAGGATCCTGTCCTGCAGCGCAAAGATTTATAAGTGTGTTAATTTCGTTCATCATAAGGTCCATACCGATTTTTGCGGTGTTGTAACGCTTCATACTCTCGGTTGACATTATTGCATTGTAAATTTCACGAATTTTTTCGTTAAGCTCTTTTACCTTTTCGTCACTCTTATCATCATTAGAAAGCTCTGCGTCTAAAGACATTCTGAGTATATTAAACTCACCTATTTGTTCCTGAAGCTCGGCATTGTCGTCGTTTTCTTTTTTTGCCGACATAAATGCCTTGTATCTTATATCTTCCTGAATTGCTTGTCCCAGTTTCCTTGTTTGTTCAATAACGTCCATTTTTATACTCCTTAAAAAATTATTACTTATTTTAATTTGCCAATCAGCGTGCCCTCAAAGCCGTTTATTGTTACATTTACAAACTGACCGTAAACCGACCGGTCTGCTTTAAACTTTACTATAGCGTTTCCGTCGGTATGACCCAGCATATAACCGTCGGTGCCATAATCATCACAAATAACCTTCAGGGTTTTACCGATAAAACGAGTGATATTTTGCTCGGCAATTTTTTCTTGCTCTGCCAAAAGCTCATTAAACCACTTTCCCTTTTCCTGCCTGGAAATAGGGTCATCCATAATCGCCGCAGGTGTGTTGGGACGTGGCGAATATATGAATGTAAACAAGGCCATAAAGCGAACCTGTTTAATCAGCTCAATTGTCTGTTTGAAATCTTCGTATGTTTCACCGGGAAAACCGACTATAATATCACTTGTTAAAGAAATATCGGGCATACGCTGCTTGGCTGCGTCAATTAACGCCAAATATTCCTTTGAAGTGTAGCGGCGGTTCATAGCCTTTAAGATTTTATCGCTACCGCACTGGAACGGCAGATGCAAATGCTTTGCTACTTTTTCACAGTCACGCATTGCATCTAAAAGTTCTGTTGTGCAGTCTTTGGGGTGAGATGTCATAAACCTTATTCTGAAATCACCCGGTATGTCGTTAATGCGCCTTAAAAGCTCGGCAAAATTAACGCCGTAGTTTGGCTCTTTACCATAAGAATTTACGTTCTGACCTAAAAGAGTTATTTCTTTAAAGCCGTCTTTAACCATCTGCCTGGCCTCTGCAAGAATATGCTCGGGGTCACGTGAGCGTTCCCTTCCCCTTACATACGGCACTATGCAGTATGTGCAAAAATTATTGCAGCCATGCATTATTGGCAACCAACCCTTTAAGTCACCATCACGATGAACGGGTATGCCTTCTATAACCAAGTTGTTTTCGCTCAATTCAAAAACCCGTTTAGACTGAGCAATAACCTTGTAGACAAATTCAGGTAACCTATGCTTTACGTGTGTACCAAAAACAATGTTTACGTACGGAAAGCTTTTCTTTATACGCTCGGCCACCGACTCTTGCTGAGCCATACAGCCGCATATTGCAATAATAAGCTTAGGGTTGCGGCGCTTTAGATGCTTTAGCGCACCTAAATTACCAAAAACTCTGTCTTCTGCGTGAGCACGAACGGCACAGGTGTTAAAAAGTATAAAGTCACTCTCATCTGCGCTCTCACAAAGAGTATAACCCATATTTTTGAGCATACCCTTAATTCGTTCGCTGTCACTTACGTTTTGCTGACAACCGTATGTCTGAACAAATGCTTTGGGACTATAGCCGTAATATTCGCAAAGCAGACTGTTTACCCTGTTAGAATATTGCTCTTGCTCTGCGGGATATGTGTTTTCTAATACTTGTGTGTTCAAAATATCTATCCTACCACGTGGGTAATTTTGCACGGTTTGTATTGCTGTTTGTCGCAGCAAATTTTGCACAAACCCAATGCGCCCAATATAATCAATTTATTATAACCCATTAGCCACCATTTTGCAAGTATATTATATTAATATTATATAAATAAATTTGCCCGATAAAATTAACATTTTTGCCTAACGTTAATTCTTAAAAAAATCAATAATAGCAGCAAAAATTATGCCCGGAATAAAAAATAATTAAAACTACTTGATTTTTATAAAATTCTTGTGTATAATTGTACCACTGACTAAATATGCCGGTGTGATGGAATTGGCAGACGTGACGGACTCAAAATCCGTTGGTGGCAACATCGTGTGGGTTCGAGTCCCACCACCGGCACCAAAAAAGAGTTATACCAAAAGGTATAACTCTTTTGTTTTTTGAGCAGTTGGTTTTTGTTATAAAAATATTCAACGTATTTTAATCAACACCGTTTGACAAATTGCGGCTTTTAATATAAAATAATTTTAACTTATCTGTTTAGAATATAAATTGCAAGATTCAAATACCCTGCAAACGTTACCCATAATAAATACAGCACCATTAAATAACCTGCCGGTTTGGATACTTGGTAAAATTTTATTGTTGTAAGAAGTATAAGAGCCCATAGTATAACAAGCCATATAAACGCAAAAAGATATGCATCCAGATTAAAAAATATAATCGACCAGAAGAAGTTAAACACCAGCTGAGCTACATAAAATTTCAGCGCAGATTCTGTTCGATTATCGGTTTTTCGTTTTGTGTAAACAATGTATGATGCTATACCCATAAGAATGTATAAAATGCTCCAGACCACCGGAAAAAGCCAACCCGGTGGCGAAAGCGGCGGTTGTTTTATATTCTTAAAATCCTGCATACCGTTCATTGTTAAAAGCGCTGAAACTCCGCCTACCGCAAGCGGTATAATAATACTTATAATCAATGGTTTTAGTTTTATGCTCAAATTCATCACCCACAATAATTCTATGAAATTAAATTTTATTTTATTCAAATAAAGGAGCTTTTAAATGAATTTTTTCAGTTCAAAATCAAGCATAATAATGACCTCAGTTTTAGTAGTACTCGCCTTGCTCTGCGTTATTTTAGGTGTGACTGCTATAGGTGGTAACAACAAATACAAGGATTTAGAATCGCAGCTTGAACAAAAGAATTTTGAAAATAGTCAAATGAGCGATAAGCTTTCTTCTGCCGAGCAAGAAAACGAATCTTTAAAGTCCTCTGTCAGTGATCTTGAAAGTCAGAATAACAGTTTAACCGAAGAAAACTCAAATTTACAAAGTCAGAATTCTTCGCTCAAACAAGAAAACAGCGCTCTGAAGGTTAAGCCAACCTCTAGCAAAAACAATACAGGCACGTCACAAAACAACAGCACACCTACCGAAAAAGGCAAGGTGTGCTATTTAACCTTTGATGACGGTCCTTCTAATAACACCCTTAAGATTATAGATATATTGGCCGAATATAACGCAAAGGCAACATTTTTTGTTGTTGGCTCGGGGAAAACACAGTACATTAAAAACATTCACGAAGCAGGCCACGCAGTTGGACTGCACGCAAACGTTCACGACTACAAAACAATATACGCAAGCGAAGAGGCTTTTTTAGCCGACCTTAATAAAATATCTGCTACGGTAGAAAGCTACACAGGTCAAAAATCTATGCTCACCCGATTTCCAGGTGGCAGCAGCAATACTGCCAGCGATTTCAACCCGGGCATAATGAGCCGTCTTACAAAACTATTGCCTTCTATGGGATATTCGTATTTTGACTGGAACGTAGATTCGACCGATGCTTCGGCCGCTAAAATGGCTACATCAACAATAGTAAACTCTGTTATAGACGGTGCAAAAAACAAAAGGGTGATTTGCGTTTTATTTCACGACGCCGCCGGCAAAACTACAACCGTACAGGCCCTTCCCCAGATTTTAAAATCTCTGTCTGATATGGGATTTGAATTTAAGGCTCTTACCACCGAATCGAACGGTTTCCACCACGGTGTTAGAAACTAAGAGAGAACGCAATATGGAAATTAACGAACAATTCGTATGGGATAGATTATCAAACGAAAAGCTACCTATTGTGCTCTACGGAATGGGCAACGGTGCGGATAAAATATTGGATCTTTGCAACCACTATTGTATAAAAGTAAACGATATTTTTGCAAGCGATGAATACGTGCGCGGTCATACTTTCAGAGGTTATAAGGTATTAAAATATTCCGATATTTTAAATAAGTACGACAACTGCATTGTACTGCTTACTTTTGCTTGTTTCAGAGCTGATATGCTTGAAAAAATAGAGCAAATCAACTCTCGTTTTGAGGTTTTGGCACCCGAGGTTCCGCTTTTTGACGTAGATATTTTTACCCCAAAAACATTTAACGATAATAAAGATAAAATTGAAAAAGTCTACAGTCTTTTAGCCGATGAGCAATCAAGGTTTACATACACAAATCTTTTAAACTATAGGATGAGCGGTAAATACCAATATTTGCACCAATGCAGTACCGACAGAGCTGAAATTTTTGAGGATATTATAAAACTTGGTGCAAATGAAGATTACGTAGATTTAGGCGCCTTTAACGGAGATACTATTGACGAATTTTTACTGCTTACACAAAGCCAATATTCAACAATTACTGCTTTTGAACCGGCCGAGAAAAACTTCAAAAAGCTTGCCGAAAAGGTAGAAAATTTAAACTTAAAAAACGTTAATCTTGTAAACAAAGCGGCTTTCGATAGCTCTAAAAATGCTTATATTTCCGAAAAAGGCGGTCGAAATCCGTTTTTGAGCGAAAACGGTCATTTAATACAAACTGCTTGTGTCGACGATGTTTGTCGGAAAGCCTCGTATATTAAATTTGACGTTGAGGGCGCTGAAGCCGAGGCCCTTTTAGGCTGCAAAAATTTAATAAAAAAATATGCACCTTCCCTTTTGGTAAGTGCATATCATAAAACCAACGATTTTTTTGAACTTCCGCTAAAAATTTTAGAGCTAAACGAAAACTACCAAATATACATGCGCCATCAGCCGTATATTCCTGCTTGGGAAACGAGCGTAATAGCCGTTAAATAGTTGTAATTTTGTTTATATATTCGACTAATTCTTCCTTCGAGTGAAGAGTGTTTATACCATCTATAACGCTTCTGCGTTGCGCATCGGTCATCTCGGAAAAACGCATAAGTGCTTTTTCGTTTTTAGCCAGCGCAACCGCAAAGCCGCTCGGAAGAGAACCAAGCTCTTTTTCTATCATACAAAAACCTCCTGTACTTTGGTCATTATTAGTATAGGAGGTTTTTAAAATTTTATGCAATTTTGTAAATATTGTTTTTTGTGTTTTTTATTCCATTTGTTGTGTGAATAGTACCGCTTGCGTCTATAAAAATAGCCTCAACGCCGTCAATACCGTTAATTAGTTTGGTAGCATCTTCTACTCCCAGCAAAATACAAACGGTCGATAACGCGTCAGCATCAACCGAATTATCGCAAATAACAGTTGCAGAATTAAGGTCGGTTTGTGCAGGATATCCCGTATTAGAATCTAAAATATGATGGTATACCTTACCGCCTTTTATAATGCATCTTTCGTAGGTTCCTGATGTTGATACCGCTTTATCCTGCACCTTTAAAACCGCTGCCATTTCATTTGTAAACGGCTTTTTTATGCCTATGTCGTATTCACGACCAAAAGCAACTATATTGCCACCAAGGTTTATTATCGCTTTCTCTACTCCCTGCTCTTTCAGGTGTATTTTTGCCATATCGGCAATATATCCCTTAGCAATACCGCCAAGGTCAATTTGCGTTCCGTTTAAAGACACTCTATTACCGCTGATTGTTATTTTTTTATAGTCAACAAGCTTTAAAGCAGCTTCAACTGATTCGCTGGTCGGCATAATAGATTCTCTGAAATTCCACAAGCTGCTAAGCGGACGTATTGTAATATCGAATTTACCGTCAGATAACTCGCTGTATTCATTGGCTTTTTGTATGTTTTTTAATATATGCTCCGACACAGTTGCAGTCTGAGAATTATTCAGTTTATAAAGCTCGCTCTGCTCATTTGTAGCGCTTAAAATGTTTTCAAATTCCGCGCAGTATTTTAAGGTGTTGTCGGCCGCAGAAGAATCTTTATCTGAATAAACGCTGATTACCGAAACGGTATCAAACATAAATGCCGTAGAATTTATGGGATTATTGCCGCAACCGCCTAACAGTAACACTATACAAATCAAAAGTAAAAACGTAGTTATTTTTCTGATCATAAAATCACCAAATAAATTATATAATAACTTTTCTTTTTTGTAAAGATGTGTTATACTAATAAAAATAATTATTTTTAAGGGGGTGCCGTATGAAAAAGGGCGATATTATACTGTTCGCATCTATTATTGCGATTTGCCTTTGCTTAGTTGTGGGTATGTTCGTATTTGTACCCGCCGGCAAAACAGTTATAATAAAACAAGACAACCGGATATACGGCGAATACCCGCTAGAAAAAAACACCGAAATTATTTTAGAACACAATACTATAACAATTGAAAACGGTAAGGCTTTTGTCAGCTATGCCGACTGTCCCGACAAAGTTTGTTTTAAAAATGCACCCATTAACAAACGTGGTGAAACAATAATTTGTTTGCCCAACAAGGTAATAATTCAGATACAGTAGGTGAAAATATGGCTAAAAAAATTGCATATTGCTCGTTGCTTACTGCATTAGCGCTTATTTTTGGGTTTATAGAGCATTTGGTATCGTTTGATTACATAGCACCCGGCGTAAAACTCGGACTTGCCAATTCAATTGTTTTATTGCTGATTTTTGTAAAACAGTATAAATCTGCAATAGCGGTAAACCTTGCACGAATTTTACTGAGCACACTTTTGTTTTCGGGCCCTATGGCCGCAATATTCGCTATAAGCGGCGCCGCACTAAGTATGATTGTATCCGTTTTGCTTTTAAAATCCAAGCATCTTAGTATTATTGGAATAAGCATTGGAGCAGCCGCTTGCCATAATATAGGTCAAATTTTGGTTGCAGGCTTTGTTATGGGCACTTGGTCGGTTTTATATTATATGCCTGTTCTGGTGTTTTGCGGTGCGATATCGGGACTGCTTACGGGTACTGCAGCTAACCTCGTTTATAAAAGAATTAAAAAGCGATAGCCTCATATTCCTACGTAATTTGGTAACAATATAAATACCAAATTGCAGGAGGTTAAGTTATGCAGTCATCATCAAGTTTTTCGAGCTTTGCAAAAGGCATGGGCGTTGGCATTGCCGCAGGTGCAGTAATGCTTGTGGCAGGTAAAATGCTAATGAAGGATACACATCATTTATCTAAAGGCTCAAGTAAAGCAATGAAGGCCGTTGGCGATTTTGTTGACGGAATACAAACTATGCTTAAATAATTTTTAAAACCCGTATTGACCGATACGGGTTTTATTTTATTCATCTTCAGCAATAGATTCGGCTTGGGGTAAGCGCTTATATATCTTTGTTTGCTTATACATAATACAAGCCAACCAGTCGTTTATGCACTCTTTGCCTATTCGCCACTGCCAGTTACCGCCAAGCTTTGCGGGAGTGTTCATTCTTCCCTCGCTCCCCAAGGCTATAAGGTCTTGCATAGTAATTATACATAGCATTGCTTTGCTTGCCATAGCGGACTTAATCATACCCCAGTTGTACCCTTCGGTATCATTAAGACGCAAATATTCTTTTGCAAATTCAGTCTGCTCTTTTTCGGCCGTAGAAAACCAGCCAAGAATAGTGTCGTTATCGTGAGTACCTGTATAAACAACACATTTTTCGTTATAATTATGCGGTAAATATTCGCTGTCTTTTTCGGGGTCAAAGGCAAACTGCATTACCTTCATTCCCGGAAAACCGCTATTTTTCAAAAGCCTATGAACCGATGCAGTAAGATATCCTAAATCTTCTGCTATAATCGGCAAGGCACCAAGTTTTGCCGATATAGCGTTAAAGAGCTTCATACCAGGGCCTTTTCTCCAGACACCGTTTTTCGCGTTAGTATCGGTAAACGGAACGCAGTAGTACGAATCAAAGCCTCTGAAGTGGTCAATTCTGATTACATCATAAATTGTAGAGGCGTGTTCTATGCGTCTGCACCACCAAGAGTAATTGTCTTTTTGCATATATTTCCAGTTATAAAGCGGATTACCCCAAAGCTGACCGTCTGCGGTGAATTCATCGGGCGGCACACCCGCTACTTCACGCGGGGTAAAATCCTCGGTAACGTCAAACTGTACCGGGTCAGACCATAAATCCGCGCTGTCTTTTGATACGTAAATGGGTATATCACCTATTATTTTTATGCCATTTTCGTTGGCGTAATTTTTAATCTCAAACCACTGCTCAAAAAACCAGAACTGCATTACCTTTTCAAATTCTATAGGTTCTGCAAGGGCTACTTTTTCACTTTCTAAAACATCGGGTTTTCTTAGTTTAATATCATCGGGCCAGGTGTCAAAAGATGCGCCGTTATACTTGTTTTTAAGCGCCATAAACAAAGCATAATCGTCTAACCAAAAGGCGTTTTTACGGCAAAACTCACCATACTGTGCATCACTTTTATAATCAAATCTGTCAAAAGCCTTTTTCAGCACAATATAACGGTTAAAATAGAGAGTTTCGTAGTCTACGATATCGTAGCTTTCGGACCAAATTATATTTGCATACTCGGCTTCTGACAAAAGCCCTTTATCACGTAAAATATCAAAATCTATAAAATACGGATTGCCCGCATACGACGAAAAAGACTGATACGGCGAATCACCAAAACCGGTCGGACATATAGGTAAAACTTGCCAATATGTTTGTCCTGCCTTTTTCAAAAAATCAACAAAGCGTTTGGCTTCATTTCCTAATGTGCCTATGCCGTAATCGGACGGCAAGGACGATATATGCATAAGTATTCCGTTGGCTCTCATTTATTGCTCCTTAGAGTTTAAGTTTAGTTTTATTATATGCATTGCACTTACATATAATATTATTTTTATTGACTGATATCAAGATATATGTTAAAATTATTTAAAATTTACATAATGGAGTATGATGTATGAACATATTATTTTTGTCTATCGGCAGACTGTCAAATTTATCTGTCCACGGCATTTATACAGACCTTCTTCGAGAGTTTAGAGACAACGGTCACAACGTTTACGTTATGTGCCCCACCGAACGCAAAGAAGGCAAGCCTACGTCTTTCGGCGTTGAAGAAGGCATAAATGTTTTAAGAGTTAAAATCGGCAACATAAAAAAATGTAACATAATCGAGAAGGGCATTTCGACCGTACTTATCGAGCCTCAGTTTAAGGCCGCAATAAAGAAATATTACTCATCTGTCAAGTTTGACCTTGTAATGTACTCCACCCCGCCTATTACCTTTGCAAATGTTATTGATTTTGTTAAAAAGCGTGACGGCGCAGCATCGTATTTAATTCTTAAAGATATTTTTCCGCAAAATGCTGTGGATATGGGTATGTTTAAGAAAAACAGCATTATTAACAAGTTTTTCAGACGCAAAGAAAAAAAGCTGTATGCCATATCTGACAAAATCGGATGTATGTCTAAAGCTAACGTTGAGTACATAATAAAGCATAATCCTCAGGTTAACCCCGAAAACGTTGAGGTTTGCCCTAACAGCATAACGGTTAGACAAATGAATATTTCCGAAGAGCAAATTTTAGCCACAAAGCAAGCTTACGGTATACCGACCGACAAAAAGATATTTGTTTACGGTGGTAATTTAGGCAAGCCGCAGGGTATAGATTTCTTTATTAAAGCAATTGATGCTGCCGCAAGCGAAATTGAAGACGTTTTCTTCCTTATTTCAGGCTCGGGCACGGAATTTTCAAAAATTGAGCGCTACATAAACCAGACAGATAAAACAAACATCAAGCTTATGCGCTCTATACCACGCGAAGAGTACGAGGCTATGATTGCAGGTTGCGACGTTGGAATGATTTTCTTGGACAACCGCTTTACCATTCCGAACTTCCCTTCCCGACTTATTTCTTATTTGCAGACCTCTCTGCCCGTTTTAGCCGTAACCGACGTTAATTCCGATATCGGTACCGTTGCAACCGAAGGTAACTTTGGTTGGTGGTGCCAGAGCAACGACGTAGAACAATTTGTAAAAACGGTTAAAGAAATTCTTTCGGCCGATACCAAAGCGATGGGTAAAATTGGTTACGAATACCTTTGCAACAACTATACGTCAAAAATAAGCTATGACATTATTATGTCACACTTTACACAAAAGCAAACAGTTACAAAGTAAATTTAATGCGCTGATTATTCAGCGCATTTTTTATATGCCTCGGCTCTGTAAATCGGCATTTTAAGCTTACAAAAGCGTTCTTCGTATTCGGTCATAATATTTCCCTCAAAAGAGCTGTTATGCAGGTCTAACGAAATATTTTTAAGTGTGTATCCGCAATCTGATAACTGCTCGAGCGAATATTCAAAAAACGCCATATTATCGGTCTTTTGGTGAATTTCGCCTTTTTGTGTAAGCAGTTGCTCGTAAATCTTTAAAAATTTAGGGTTAGTAAGCCTTCGGTTAGCGTAGGTAGTTTTAGGATACGGGCAAGAAAAATTAAGATATATTCTGTCTATACTCTTGTTAGGTATATATCGCAACAGGTATTCTGCAGGCAAATTTAAAAACTTAACGTTTTTAAGGTTTTTGCTCTTTGCCGTTTCGCAGGCCGATACAATTACGTTGCTCACCTTTTCTACCGCAATATAGTTTATATTGGGGTTTTGTTCTGCTTTTGCGCAAACAAATCCACCTTTTCCGCAACCGATTTCTAACTCTACGGGATTTGCATTGCCAAAAAGCACTTTAAAATCTATGGCTTTTAAATCAGCCTCTGCAACTCTGCTGTCACGCTCGCCAACCTCGGTTTTTATTAAATAATCTGAACATTCAAGCATTCTTTCATCCAGATGTTTTTTCTTTCTCATTCGCATAAACTAAAACGCCCCTTTTAAAAACAGTAATATAATAACAAAAAAATTAAGGGAGTGCAATATTTACTTAAAACTTTCTTAAATATATTTCTATAGTATTTTAAAAAAAATTATGGTAATATGAAATTATCCTAAATAAAGGAGTGACTATATGCTCGAAACCAAAAATTTATGTAAAACATATAAACCTAAAAAAGGCGTGCCGGTTGAGGCACTTAAAAACGTTTCGCTAAAATTTTCCGATAAAGGTATGGTGTTTTTACTCGGAAAATCGGGTAGCGGTAAATCTACCTTGCTAAACGTCCTTGGCGGACTTGATAATTATAATAGCGGTGAAATTATTATAAAAGGTGTTTCGTCAAAAGAATTCAAGCAAAAACATTTCGACTCCTACCGCAACACCTACGTTGGTTTTATATTCCAGGAATACAACGTTTTAGACGATTTTTCAGTTGGCGCAAATATTGCCCTTTCTATTCAGCTTCAAGGCAGAAAGCCTACCGATAACGAAATTAACGATATTTTAAGAGAGGTCGACCTTGAAGGCTACGGTCAAAGAAAGCCCAATGAACTCTCGGGCGGTCAAAAACAGCGTGTCGCCATAGCGCGTGCGCTTGTTAAAAATCCTCAGATTATTATGGCTGACGAGCCTACGGGCGCGCTTGACTCCAACACCGGAATACAGGTGCTCGAAACCCTTAAAAAATTATCGAATGAGCGTCTTGTAATTGTGGTATCGCACGACAGAGAGTTTGCGATGCAATATGCCGACCGCATTATAGAGCTTGCCGACGGCGAGGTTATAAGCGATACTCAGCGTGTTTGTGACGCTGAGCAAACGACATCTTCCCTACTTTTTAACGATGATACAATTCAAATCCCCTCGGGTTACCATTTAACCGAAGAGGACCGCAAAGCAATTAACGAATATATAAGCGCACAAAAAGACGGCATAAGCCTTAAAATTGACAAAGTTGCTAAACAAAACTTTAAAAACACCGATCAAGAAAGCATTAAGGTTTCTGACAGTACTCCCTTTAAGCTTATAAAATCAAAACTGCCGCTTAAAAATGCATTTAAAATAGGTGCATCAAGCCTTAAACATAAAAAGTTCAGACTAGTGCTTACTATTTTACTTTCCTGTATTGCTTTTGGATTGTTCGGCCTTGTAGATACCTTTAGTGCATACAACCACATAAACGCCTGCACTACCTCTATAATTGACTCCAATATTACCTATGCGTCGGTTAAAAAAACAAAGAAATTCGGTGAAGGTATAAACCAATACTACCAAGATTACGGATACAAAATTAACCCTGATGATTTAGAACAAATAAGCGAAAACGTGGGCACAAAGCTTCGTGGCGTGTATTATCCGTTTAATTATAATTTAGGGTTTGAGAGTTATTTTGATGAATCTACTCAGTTTACAAAAACCGATTACAACATATACCTGACAAGCTTTAGCGGTTTTGTTGAAATTGATAGCGACTATCTGGCCGCTTCGGGTTGTACGCTGGTCGCAGGCTCTCTTCCCGACGGTAATTCAAACCAAATAGCCATAAGCGCCCATGCAGCCGAGTCTTTTATAAAGGGCAAATACCGTGATCCAAACAGCGAAGGCAATAGCTTTATAACAATCTCAAATCATTCAGACTTAATAGGTAAAACCATAAATCTAGCCGGTCGTGACTACGTTATAAGCGGTATTGTAAATACCAACTTTGATTTTGACAGATACAAGGTTTTAATGGACCAAAAAGACAACAAAACCACAGCAGATGAGCTTATTGAATATGCGCTTTATAACGAGTATTCTTATGCATCACGCTACTCTCTGACGGGTATGGCAATGGTGGGCAACGGTCATATTGAAAAACTTGCAAAAGAGATCCCGAATTTTACCAACCTGTCAAATAAATCTTTAAGAATAGCGGGCGAAAAAATAAACGGTCATATTAACGAAATTGGTCTTTTAGAAGGCTTTAAGGCCGATGACATTATATGGTTAGGCGATAAAAAAGACGTGCTGGGCGAAAAGGAAATAATAATATCGTCGGATTTGCTTGATAATTATGGAGAAAGCAGTAAATTTAAAAGCACAAACGAAGCAAATGATCTTGCTTCAAACGCAGCTCAGATCATTAGCACAAATAGCTACGAGTTAACCATATACGACTATTTTTCAGACCGAGATGATAATCGCCAGACATTTAACGGTTATAAAATTGTAGGTGTAATAGATTCCGAAAAGCACGAAATTTACTCAGCCGCAATATTAAACTATTCGTTTGCCCTTAATCTTATCGGCGAGCAATACGGCTTATACAATATGGCAATAGGCGCAATGCCAATTGGCAGAGAAAATATTAAAAAAGCAGTAAGCTACTGCTTTAACGAAACTGAGGATATTCGTTACGAGCTTAAAAACTCGGTTACCTACGAACTTGAGGCCGTACACGAAATATTAAAGGTATTATCTGACGTATTTCTTTATATAGGTATCGGCTTTGCGATATTTGCAGCTTTAATGCTTGCAAACTTTATAAATATAAGTATATCTTATAAAAAGCAAGAAATAGGCATATTAAGAGCCATAGGCTCACGTGGAAACGACGTATTCAGAATTTTCTTTGCCGAAAGCTTTATAATTGCTATGATAAACTTTGTATTATCGGCAACAG
The DNA here is from genome assembly GCA_017436815.1 of Clostridia bacterium. Taxonomy (GTDB): domain Bacteria; phylum Bacillota; class Clostridia; order Oscillospirales; family Acutalibacteraceae; genus RGIG3013. Next base: position 19,957 of record JAFSCI010000005.1, read on the forward strand.
GTGTTGGCATTGCTACCGCTGTAATAAACCATTTTATAAGACAGCAAGGCATTTTAATTACCGTTCTTAGCTTTAATATCCGTCAAATTGCTTTATTGCTGGTAATAAGCGTTTCTATCGCATTTATAGCAAGTTACCTGCCGGTTAAGAGAATAGCCTCAAAACGCCCAATAGACGCCATAAGGAACAGATAAAAGGACGCAATTTTAAAAAACACAACCGCAAACGCGGTTGTGTTTTTATATTATAATGCTTTTAAGAAAGAATAAATTTTATCTGCCACGATTTTGTGTCCGTCATCATTCGGATGAAGTCCATCGGGCATAAGAGTTTCTCTTATTATAGGTACATTCGGCTGAATACCGCTTGTAGCATATAAATCGAGAAGCGGCAATGCATAATACTGTGTTACCTCCCTGATTATTTTTACATAATCATAAAGCACTGCGCCGTATGCATTGGGGGTATCTTCCCCCTTCTCACCCTCTATTCTTGCAACCCTGTGGTTAGGGGTTATAAAAACTATGGTAGAGGTTGGATACTTGTTTAAAAGCTTTAAGCATAAGGTATGCATTGCGCCGTAAAAAGTATCGGGTGTGCGGTCAGAAAACTCCCCAAGAGGCGCCGAGCCGTGACCAAAATCGTTTGTGCCGCCAAGCACTACAATTATATCGGCATCGTCGTCCATAGAGTCTGCTCTCATACAAAAATCACGGTCATATTCGTTGCCGTAAGGCTTTTGCATTTTAGCAATAGTTGTACCGCCTTCACCGTAATTACGGCAAACTGTCGCACCGCTCATAGCTTCAATACGGTTTACAAAAGCATACTTAATATCGCTTACGGCGCCGCCTGCAGTCCAGCTATCACCTAGGAAGTTAATTTTTTTGCCTTTTAGTTCCATTAGCTTACCTCCTAAAACGTTAGCTTAAAGAGTCTGGCAGTATCATTAGCGGGTAACGTTACTGCAAAGGTATTGTTTGACTCGTTGTACTTAAACTCAACAGGTAATCCTACAGGGTAAATGCACTCTGCGGTTTTTGGGGTGTTTGCGCCTATACACTCAAGCGGTATATCTAAAGTTTCTTTGTCAGAATCTTTACGCCAAACGGCTAAATACAGCGTATTATCACCAATAAGACCGCCGGCAGCCCAGGGTGAACTAAACGAGATTATGCCAAGCGGGAATACTGCATGGAAGCTCTTAATATCCTGTCTTATGCTCTTGTAGCACTCTATACCCTCTTTTACCCTATTGAACATTTTTTCGGGCAACTGATTTAACAAACCGCTCTGGTGAATACGGCCAAGCATTACGTTTACCATATTGCTTACGGCCTCTTCTTCACTATCTGTCTTATAGTCTGGGTACGACCAAACGGCCGATTGCTCGGGTGTAACGGCAGTTGGAGCCATACAAGAAATTGAGGAGTAAATTTTATAATTTGACTGGTCACTAGTAGACTGAATGCTAAGTCTACTAAGCATTGCATAGTCCATTCTCATAGCGCCCGAAGCACAGTTTTCGATTACAATATCGGGGTGACGCGCAAGAAAAGCATCTAACCACTTAAGATATGCTCTGTTGTGCTCTAACAGTCCTTCGCCTAAGCTGTCGGAGTTAACGTCGGTACCAATACCCGAGGTTATATTATAGTCGATTTTAAAATACTTAATACCGTATTTGCTTACAATGCCGTCCATAACGGTATCGACGTGTTTTACAACGTCTTTGTTTCTAAAATCCAAATGGAAACGCTCGTGGTCTATAACCCTCTTGCCGTTTCGGCAGAAGAACCAGTCGTCCGGAAGTTCTTTTGCGAGGGGGCATTCCATACCCATACCCTCAATTTCAATCCAAAGACCAGGTTTAAGACCTGCCTCTCTAACCTTATCCATGACCTCAATAAGACCGTTCGGGAAACGGCTTTTCGCCTCTTCCCACTGGCCTATTGTTTCCCACCAAGAGCCTTGATCGGTATACCAGCCTGCGTCCATAACGTAGTACTCGCAACCGGCTTTTGCAGCGGCCTCAATTAAAGGCAAGCACTTCTCGGTAGTAGGCTCGGCCCAAAGGCAGTTCATATAATCGTTAAATATAACGGGTAGTTCCTCGTTATCGGCATTTTTACGTCTTATAGCTCTGCGGTAATCGGTAAGATTTGCAATTGCGCCCGTAAAGTCTTTGGTAGTAACACCTGCTGCTACGGGAACAGTAACAAACTTTTCACCCTTTTTAAGACGCTTTTCAAAATGAGCGCTGTCAGAATCGGGGCCGCAAAGACCTATGTACATATTATTCGAAAGCTCCGAATACTCGGCATACCAAGAACCGTTATGTTCTATTTGCCAATATAAACAATGGTTGTTTAAATCGTTCTCGAAAACACCCATCGGCAGATATTCTTGTGAAGACCAAGAGCCGCACTGGTTAAAGCTGATACGCTTTAATCCGGAAGCGTTTATTTTTGTAAGGCCATGCTCTCTTACAGTATTTTTGCGCCATTGTAATTCGCCGCACCAGGTATTGTGAGGAACGTAAATACTGCTATCGGTATCGAAATTCTCACAATATTTAGACAAGCCGTAATAAGCAAACGACGTAACGTATGCTATTATTGCCTCGTCATCTGCCCTATTTTCTATTTCGGCAAAGCAACGAACGGTATCGGTACCTTTGTAAAACTGATAATTTTGTGTAACGAAAATTTTATCATCAGATAAATTAAGCTTTAACAAATTACCGTTATCATTTTGCTCTATGGTATGCGAAACGTAATGCATATTCATAGACGGGCACATCTTTACGTGCTTTGTGCCGTGGTGACTTGCAATATCCTGACCTATTAAATGCAACTCTAAGGTAGGCATATAAAGGTCGGGATTATAATCGGACTCATTAAAAGGTTCGGCCGCAAAATGCACCAAAGAAGCCTTGTTATCGTCGGATATGGCAATAACAAACTGAAGTTCATTATCGGTTAGTTTAATAAAACTACTCATAATTCCTCCTACATTTTAGAGAATACCTTTATAGCCTTTTTAACATCTTCGCACATTGCATCAATAGCAAGGTTAACTATTTCGTGGTAGAAGCTAACCTTTTCTATATTCTGCTTAATGCAATCTGCACCGGCTTTTGCCATATATGTGTAGTAATTTATCTTTCTAACGCCGTTGTCTATAGCCTTTATGTAATCTTCGTGAGATACACCCGAGCCACCGTGCATTACTACCGGAACGTTAATTCTTGAATCAATTTCGGCCAAACGCTCGAAATCGAGCTTAGGTGTTTTAGCATAAAGACCGTGTGCTGTACCGAATGCGCAAGCTAAAGCATCAATGCCACTGGCTTTTACAAACTCCTCAGCAACTGCGGGATCGGTGTACATAGAGGTATCTTCATTGCCGTCATCGGCAGAATCGTCACCATCAAGTGTCTCTTTACGTGCCATAACACCAATTTCAGCCTCTACGCTGGCGCCGTATTTCTTTGCCAACTCTACAACGTACTTTGTGTTTGCAAGATTAGTTTCGTAATCGTGCTCAGAGCCGTCGTACATAACCGATGTAAAGCCAAGCTCTAAAGCTATTTTTAAATACTCAACATCTGTACCGTGGTCTAAATGAACGCATACTGGAACCTTCGCCTTTTTAGCAAAGTCTATCATTATAGGAGCAATTATTTTTAAAGGCACTAATTCTTCGTGAATCTGTGCGTGCATTATAATTACAGGTTTGTTTAACTGCTCTGCTGCAGAGATAATAGCAATAGCTGCCTCTAAGCTGGGAGTATTAAAGCTACCTATAGCAATTTTTTCCTTTTGCGCAATTTCTAAAATTTCCTTTAAATTTACTAACATAATATCACCACATTTTATTGAATTCTTCGTTAGATTCTACGAATCTTAAGGTTATGCCTGTCTTTATGGTTTGCTCGGGTTCTATGAACTTTAAAACTCCCTTTTCGGCCATTCCGCTAACCATTAGAGGAGGATTATTTCCGGGCTCAAGACCTAAAACGTAGTCGTGCTTGCCCATCATTTTCCACTCGCAGAAGCCTTCTAAAACAGTTTTATCGTACTCAATAACAACGCCTGAGCCAATATTCTTAGAGAATATACCTACTCTTGATTTATTGTTATTTGAGTCTACGTCATAAAAGAAGCAGCGCTCAACGTAATCGGCATCGGGTTTTTCCATTTTTAAAGCCTGTTCGTACTCAAATGCAGGATACTCTGCAGGTGAGCCAACAATTTTACCGGGTATTACTATCTGGCTGTCTTCATCTAGAAGCGGATAACCCATATTGCAATGATAAAGCAAACAGAACGGCTCTTTTGTGCTGCCAAAGTTTGTTATTTCATCATCAATTTTAAGCGTAGGCTCGTTTTTGTAAAGGGTTATTGTGCGAACTAACTTCAACTTTCTGCCAAAAAGAACGGCATCGTTAATTTCAGCTTTAACCTGAACAAACTCATCGGTGTTTTTAATCTCTAAAAGCTCCGCAGGAGTATTGGCAATTGTGCCGTGTTGCGGTAATTGCTCACCGTTAAAGTCACATGGACCGCCAATATTATTAAAACCGCAGGTGGTTAAAAAACCCGCTGTGAACGATTTTAAAAATCCGCAACCGTCTTTATCATAATAAGGCGATGAAACAAATCCGCACGGACTCATATAACCGTAATTATCACCCTTGAAGCTCAGTCTTGCAATATCAGCGCAACGGTCAAGGCTAATTAAAGCCTCAACACGATTGCCTGAGCGCAAGGATACAAACTTCATACCCTCACCCTTTGCACCGTTTAGAGTGAAAACTTCGGCGGAAGCCACCTGATTTTTATGACCAATATAATCTAGCATAATATCTATCCTTTCAGTGCATCGTAAATGCGAGAGTATTTTTTGTACATCTGGCTATAAACGTTGTGCTTATCTATGTTTGGAGTAAACACCTTGCGGGTAGGCGCCATAGTTTTTAATACGTCGAAGGTGTAAACACCCATAGCCTTACCTGCAAGCATTGCTGTACCTGCCGCACCAATTTGCGAGCAATCCAGGGCTATAACGGGGATATTTAAAATATCGGCCTTGATTTGTAGCCATACATCACTCATAGAACCGCCACCGCTGGCTCTTATGTTTTGGGGAATTTTTATTTTATCACCAAAATAATCGAGGTTTAAAAGCATCTCAAACGATGTGCCTTCCATAAGCGCCTTGTAAATATCGTAACGGTCGTGTTCAAAGGTAAGACCCGTTACTGTTGCTGTAGCAAACGAATCCATATAAGGTGTTGCCGCTCCCGCAAAGTGAGGTAAAATTAATATACCTGTTGGGTCATCCTTTACCTTTGCATCTAACGTGGCGTAAATATCGGTTCCTTCGGCTTTACACTGTGCATGTTCAAAGGGAACAATATTATCTCTGAACCACTTAAGTGTTGCGCCGCCTGCGAACGATAATGCATAGCAAGCGTATTTGCCGTTAATATGCGGAACAACCGAATAACCGCCCTTATAAAACTCGGCATCATCGGGCACGTTGTCGGTAATAAACGTCATACACTCAACCGTGCCAATGCCGTCCATAGCGGTATTATCACTGAACACACCCGAGCCTGTCATAGCGGCAATTTGGTCGTGACAACCGTTTACAACGGTTATGTCGTAATCTATACCAAATTCTTCCCTTATGCCAGCCCTTAAAGTACCTGCAACCGTACCTGCTTGAACAGGGGTAGAAAATAACGCTTTGTCTACCCCGGCAGCAGAAAGAACTTCATCATCATAAGAAAGCTCGCGAATGTTAAACGCCAACGTACGAGCCGCCAGAGAATAGTCAATCTGTCGGTTACCCGTAAGCATATAAACAACGTAGTCTTCACCAAGTAATACCTTATCGGCCTTTGCGTAGGCTTCGGGCATATTGTTTTTTATCCACATAACCTTGGGCAGACTGTACATACTGTGCGGCATAACGCCTGTTTTAAGAGCTATTTTTTCGGCAGAGAGAGCGTTTTCAAGATATTTACACTCATCCTCACCGCGTACGTCTGTATAAAGCATTGAAGGGGCGATTATGTTATCGTCTTTATCAAGCATAGCAAAGGTCTCACCAAAAGACGTAACGCCAACCGACACGATCTTGTATTTCAATGCGGCGCTTTTTAATACCTTTTTAACCTTCTCAAAAATGATATTAAAATTAACCTCGTGATGTCCACCCTTACGGGTTACCTCGTACTCTTCGTAAAATACTTCACAAAGAGTACCGTTCTTATCGAAAACAGCAATTTTACAACCGCTTGTTCCAACATCAATTCCGCCTATATACATACTATCACCTATAGATCAATAATATCGTACTTAAGGTATGTTGTAAAGGCTTCTCTTAAAATGTCGGCAATGTGGCCAACACCAACTGCTGTATGATGTCTAAAGCCGTTTTTAGCAAGCTTTATAAGCTTGGGCTGTAGGTTGTTAATTTCGGCTACACCACCGCAACCAAAGAATTCTTTTTCAATAGGCTCGCCTGTAAATTTGCCTTCATCCATATAGAATGTAAGCTTGCCATCATTGGTCTTACAGTTAGAATAGGTCATATCGAAAGCGGCAATTCTGCCCTCATTACTACCCCAACCGCAACCGGGGCAACCCTTAGCAAACATCTTGTGGTCGGTTACAAGGCCTTTTGCTTCCATCAGGCTCTGTGCAATAGGACCGCAGTGGAATAAAATTACCTTATCGGGATCATCGCCGTAGTTGTTGTTCCAGTCAACACAAGCGGTAGGCTTACCTGTTGCAAGGTACATTGAATACATATTGATAGCACTGCAAAGGTCGATTTCGCAAGATGCTACTACGCCACGATCATTGAGGAATGATAACAGTACGCAGGGTGCAATACCGAGAACATATTGCATTTCTTCCCAACAACGCAGTGTGATACAGTCAAGCTGATAATCACTAATAAAGTCGTCTAATACTACAGATACCTTTGCCAACATGTTCATCTTGTCATCGGGAACAAGAGAGCAGTTTGTGTAATCTTCAAGCTCTTTGCGGCGTGCTACAACCTTAACGTCAGAATCGTTGTATCTGCCTACTCTGTCAACAAGCTCGGATAAATCGTATGTATCGCAGGTGATACCGTATTTTTGAAGTGTAATTTCATCGTAACGGACAGTCTTGAACTTTGTGGTTCTGCCGCCGATAACACCAATTGTAAAGCGCTTCATACCGTTTACAACTCTGCAAACCGCAGCAAAATCTTCTATGTTCTTGTTGAATTCAGGAGTGCTCGGATGAACAACATGGGGTTCAAAAATAGTAAACGGTAGACCGTACTGATAGAACACGTCGCAAATAGAGAACTTACCGCAGTAAGAGTCACGGCGATGCTCAAAGTCCATTTTGCCGATTTCATCGGGATATGCCTGAATTAAAATCGGCACACCGCAATCTTCTAAAGCAGCAATAGCGCCGTTTTCATCGGAGAAGTTAGGAAGCGACATA
>JAFSCI010000030.1 GCA_017436815.1 Clostridia bacterium
GACTCGGCAGATCTTACTCTACCGAATCCGCGTATGGAATAAAGAGCGTTTGTGCTCTCTACCCTTTTAGATATTTTAAATGACCGATATTACAAGGAAATTTACAGTGAATTAGATAAATCGGGCGTAAAGCTCTCGGGCGCAACAATAATCAAACCATAAAAAAATCAAGGACTATTTGTGGTCCTTGATTTTTTTATTATCGTAAATTTTACTTGTAATGAATGCCGACAGTATTGCTATGCCAATACCGAGCACCATGCTGAATAAAACGTCGGTCGGATAATGCACGTACAAATAAAGGCGTGAGAATGCCGTAAGAAAAGCAACTGCCAAAGCAAAGACACCCGCTTTTTTATGATGTATAAAAAGCGCCGTTGCCGCCTCGAACGAGGCAAGAGTGTGGCCTGAGGGGAATGAATAATCACTCGGTCGCTCAACCAAAAGAGTAACCGACTCATTTACGTCATACGGACGTATTCTGCCTACGATATTTTTTAAGGCTAAATTGCCTACAATAAGACCTATTGCAAGCGAGATAGCCATACTTATTCCTGCCCTGCGGGTCTTTTTAAATATAATTAACACAAGGCTTAAGGCTATCCAGATAGCGCCGCCGTCAGTCAGATGGGTTATAAACGGCATCAGAGCGTCTAAAAACCTACAAGAAAAAACGTCTTGCAATGCATCTAATATTTTAATTTCAAACTCGTTCATAATTTCACCTCTCGGTTTTAAAAAGGCGGATTTTCGCTATTCTTTGTTAAAATATATGCCGACATAAAAAATTATGTCGGCACTTTTTTAATCTTCTTTAATCTCGTTTATATTATGCTCAATAGGTGTCCACTTAACCTTTTTGAAAAATGCGGTTAAGGAAATCGGAATATATGTCAGCATAAAGAACGGGAACGTGAACATAGCTTTAATTTTCTTGAAAACGCTTGTGCGTATGTTCTTCCACTCGGTAATAGTAGTAATCGAACCAACCAGGAACATTGTACAATATGCGCTTAAAATGGTTATTGCAAGCGGTTTTAAGCTGGCAAACACAGAAACGCCCATGCTTACCAAAACAATACAGCCTACAGTATTTGTGATTATACACATAGCCGTTATTACTATGGCGGGCATTATAGACATACTCATATCAAAACAAGAGAAATTTTTAAAGATGCCCTTGAATAATCTGAAGCCGTAATTTTTAAAGACCTGCAAATAGCCCTTTGCCCAGCGGAGTCTCTGTTTCCAGGACTGGCTGAATTTTACGGGTTGCTCGTCATAAAGCACAGCGCCCTTACAAAAGCCTATTTTCTCGCCCGATAATACGTTGTGTACGGTAAACTGAATATCTTCTGTTAGCAAGAAGAACTTCCAACCGTTAGTTTTCTTTATAATCTCACGGCTGAACATAAAGCCTGTACCCGATACCGCGCAGCTGTTACCAAGTAACATACGAGAGTAGTTTAAATACTTGGACTCTCTTAAAAACCATAAAGAATAGCCTGCAGAAATCCAGTTATCACCATAGTTTTTAGAATTACGGTAGCTTGTAATAATCTTATAACCGTCAGAGAAGGTCTTATTCATTTGCTCGATATAATTTTTATCCAAAATATTATCGGCATCAAATACAAAAAATGCGTCAAACGAACCTGCCGGATAATCGTGCTTTATGTGATCGAGTAAGAAATCCAGCGCATAGCCCTTGCCAACCAGTTCATCGTTAAAGCGTTCATAAACCTTAACGCCGCTGAACTCGGCCGCAACCTTGGCGGTAGAGTCGGTGCAGTTGTCGGCAACTACAAATATAGTAACCAGGCTCATATCATAAGTCTGCTCTTGCAAACTTTTAAGCAACTGAGGTAAAACCTTTTCTTCATTACGGGCAGAAATTAAAACTGCGTATCGGTGGGGTTTTGTGGGTTTGTGAGGTTTGTCCTTTTTAAAAAGCGGAACAAAGATATATGCAAACTGATAAGTATAACATACAAAAAACAAAACACCGATTATGAAATTGAAGAGTGATAAGAACTCCATAATTCCTCCATTTAAACTTGAGAAAACACTATTCTCAACACGTCACTTAACACGTAAAGTGACTTCGGCCAATGCATTTTTTAAAACTTGTTGCGTAAAAAAAGCCAATAGCAATTATTGGGCGTGACTTATAATATAACAAAATTTGCCCAAAAAGTCAATACCTATATTATTTTGTCCGAATTTAAGAGTTTTCTGTAACTTGAACCAACGTCACGCTAACCTTGAACAAGTCGCCGTCTACGCTTATATCTATTTTACCGTTCTGAAGCCCAATAAGGCTTTGCGCAATAGAAAGTCCAAGTCCGTTACCCTCGGTATTACGGGAAGCATCGCCGCGCACAAAACGTTCTAAAAGCTCATCGCCCGAAACGTTAAGCTGATTTTCAGATATATTTTTTATAACCACAATTGCCTCGTTATTTTGTGTATGAATACTTACGTACACTCTTGTGTTGCTGAGCGCATATTTATAAACGTTATTAAGCAAATTATCGAAAACTCGCCACAAATATCTTCCGTCGGCAATAACGTTTATGGGTGTGTCGGGCTTTTCGATTACTACGGTAAGCTGCTTTGACTCGAACTTTTCGGAATATTCACCTATTGCCTGAGCAAGCAAAACGTCAAGCTGACATTCCTGCATATTTAAATTGATGTTTCCTGTGGAGGCCTTAGAGGCTTCTATAAGATCCTCTATGAGTTTTTTAAGCCTTACGGATTGCCGCTCTAATACACCGATATATTCTTTTATTTTAGGATCCTTTGGATTTTCTTTTTTTATTAAATCCACATAATTTATTATTGACGTTAACGGAGTTTTTATGTCGTGAGATACGTTTGTTATAAGCTCGGTTTTAAAGCGCTCGGACTTTACCCTTTGTTCTACGGCCGACTGCATTCCAAGGCTTATGTTATTAAGAGATAATGCAAAGCTCTTAAAATCGTACAGCATATCGGAATTATATACGTTATAATCAAAATTGCCTTGCGATATTTTCTCACTTGCAGTTTTGAGCCGTTTAAACATTATTACAACGTAATAAATCAGCGGTATTATAATCATTTTTTCGATTATCCAAAATATTACCATTACGTCTGTATCACGCGCAAAGGTTACTATTACAAAAAACTCTGCAAACGACACAATTGCCGTTATTACAACAGTCTTATAAATCACGGGTATTTTTCTTGCGAGCCATATTATCTTCTTTATAGCTTTGCCTGTTATTTTAACAAAAAACGAAACCATTTTATATACTACGGTATTTTTAAACGGCGAGCCGACCTTTATACGTGTGGCAAGACTTAAAAAATACCATAATACAAGCGGAAAATCTATAACAAGAAATACTCCCAGTAAAGCGATTTCAACAAAGTCGACACTGACTACTTCGACCATACAATAAAGCTCGAAAAGTGCAATAACCGCAAAAAACAGAGTAAAAATATCCAGCGGTATTTTATCGAAATAATTAAGCTGAGGCTCGGTGCTTTTCCCTTGATATCCTGCGCTGCAGAATAAGAATATAAGTAAAAATACAAGCAGCACAATACAAAGCATAATTATAAATATTGCGGCATAGCGCATTGAATATGCAACGTTAACTACCTTGTTTATAAGCCAGAGAGAGTCACTGTTTTTAAACTCCATGTCGGCCGCTACCTTTATGGTATACATATTACCGTAATACTTTTGAAGATATTCGGCATCGCCAAAATCGTAACCGCCGTAAGTGGTTAAAGAAAAATTCATACTCTCAGAATATTCTTCATCTATTTTAGCGGTATTTAAAGCAACTACCTCTCCGCTTTTATAGGTTATTATATACAGATAATTAGTATTGCTGTAATCATCAAGCTTTCTGTCGGTTGCAAAATCCTGAATAATCTCGTGCGCACCGCTGTAAAGCCTTTCACTTAGCGCGTTTTTCAAAACCTTTTCCTTTGAGTCGGTATACATTCCCGCCATACCGCCGAAAACAACCGCTACGCACAAAAAACAAATCAAACCAAATACAATGGTACTTAATACTATTGCCGCCGATTTTGCCGCTATGTTGCCGGTTAGCTTTTTCAAACTACTTGCCCCCTTCTATTTTATATCCCTTTGCCCATACAACCTTTAAATATCTTGGCTCGGCAGGGTTTATCTCGATTTTTTCTCGTAAATGCCTTATATGTACCGCTATTGTGTTTTCAGCGCCGTACGGGTCGTTATTCCAGACCTTGCGGTAAATATCCTTAGGTGACATTACTTCCCCCGGATACTGCATTAAAAGCTTTAAAATATCAAACTCGGTAGGTGTCAGACATATTTCTTCGCCGTCAACGCTTACCTGCTTTGTTTTATCGTTCAGCTCAATAGTGCCAACAACAAGCGTTTGCGATAAATTATTTTTGTTGCCGCCAAGCTGCATATATCTGCGCAGCTGGGATTTTACTCTGGCTAGTACCTCTACGGGATTAAACGGCTTTGTAATATAATCGTCTGCGCCTATATTAAGTCCTAAAATTTTGTCGGTGTCTTCACCCTTGGCGGTCAGCAAAATAACCGGAATATTGCTGGTTTCTCTGAGCCTTGCAGTTGCACAAATACCGTCAAGTCCGGGCATCATAATATCCATTAATATTAAGTGAATATCCTCACTTTCTGCAATGCTAAGCGCCTCTAAGCCGTTATAAGACACAAAAACGTTATAGCCCTCGCTTTCAAGGTATATTTTTAGCGCCGAAACAATATCCTTTTCATCATCACAAACCAAAACGTTATACATAAGCTACCACCTCTGAAAATATCTCGTGTTGTCAATTATTATCTCAAAAAAAGTATTAAGATACAACCTTTAAAATCTTTAAGAAAGTTTTAAGATATAAAAAAAGCGGGGTTTCCCCGCTTTTAAAACTATTTTAAGCCAAAATAATCGTCAGATATTTCGCTCTTTTTCAGCGGCTTATAGGTTACCTTGCGCTTTTTGTTCTTACGATTTCTGTTTAAATAAACACAGTACATTGCAAAAAGAACAAGTATCATTAAAATAACTATAACGACTATTTTAAAACCCTTAGATGTAAAGAAGCCTTTTACGTGCTCTAATGCGACTAAAACGGCGCTTGAATCAACATCGTTTGCGGCTACCAAATTAACAGTCGCTATTACCTGCTCGGCATACATAACGTCTGCCGTGCCGAGTATATCACCTTTTTTAATTGGCGCCTTTACGCTATCGGCAACAAGGTGATTAACTATCTGTACCGTAGAATCATTGGCCTGCTTTGGCATTATTGCCTTAAAGTCACGCTCTAGCACCAGTGATACGTGCTCGGCATCGAGCGATAGCTTAACAGGCATTTCGCATATAGGCAGTGTTGTATTGCCTATATTTTTATATTCAAAGTTGTTGAATGCCCATTCGTACAAATTCTTTGTATCAACGAATTCATACCTTACGTTCTGGCCTGCCTCGTTTTTATTGGGACTGCCAAGTAATATGCACAGATATTTATATCCGTTTTTCTCAGCATAGGTTGCAAGACATCTGCCTGCGGCATCGGTATAGCCCGTTTTAATACCTTTAACGTATTTATAATAATATGCGGTAGATGAATCTATTAAGTAGTTTGTGGTTACCAGAGTACGAGCCTTATGCAAATTGGTGGCTTCCATACTGTAACGGCGTGCGCCTACTATTGTTCTGAAATCTTCAAATTCTAAAGCGTATTTTGCAAGCTTTGCAAGGTCTGTAGCGGTGGTGTAGTGGTCATCATCGTGCAAACCGTGCGGGTTTACAAAATTTGTGGAGGTCATTCCAAGCTCCTGCGCTTTTTGGTTCATTAGCTTTGCAAAGCCGCTTGTTGTACCGCCCCAATGCTCTGCAATAACGTACGCAGCATCACCGCCCGAAGTCATAAGCAGACCGTACAGCAGCTGTCTTGCAGTAACCTTTTCGCCCTCAAGCAGACCCATTACGGTAGAGCCTGTACCTAAAATTTTTGTAAGCGCAGATTTTGAAGCAGTAACAATCTCTGCATCTAAATCTTCAGTGTTTTCAAGCACAATAACGGCGGTCATCATTTTTGTGAGCGATGCGGGGTACACTTTTTCGTCAGCATTCTTAGAATAGATTACCTCGTCTGTATCCAGGCTTACCAGCAATGCAGTTTTTGCACGAACGTCAAAGCCCGATATCTCATAAGCCGAGGAATTTGGCGCAAAAACAGTGCAAAAAAGCAAGATAAATATTAAAATTATTGGAAAATATTTTTTTACCATAGAAAAATCACCAAATATGTTGTATAATAGATAAGAACCTAAAACAAGTATACAATATTCTTTATAAAAATAAAAGTACTTTTTTAAAATTTAAGGAGAACATAATGATTTACGTTACTGGCGATATGCACGGAATTGAAGATCGCTTTTTTGATAAAGAGTGGTACAAGCTGAAATCTGGCGACATTTTGCTTATTTGCGGTGACTTCGGTTTTATTTGGGATGGCTCTAAGAGAGAGCGAGAAGCAATAGATTATTTAGCATCAAGAAAATTCACCGTTGCCTTCTTAGACGGCACCCACGAAAATTTTGAGCTGCTCAATTCCAACCGTGTTACCGTATGGAAGGGCGGCAAGGTTCACAGAATAAAGGGCAATCTGCTACACCTTATGCGTGGTCAGATATTTGAAATTGACGGCAACAAAATATTCACCTTTGGCGGCGGCGAAAGTCAGGATAAAGATATGCGCATAGAAGAAGGCTATTGGTGGCGTGAGGAGTTGCCCAGTCCGGAAGAAATGGCTCTTGGAGCCGCAAGACTTGATGAAGAGGGTTTAAAGGTAGATTACATATTAACCCACGAGCCTCCTTCCCTTGTAAAAAGCGCAATGCTGCTTCGCTCGGGCAAGGCCGATACGGTAAACAAGCTTAACGGATATTTTGACCAGATTTCCGATGCTTGCAATTACAAGCACTGGTATTTTGGAAGTCTGCACGAGGACCGTAGTGTGACTCCCAAGCACACCTGCGTGTTTAAAAAAATAATACCCCTGCAAAAATAATGTTTGCATATTGTTTTATAATATGTTATTATTTTGTTAATGATTTGTTCACTTTTAACATTGGAGGTTTGCTATGAGAGCCGACGGAAAACGTCTTAAGAATACCGACCCTATGTATACTATAGTTCCGCACATAATGCCGGAGCGTAACGATACTTTAAATGCAATAACAATCGATATCCCGCTTGAACCGATGTCTGCATACATAAAAGAGCAACGTGAAAAAGGCAACAATTTCTCGCATATGGATATTATAATTGCGGCATACGTAAGAGTTGTTTCGGAATTCCCTGCACTCAACCGCTTTATAATGAACAAAAACATTTATGCCCGCACAGAGCTCCCCGTTGGTATGGTTGTTTTAAAAGAGGGCGGCGACGTTAACGAGGAAACAATGTCTAAAATGTATTTTGACGTTAAAGACACTATTTTTGACGTTCACAATACTATAGAAGAATTCGTTAACGAAAACCGCAAGCACACCGCAAGCAACTCTACCGACAAAATTATTAAGTCACTGCTTAGTATTCCGGGTCTTTTAAGAGTAGGCGTTAATCTGTTTAAGTTTATGGACAAACACAACCTGCTCCCCGGCTCTATTATAGATGCATCACCTTTCCACACCAGCATGGTAATTTCAAACCTTGCAAGTATAAGAACCAATCATATTTACCACCACTGCTACAACTTTGGTAATACGGGTATGATTGTTACTATGGGTAACTCGCGCGAGGTACCTGTAAGAAAAGGTAATGAAATTGTATTTATAAAATGTATGCCCCTTGGCATTGTAATGGATGAACGCTTATGCTCGGGCGCACAGCTCTCGGTTGTATTCCGCCACTTTAAGCGCTACACCGTTAACCCCCAGTTATTAGAAGAGCCGCCTAAAGACGTTAAGTACGACGTTGTTTACGACGGCAGAAGCGGCAGACACGCAAAAAAACAAGAAAAGTAAAAAAGCAATATAAAACTCCGCTCAAGGACCGTACGACAAGATACAAAACACCCATAGTTTTTAAAACTGTGGGTGTTTTCTAATATTCTCTTTAGTTGTTGATCAAGTTGTGCTATAATACAACTAACCGATAAATTCCAATTTGATATATTTATTGATAACCAATTTCTTCAATAATGTCTTTAATCAGTTTATTAGAATTAGCATCTGCCTCTGCATATATTACTGTATTTCCTACCCTTGTACATACAGTATAAAAATTATCATACTTCACCCAATAAACCGTATAATTTGATGACGAAGATTGGTATTCCTGGTTTGTGCCTTTGGTACCAAAGCGACCGCTATCATATCTTATGTAATTCCAATATGAAACTCGTGCCGAATGTGCAGATTTGTCATCATCGAAAATAAAAAAGTTAAAATCAATTCCACTATCCGGGTTTATGAAGGTTAATGCCTTCTGGAGAGTTTCGCCTTTACTGTCATTTCGCTCTTTCCATGCAGTTTTAAACATTTCAGTTGTATCGGTAGGAATAATTCCCTTGTTTTCAATAGCTGTCCAAACCTGTTCGTAAGTTGCAACGGTTTTTGGTTGACCATTTATAAAAAAATATAGCAAAATACCACCCAAAAACAAAACCACAACCACAGGCATTAAAATCAGCTTTAAATTTATTTTAATTAATTCAAAATTTATCTTATTACTCACAAGCAATCCCCATCCTATAAATTCTTATTTATATATTGGTTTTATTGTAGCATAATTTAACGGATAAATAAAGACGGTTTATAAAAACACCCTCAGTTTTTTGTACTGTGGGTATTTTTTCTGTCCTTGCGGAGTTTTTGTTTTTAGTTTATATAATTTTCATTACGCAGTCTTTTGCAATTTTTATCTGCTCATCGGTTATTTGCGTATCAAACTGTGAAAAATTGTTTTCACTGACATCTGCACCGGTAAGCGCTCTTAACCATAAAAGCGCTAAGGCATATCGGCCAAGGCCTAAGGATGCGTGGAAGGTGTCACGGTGTACAGATTCTATGCCGCTGTCTAAAAGCATATCGAACATCTGGCCCGACGGTATAATTTTATATGCATCAATAGCCTTTGCGGCATAAGAGTAAGAATCGACTATATCGTTTAGCATATCTTTTCTGTGATTATATTTCATAGATATATGCAGTCTGTCACTTCCCTGCTCATACGCCCAGGTCTGATGAACAAGCAGCTTGGCTTTCGGGCAGCACTCCTTTATATAATCGGCAAAGGAATCTAAATAAGGCTGATAGGTATCGTAATTAACCGACAAATGACTAACCTGCTGCACGCTTATGTAGTCCCAGTCACGACTAAGCAGTGCTTCTGAAAGCGACATTTTAAAGCCCGTACCGCAGCCGTTAAACTCTAAAGAATATGCTTTATCATCCGAGAGCATATTTCTGTAATGTAAGCTCAGCGGACATCCGCCTATGCATAGATTAACAACGGTTATGTTTTTGCCCTGCGCTTTGGCTACGTCGTGAAGGTAGCGTGTTGCGTCCTGAGAAAAGCTGTTTCCAATAGTTAAAACGTTCATTGGTTTTATCTCTCCTTCGCTTTATCAAGCTTTAAGTTTCTAAAATACAAACAAATATCCACGCTAACCAAAATTAAATTAAGTATGTAAAAATACGATGGATATTTGAAAATGCCTGTATCAGAAAACTCTATAAATTTCCAAACGACTCCTGCTACGTAGCCGAGCCAGATAAAAGCCATAAAAAACAGACTTTTTCCCTTAGTAGTTTTGCTTTTTGCAGATTTATAAATAGACATAGGCCAAGACAGACCAAAGCTAAAAACCATTATTGCCTCAAGAAGCTGTGTTATCTGCATTTTTGTTTTCTCTCCTTAGTTTTTTGTTTGCGAAAATAAAGTAAACAGTCAGTCCTACAAAGGTTATAAACCAGCTTACCGGATAACTGATATATATACAATCTAAAGTGCCGAAAAACTTAAACACGGTATTCATCCAGACAACTCTTAGCGCGCAAACACCCAAAAGCGTTATTACGGTAGGACCAATAACCCTGCCGATGCCTCTTAGTATACCGCTTGTGACCTCCATAAATCCGCAAATTACGTACGGCAAACAAATATATGTAAGTTTTACCATTCCTGCGGCTATTACCTCAGGGTCAGAATTATATATACCGATAAGCGTATTTCCGAGCAAATACATTCCTACGCCGACTCCGACACCTACCACAAAAACAATTAAGGAGCAAAGCTTATAAATTTTAGAAATTCTTTGAAATTTACCAGCGCCGTAGTTTTGACCCGCAA
>JAFSCI010000031.1 GCA_017436815.1 Clostridia bacterium
GATGATAACACTGTTTGGTGGGAGGGTCTTGATAAGAATCCGCCCGAGAACGCTCTTGAGTGGAAGGGTAACCCCTGGAATCCCTCAATGTTCGTTAAGGCTGATAAGTCAACCTATGCCGCTCACCCCAACTCACGCTTCACCGCTCCCGCAGAGAATTGCCCCTGCATCTCTGATGAGTTCAACAAGGGTGAGGGCGTGCCGATTTCTGCTATCGTATTCGGTGGCCGTCGCGCAAAGTGCGCTCCGCTTGTATATCAATCTAAGGATTGGGTTAACGGCGTGTTCGTAGGCTCTGCAATGGCTTCTGAAACCACAGCTGCTGCTGCAGGCGCAGTTGGTGTTGTTCGTAGAGATCCTATGGCTATGCTTCCGTTCTGCGGTTATCATATGGGCGACTACTTTAAGCACTGGCTTGATATGGGCGAAAAGCTTGGCGACAAGGCTCCCAAGATCTTCAATGTTAACTGGTTCAGAACCGACGATGAAGGCAACTTCATCTGGCCCGGCTTTGGCGATAACATCCGTGTTCTTAACTGGATTATCGACCGTTGCGAAGGCAAGGTAGGCGCAACCGAGACTCCTATCGGTTACGTTCCTAACGCTGAGGATATTGACCTTACCGACCTTGATTTTGACATTGAAACCTTAAAGAGCATCTTAAAGGTTGACAATGCAACCTGGAAGCAGGAAGCTGCTGAAATCGAAGAGCATTACAAAAAGTTCGGCGACAGACTCCCCGATCAGCTTAGAGCAGAACTTAACAAGCTTATCAGCGCTCTTAACTAATTTCAAAACTTATAAATTAAAAGCGTGGGATTTCGCCACGCACCGTTAAGGGAAGTTTTTCCTTAAAAGCGCACCTTTTGGCACAATAATGCGTCAAACCCTACCGATATGCGTCAGCATTATCGGCAGGGTTTTTCTTTTCTTGCACTCAAAATTTACACTTTTAAGGCGCCATGCGGTTTCGTAAGGAGTAAAATTCTTTGTATTGAAGCCTAAAACACAGCAAGGCTGTCGCCTTGCGAGGCTTTTGGCGATAATACAGAGGGTTTTATACCGAGAAACAAAAATGTCCTTAGCGGTACGTGGCGTTCTCCCACGCTTTTTTTAAAACTATTGACTATTTTGCGTTTGGCGGTTAAAATATAAAAAAAGAACAATACTATTTTTAAGGAGAATAAATTATGGAACAAGAATATAATCCCGATATAATTACTTTAGCTAATGATGACGGTCAGGAGTTCACCTTTGAGGTTTTAGATAGTCTGGAGACCGACACCGACAGATATTTGGCTTTACTTCCCGTACATCAGGACCCTGAAAAGATTCTTGAGGAGAGCGGCGAGCTTGTAATCGTAAAGGTTACTGAGGAAGACGGGGAAGAGTACTTCGAAGAAATCGAAGACGATGATGAGTACGAAACCGTAGCCGACGCTTTTATTGACCGTTTACAAGATTATTTTGAAATAGACGAAAAATAATAAATTTCTTCCTGCCCTGTGCGCGAACGATATCTATTATAACCCTACAACCTTTATTCAGGGAGTCTTTTCTCCGGCAGCGGGTTTGCAGACCTCCCGCTTTATGCGGACGTTGGGAGCACAAAACTGTTGGGCGGACACCCACCTGCTGTTTGCAGGTTATTATTAGAGCGATACGGCAGGGCGGGAGTGTTTTTAGTTTTCGGTTTCTTCGACATAAATTCACCCGAATATGCAAAAACATACCATAGTTGACAAATTTTAACAGTTATGATATAATGTGTAAAAATTTAGAAGGGGTGTTTTTAGTGAAGGCAACCGGTATAGTACGCAGTATCGATAAGCTTGGTAGGTTTGTTATACCAATGGAGCTTCGCCGTCAGCTTGACGTTGCGAATGATGATGCTAACATAGAAGTATTTGTTGATGATGACAAAATTATATTAAAAAAGTATCATCCTACCTGCACCTTTTGTGACAATGCAGAAGATATAGTTTCTTTAAACGGCAAAAACGTTTGTAAGACTTGTATTGAAAAATTACAGTCATTAAAAGAGCTTACGGACTAATTATTGTACATATTAAAACACCGCAGACGATATCTGCGGTGTTTTTTTGTATGTTTAAAATTATATAAGCTTTCTGCCCATAAATACGCCCATAACCGATGCCATCATAAGACCTCTGGTCCAGCCGCTTGAATCACCTAAGCAGTAAAGTCCTTTAACGTTGGTGTTAAGCTCACTGTCCATTTTAACTCTGTTGCTGTAAAATTTGAGTTCCGGAGAATACAGTAAGGTCTCACTGGATGCAAAGCCCGGAACAACGTGGTCGACCGCCTGAATAAAGTTAATAATATTTATCATTGCGCGGTAGGGAATAGCAGCCGTAATATCACCTGCTACGGCATCTTGTAAGGTGGGTTTCAGGTTAGACTGGTTAAGCTCCTTTTGCCAGGTGCGTTTGCCGTCTAAAATATCGCCAAAGCGCTGAACAAGAATATGACCTGCGCCAAGCATATTTGTAAGCTCGCCGATTTTCTGAGCATACTCAATGGGTTGATTAAACGGTGTGCTGAAATTGTGGGAAACGAGTATTGCGAGGTTTGTGTTGTTGGATTTAAAATCTTTGTATGAGTGTCCGTTAACAACAGCTAAGTCATTATCGTAATTTTCCTGACTTACAAAACCGCCCGGGTTTTGACAGAAGGTTCTTACCTTATTTTTAAATGGCTGAGGGTAACCAATAAGCTTTGACTCATACAAAACGTTGTTGACCTGCTCCATTACTTCATTTCTGACTTCTACTCTTACGCCTATATCAACGGTACCGGGCTGGTGAGCGATGTTGTGCTCTTCGCATAGCTTCTCTAACCAGTCGGCTCCACGGCGACCCGTTGCAACAACTACGTTATCGGCAAAAATTTCGGTTTCACCGTCTTTGGTTTCAACAATAACGCCCTTGCAGGTTTCGTTTTCGAAAATTAAGTCGCGGCACTCATAACCGAACATCATTTCTACGCCGTTTTCGAGTAAATATTTTTCAATTGCCAAATAAATGTCCTGAGCCTTTTCGGTTCCTAAATGGCGAATAGGGCAGTCAACAAGCTTTAAGCCTGCCTGAATAGCGCGTTTTCTTATTTCTTTAACCTCATCGTCGTTGCCGATACCCTCAATGCGTGTATCAGCGCCGAATTCAAGATAAATTTTATCGGTATAATCAATAAGCTCCTGGGCCTTGTCTTCGCCGATAAGTGTGGGTAAATCTCCGCCAACCTCTGTGCAAAGCGATAGCTTACCGTCAGAAAATGCACCTGCGCCCGAAAAACCCGTGGTAATATGGCAATAAGGCTTGCAATTTACACAGTCCTTGGTTTTTGCCTTAGGGCAATGGCGCTTTTCTATGGGCTGACCTTTTTCAATTATAAGAATGCTCTTTTTGCTACCGTTTTTTATCATTTCCATTGCGGTGAATATGCCGGCAGGACCTGCTCCTACGATAACTACATCCTTCTTCATATTATCTACTCCTGTTAAAACATACTTTTTATTATGTCTATTATTTTATCTTGTTCTTGCTCGGTCATTTTTATATCACTTGGCAGGCATAAGCCACGTAGGAAGATATCCTCACCAACGCTTGTTTTATGCGCTGATATAAAATCGTTATCGGCAAAAACGGGTTGCATATGCATGGGCTTCCAGATGGGTCTTGATTCTATGTTTTGCTCGGCAAGTTTGTCCATAATATCGTAAGGCTTAACCGGGCAGGCTTTATCAATTAAAATGCAGCTTAGCCAGAAGTTTGGCTTTGAGCAATCAAGGAACGGATTCATTGAAATTTGCGGCATATCGGCAAAAGCATTTTTGTATCTGTTATAAATCTTTTCCTTTAAGTCACGATGCGCTTCAAGGTGAACAAGCTGACCTCTGCCAATACCTGCAACAACGTTGCTCATACGGTAATTATAGCCGATTTCACTGTGCTGATAATGCGGCGCCGGGTCGCGAGCCTGAGTGGATAAAAAGCGAGCTTTTTTTATTGCGGCTTCATCTTCGGACACTAACATTCCGCCACCTGAGGTGGTTATAATTTTGTTTCCGTTAAACGAGAATATGCCAAACTTACCAAACGAACCTGTCTGTACACCCTTATAGGTTGCGCTAAGGCTTTCGGCGGCGTCCTCAATAAGAACGCAGTCGTTTTCATCGCAAATCTGTTTTATTTCGTCAATTTTTGCGGGCGAGCCGTAAAGATGCACCATCATAACGGCCTTTGGCTTTGGTAAGTTGATGCCGTCATATTTTTTAAATGCCAAACGTAAAGCCTCGGGGTCCATATTCCAGCTGTCATACTCGCTGTCGATAAATACCTGTTTGCCTTTTTCGTACGATACAGGATTAACTGTTGCGGAAAAGGTAAGGTCAGAGCAAAGCACAATGTCGTCTTGCTTAACGCCTGCAAGCTTTATTGCCAGATGTAATGCGGCAGTGCCTGCCGACAAGGCGGCGGCGTGTGAAACGCCCGCATAAGCGGCAAGCTCTTTTTCAAAATTGTCAACGTTAGGGCCTAACGGGGCCACCCAGTTAGTATCAAAGGCTTCGTGTATGTACTGAAGTTCTTCTTTGTGCATAGTTGGTGACGATAAATAAATGCGTTTATTCATTTTTTTTGCCTCCGAATATGTTATATTTAAAATATACAAAAATCTCATACAGAATCAGTTTAACATATTTGCTCGCCTAATGCAAGTTTATTTAATTATTAACATAAAGTTTTTTATTTGACACTCTAATTAGTTTGTGATATAATTTGATAAATTATGTCTTGGAGTAAAAGCAATGAA
Source organism: Clostridia bacterium (assembly GCA_017436815.1). Lineage (GTDB taxonomy): Bacteria > Bacillota > Clostridia > Oscillospirales > Acutalibacteraceae > RGIG3013. Next base: position 4,834 of record JAFSCI010000031.1, read on the forward strand.
GAAAATATTATTAATAAGCCATCTGTTTTATCCAAATAATTTAGTTGGAGCAGTGCGTCCAACTAAGCTGGCAGAATTTCTTTCTAAAAAAGGCTACAGTGTTGACGTTGTAACACAAGATACCTGTGATGATGACAGCCTTAGTGCCGATTTGAGTTCTATAGGAAAAGTATTCAGACTCTCAGAAACAAAAATCAGCGCAGAGCATAAAGAGCTGCACGTTAAACCGGTTCACACTGTTGAAATCAGCGCTGCTGTAAATAAAATTTGCGGTATCAAAATTCCGCAATCGGCAAAAATGTTCAGAAGAGCAATGGCGCTGAATAAGCGCGCAAAGGTTTTTCGTACAAACTTTAAAAGACTTATTGATAGCGGCGAAATAAACGTTTTTGATTATGATGTTGTGGTTACGTCGTTTGGTCCGCTTCATTCGCTGCTTTGTGGCTTTTTGGTAAAAAAGCTTAATCGTAAAATAAAATGGATTTGCGATTTCAGAGATCCTGTTTTGCTTGATTCTACGCCTGCTGTTTTGAAATCCAAGTATAGAAAATACGAAATATCGGCTTGCGAAAAGTCAGACGTAGTTACAGCTGTATCTAAGGGATATAAAGAGAGAGTATGCGGACAAAAGTATGAGAATAAATCCGTAGTAATTCCTAACGGCTTTGATATGAACGATATTCCTAAGGCCGATGTAATTAAGAAGAACGATAAGTTCACCTTTACATACGTTGGCGCGCTTTATGACGGCAGACGTGATATAAGCAAGCTCTTTGAGGCATTAAGCGAGCTTTCAAAAGAGGGAAGGATAAATATCGACAACGTAGTCTTCGAGTATGCAGGCAAGGGCAACGGAATTGATACTTTAATTCATCAGGCGGCCAAATACTCTTTGGAAAATATTGTTCACAACAACGGTCTTTTAAAAAGAAAGGACTGCTTGCAGCTTCAGCTGAAATCTGATGTTTTGGTTTTAGCAACCTGGAACACAAAAGAGGAAAAGGGCGTTTTCCCCGGAAAAATGATAGAGTATATGCTCTTTGACAAGCCTATAATTTCTCTGGTTAACGGTGATCTTGAAAACTGTGAAATTACAGAAACCATAAACAAGCTCAACATAGGCTTTTCTTATGAGGAAATGATAGGACAAGCTAAGTTTTCTGAGTTTAAGGAATACGTATGCTCACTTGTAAACGGCACATTGAAGTTTGCTCCTGACAAAGAACAAATAATGGAATACGAATGGAATAACATTATAAAGAAATTTGAGGCAATCATTAATGGATGATAAAAAGGTAGTATCGGTTGGTAAAGATAGCGTAAAGCTTACGGCATCTAAATTTATAACCCTGGCCATTGCTATGGTTTCGGCAATGCTGCTTTCTCGTTTCAGAAGCAAATTCGAATACGGCACGTACTCTCAGTTGCTTTTGGTTATAAACTTATTTACTTCCATTTTTATGTTGGGTCTTCCAAACAGCGTAAACTACTTTTTGGCAAGGGCAGAAGACCAAGCTCAAAGAAGGAAATTTTTATCGGTATACTACACCTTAAGCACGGTTTTAAGCGCGGTTTTAGGCTTGGTGTTGGTATTGTCGGTACCGCTTATAGAAGGCTATTTTAAAAACGACACCATAAGACATTTTTCTTATTTCCTGGCTATTTTTCCCTGGAGTAAGATTATTGCCCAGAGCATAGAAAATGTTTTAGTGGTTTACAAAAAGACCAATATGATTATGGTTTACCGAATAGCAAATTCGGCATCATTGCTTGGAATTATTTTCTTGGCAAAGTTCGCGGGATGGAGCTTTTCGGGCTATATGCTCAGCTACGTTGTAGTTGAGGTTATATTTGCTCTTATAGTTTACGTTACGGTAATTAAACTTGCAGGCGGTATTGATTTCTCGCTCGACTTAAAATTCGTAGTTAAGATTTTCAAATTCTCTATACCCATTGGTTTGGCATCGGTAATGGGCACCCTCACAATAGAGTTTGACAAGCTCTTTATCGGTCGTGTGCTTGATACCGAAACGTTGGCTATATATACTAATGCTTCTAAAGAAATGCCGTTCCACATAATAACTACCTCGGTAACGGCGGTTGTTATGCCCGCAATTGTAAGACTTTTAAAGCAGAATAAAACGGACGACGTAGTAAAACTTTGGCATCAGATGTCAGAGATTGTATTTATACCCTTGTGCTTTTTATCGTGTATGTTCATTGCGTATGCAGAGCAGGTAATGTGCATACTTTACGATTTTAAATATTTATCAGGCGCACCGGTTTTCAGAATATACTGCTTACTGATTATGATTCGCTTTACCTATTTTGGAATGATTTTAAATTCTTCGGGTAAAACTCGATTTGTTCTGTATTCGAGTATGGTAACGCTGGGACTGAACATTGTATTCAATTTCCTTTTCTACTATTTGTTCGATATGTTTGGATACGGTATAATAGGTCCGGCAATAGCAACCGTTCTTTGCGTTGTTGTAATGTCAATATCACAGCTTACCTTCTCGTCAAGAATTTTAAAGATAAAGTTCTCAAAAATAATGCCGTGGAAAAAATTTGGAAAAATCTTGCTTATCTGTTCGGCATTTGGCGTAGCAGCATTTTTAGCCTTAAGAGCTATTGCTTACGCAATCCCCCACGAAGCGTTTTACGATGAACAACACGTAATGACGACGGCCTTTATTGCCATCGGAATCGGCGTGGTGTTTACGGTAATATATTTTGCAATTTTCTTTAAGCGTATAAAAAATATTTGGCAACAAATAAAGTAGGGATTAAACTATGAAAAAAATAGGCATTTTAACGTTTCATAGAAGTATAAATTACGGCGCTTTTGTACAGAGTCTGGCTTTGTCTGACAGAATACAAAAGGCTCTGCCTGACACTAAAGTAGAGGTAATTGACTATACTTCCTTGGTAATGGAAAAAATATACAAGCCTAAGCTTACCTTGCGAGGAGTGTTAAATAAGGGACTTTATTTTAAACTCCTAAAGCGCCAGAAGGCATTTAAAAGCTCGCTGAAATATCTACCGCTTTCCGATAAGACTATTATTTCTGATGAGAGCGGCGAGGTTTTTAGATATATAACCGAAAATTACGATGCAGTAATTGTCGGAAGCGACGCCGTATTCAACTGGACAAAGCGTGGCTTTCCAAATCCCTATATTTTAAATATTGAGTCTGATATTCCTCGTCTGAGCTATGCGGCGAGTGCGTACGGTATGGAAAAAGAGTCCATAACAAAAGAGCAGCTCGATATTTTTGGAAAATCGCTAGGCGGCTTTAAATTCGTTGGCGTGCGTGATGATTACACTAAAGATTTAACACTTAGCGCCAACCCCAATATTAACCCTGTGTACACCTGCGACCCCACTGTTTTGCTGGATATGGACTACGTGCAACAGTTACTCGGAAAAACCAAAGAGCAGGTAATATCAGACATAAAGAAAAAGTTTGGCATTTCGAGCAACAAACGCGTAATTGGACTTATGCTTGGTAATCAGGCGATTGGCGCAAAAATCCGTGAGAAATATTCTAAAGATTACGAAATAGTTTGTTTGTATCAGTATTTAAGAGATACCAAGTTTTTATATAGTCTGACACCGCTTGAATGGGCGCTATGCTTTTCTATGTTCAGTGTTACGGTTACATCGTATTTTCACGGAACGTTGCTATCGCTCAAAAATCTTACCCCTACCGTTTCTGTGGATATTACTTCGTTTAGCGTAAACAACACGGGTAAAATAGAAGACCTGCTTACACGAATGGATTTGTGCGATAATTATTTCCACTTATCAAACGAAAAACAAAATAACTTTGACGGAATTCTAACAAGGGTTGATCAAATGCTGGCCAATAAATCCGCGGAGGCCGAGAGAATAAAACTCGGATTAGAAAAAATAGAGCCGTCGTTCGATGCATTTTTAGATGTATTAAAGCAGCAAATACAAGAATGAAACATTAAAAGGGAAGCGTTTTAATGGAAATTTGTAATATAAAAAATGAGTGTACAGGTTGCGGCGCTTGCTATGCTTCGTGCCCAAAGGGTGCAATAACCATGCGGGAAAACGGTGCGTTCTGCGAGCCCGTAATAGATGCACAGCTTTGTATAGAATGCGGTATTTGTAAGGGTGTTTGCCCACAAAACAAAGAAGCATCTCCGATTAAGCCGCTGGATGTGTACGCTTATCAGACTTCTGATAAAGCTCTGCTATACCGCAGCTCGTCGGGTGGCGCGTTCGGCGTGCTTGCCAACACTGTTTTAAACAGTGGCGGTTCGGTTGTAGGCTCGGCTTTTTCAGATGGCAAAGCGGCCCACATTGTTTGCGATAATTTTGATGATTTAAACAAGCTTCACGGTTCCAAGTACGTGCAAAGCGAATTTTACCCGGTAATCGAGCAAATAAAAAAGCTTGCTAACGAAAAAGAACCTGTGCTTGTAAGCGGTACGCCTTGTCAGATTGCGGGTATAAAGAGTGCTCTTAAAAAAGATTACGATAACGTGTATTTTGTAGATTTAATTTGCACAGGCGTTATGAGTCCCAAAATCTTCAGCACCTATCTGGAGCTTTTGCAGCAGCGTAAAAACTGCAAAATTGTAGATTTTAAATTCCGTGATAAAACAAACGGTTGGACAAACAGTAACATTCTTATTGAAAAGGCTGACGGTACAACCGAGGTTTTAACAAGAAAGCAAAGCGAGTATTTTGGTTTGTTTGGCAGCAACATTGGTTTCAGAGAGTGTTGTTATAAATGCAAATACAGAAAATATAATACTAAGGCCGATATCACTATTGGTGATTATTGGGGAATTGCGAGCTTTGATTCATCGCTCAACAGTGATGAAGGCTATTCTATTATTATAGTTAATAACAACAAAGGCGCCGAGCTTTTAAAGCGTTCGGTTAACGAAAATGACCTTTTAGTTGCTACTACACTGGAACACGCTGAACAAACACACAAGAAACTAAAATTTAGCGTACATAAGAACAATTATCATAACTTGTTTATGCGCAAGTTCTTAAAGACAAGCACACCCAAAGGTCTTGAAAAGGCATATAAAAGATGTTGCTCGGCCAACTTGACCGACAGAATACTAAGAAAACTTACAAAATAGAGAGGTAGATTTTTAATGGTAAACGTTATAGGACTTGGTTACATTGGACTTCCCACGGCACTTATGTTTGCAACCCACGGCGTTCAGGTAGTTGGTACCGATTATAACAAGGAATTGGTAGCACAACTTAATTCCGGTCACACCACCTTTGAAGAAGATGGCTTGGACGAGCTTTTTGATGCTGCACTAAAGAGCGGAATCAAATTTTCTAACGAATATCAAAAGACCGATATGTATATCGTAGCAGTGCCTACTCCCTACGATAAATTCAGCAAGAAGATCGATGCTTCTTACGTTGTTTCGGCAGTTGAAAGTGTAATGTCGATATGCGAAAAAGGCGCCACCGTTATTGTAGAATCAACAGTATCTCCTGGCACTATCGATAAATTCGTGCGCCCTGTTATTGAAAAGAGAGGCTTTGTACTTGGTGCCGACATTAACCTTGTACACGCTCCCGAGCGTATAATTCCGGGTAATATGGTGTATGAGCTCGAACACAATTCACGTACTATTGGTGCGGACGATAAAGCAATAGGACAGAAGGTAAAAGAGCTTTATGCATCTTTCTGTAAGGGTGAGATTGTCGTTACCGATATCCGCACAGCCGAAATGACCAAGGTTGTAGAAAACACATTCAGAGATATCAATATTGCATTCGCTAACGAGCTTGCTAAAATTTGCCGCAGCGATAATATGGATGTTTACGAAATTATCCGTATTGCCAATAAGCACCCAAGAGTAAATATTCTTTCTCCCGGTCCGGGTGTTGGCGGTCACTGCATATCTGTTGACCCGTGGTTTTTAGTAGGTGATTATCCCAGCCTTGCAAAAATAATACTTACCGCACGTCAGATTAACGATTCTATGCCGGAATTTGTTTTAGAGAGAATTCACGACATTATGAAGGAAAACGGTTTGACTGACGTTAGCCGCGTAGGCTTATACGGTCTTACATATAAAGAAAACGTTGATGACGTAAGAGAAAGCCCCACGCTGCAGATGTTGGAATCTATGCAAAAGCACCTTTGCGCAAGTCCGTTAAAGGTATATGACCCGTGGGTTAAGCGTGACATTGTAGAGAATCAGTATCACGATTTTGATAAGTTTTTAAACGACGTTGATATGGTTGTAATTATGGTGGGTCACTCCGAAATTCGCGAGCATATGGACAAGCTAAAGGGCAAGATCGTTTTAGATACCCGCAAGATTTGCGAGCTGGACGGCGTATATCGCATATAAAATTAAATTCAAAAGAGGCAGAATATGAAAAAGGTAATGCTTGTTTTCGGTACACGTCCGGAAGCAATAAAAATGTGTCCTTTGGTAAATGAATTAAAAAAGCGCAGCACAATTAAAACAATTGTTTGCGTTACAGGTCAGCACCGCCAGATGCTCGACCAGGTTTTAGAGGCTTTTTCTACCGAACCCGATTACGATTTGTCTATTATGAAAGACAAGCAAACCTTATTTGACGTTACGGTTAACATTCTTAGCCGTATAAAAGAGGTTCTAGAGGCCGAAAAGCCCGACGTTGTACTCGTTCATGGCGATACCTCTACAACGTTTGTAACCGCACTTGCTTGTTTTTATATGCAAATTCCCGTTGGTCACGTAGAGGCCGGCCTTCGCACCTACAATATTTATTCACCATACCCCGAAGAGTTTAACCGTCAGGCTGTATCTATAATATCAAAATATAATTTCGCGCCTACCGAGTTATCAAGAGAAAATCTTATTAAAGAGGGTAAGTCGCCGGACTCTATTTTTGTAACAGGCAATACCGCTATAGATGCGCTTAAAACCACCGTTCGTGATGATTATACTCACCCCGAGCTCGAATGGGCAAAGGGCTCAAGACTTATTATGATTACTGCTCACCGACGTGAAAATTTAGGCGAGCCTATGCATAATATGTTCAGAGCTATTCGCAGAATAATAGATGAACACCCCGACGTTAAAGCAATTTACCCGATTCATATGAACCCCGTTGTGCGCAAGGCGGCACAAGAGGAACTTTCGGGTTGTGAACGTATAAAAATCATTGAACCGCTGGAGGTTTTGGATTTTCACAATTTCCTTGCCCGTAGCTTTATGATACTTACCGACAGCGGAGGTATTCAGGAAGAGGCTCCATCTCTTGGCAAGCCTGTGCTCGTAATGCGTGATACTACTGAGCGCCCCGAGGGAATAAAAGCAGGCACCTTAAAGCTTGTCGGCACCGATGAAACGGTAATTTACGAAAACTTTAAACTGCTGCTTGAAAATGACGAAGAATATCAGAAGATGAGTCACGCCAGCAATCCGTACGGTGACGGTCACGCTTGTGAGCGCATAGCCGATATTTTAGAAAAATAATATTTAGCCAATCGGATAGCCTTTCGGTTTTACGATTGGCTAAAATTTGTTAAAGGAGTTTAAGTTTTGCTATACAGTCAGGCTTTAGAATACATTCATTCTCTTAACGTGTTCGGCATAAAACCGGGTCTTGAAAGAATGCAGGCGGCATTAGAAATTTTAGGTAACCCGCAAGATAAACTGCAGTTTGTTCATCTGGCCGGTACCAACGGCAAGGGCTCAACAAGTACCTTTATTGCCAAGGCTTTAGAGTATACGGGCAAGAAGGTAGGTCTTTATACCTCGCCGTTTGTTATAGATTTCAGAGAACGTATTCAAATAAACGGTGAATATATAAGTGAGAACGATTTATCATATTTTACCCAAAAAATAATAGACACAAAAATAGAACTTACCGAGTTCGAGTTTATTACAACGCTTGCGTTTTTATATTTTTGTGAAAATGCGTGCGATATTGTTGTATTAGAAACGGGACTTGGCGGCAGGTTAGACGCCACAAACGTTATTGAAAACCCGCTTTGCTGTGTTATTACAAAAATAGATTACGACCATACCGCTATTTTGGGAGATACCATAGAAAAAATAGCATTTGAAAAATGCGGAATTATAAAAAGCGGTGCGAAGGTGGTTTGCTATCCGTACCAAAGCAAACAGGCAATGTCGGTTATAACTAAATATGCCCCTAAAGTTATATTGCCCGACTTAAACCAGCTGTGTATTGATGAGCAAACGTTTCCAAACAATAGATTTGTTTATAAATCATCAGAGTTTACAACTTCTCTTTGCGGCAGATATCAGGTTTATAATGCTATAACCGCTTTAGAGACTTTATGCGCAGTCGGTGTTGATATTTCGGCGCCAAAGGTTCAAAAAGCATTTTTTGATGCATTTATACCCGCTCGTATGGAGGTTATATCATCATCACCCTTAGTAATACTTGACGGCGCCCATAACCCCGACGGCGCAAATGCTTTGTCGGGCGTTATGTCACATTATAGTAATGTCACCGCCATTGTTGGTATGATGGCCGATAAAGATATCGATTTATTCCTGCAAAAAACCACCAAGCTTTGCAAGAATATCATAACCGTTAAGGTTCAGTCAAATCCTCGTAGTATATCGGCCGAGCAATTAAAAGAAAAGGTATCGTGCTATAATAAAAATGTATTTATTGCCGACAGCCACCAAGACGCAATAAATTTAGCTAAAAAATTAAGCGGTGGCAATCCGATTTTTGTTTTTGGCTCTTTGTATTTGGCGGGCGAAATTCGTCCACTCTTAAAATCGGCATTTTAATTTATTTTTCTACAACTGAATATGACAAATTTTAAAGGACACAGACCATATTATATATATGTATGGCGTGTCCTTTTATTTTTTTATTTTGGAGGTGATAAAATGTCGGTTAACATTCAGTCTTCGGGTAGGGTAGTGGTAGCTTATCTTTCGGGCGAAATAGACCATCATTCCGCAAAGCAAATGAGAGAGCAGATTGATGCCGCGCTCAACAGCTATATGCCGTCTATGCTCGCGCTCGATTTTAAGGACGTTACCTTTATGGATAGCTCAGGTATAGGTCTTATTATGGGTCGATACCGTTTACTCAGTAAAACTGCAGCGCAGCTGTGCATAATCAATACGCCCGAACATATTTATAAAATTATGAAGCTCGCAGGTATAGAAAAACTTGCCAAGCTTTCCAAAGGAGAAATTAAAAATGAAACAGGTTGTTAAAAATAATTTCAGTCTGACGGTTCCTGTACGCTCTGTGAATGAATCTTTTGCAAGAACCGCGGTCGCAGCTTTTGTAAGTCAGCTCGACCCAACCATAGACCAAATAAACGATATTAAAACTGCCGTCTCAGAAGCAGTAACAAATTGTATTGTTCATGCCTATAGGGAGAGTATAGGCAACATATATATAAAGGCATACATATATACCAATAATACAGTCTGCATAAAAATAAAAGATAAGGGCGTTGGCATAGATAATGTATCTAAAGCAATGGAGCCGCTTTTTACTACCGGCGCAGGCGAGCGTGCGGGACTCGGCTTTTCAGTTATGGAAAGCTTTATGGACTCTTTGAAGGTAACCTCTAAAAAAGATAAAGGCACCTTGGTTACTATGACTAAAAAAATCAGCGTTAGAGTATCGGGCAATGCAAAGTAAAACAGATAAGCTCGTAACCGATAATTTGGGACTTGTTCATTCGTGTTGCCACAAGTTTACCGGTCGAGCCATAGAGTACGATGACCTTTTCCAAATTGGTTGTGTAGGCTTGATAAAAGCTGCAGAACGCTTTGATGAAACCAAAGGTTTTTGCTTTTCTACCTATGCAGTGCCCGTAATTCTCGGCGAAATCAAACGTGTCTTTCGTGATACAGGCCCCGTTAAAGTATCACGTTCATTAAAGGAACTCGGCATAAAGGTTGTTAACGTGCGTACAAAACTGGAAAATCAGTTAGGCCGCGAGCCTACAGTCAGCGAAATTGCAAATATATTAAATGTAGATGCAACCGATGTGTCAGAAGCCGTATGCGCAATGTCACCAACCGTGTCTTTAACCTTTGAGGACGATGATGGCACCAAGGAAACCGAGCTTACCGTTGGCGACATAACCGACACACTCACAAACAAAATATCCGTGCAAGAAGCAATAAACTCATTAGATGAAGAAGAACGCATAATAATAACCGAACGGTACTTTAACGAAAAAACACAAAACTCGTTGGCGCAAATGCTTAATATGACCCAGGTGCAAGTATCTCGCAAAGAAAAAAAGACGCTTTTAAAACTAAAAAGTATGTTGAAATGAAGCGTTGGTGGTGAAAATGTCCAACAATTATTGACAAAAACGATGTGTAAATAGTCTAAAAAACACATAAATGAAAAATTTTCAAAAAAAGTTTCAAAAAAACGAAAAAAAGTGTTGACAAAGGGGTTTGAATTTGGTATTATAATCTGGCACTCTGATGAGTGCGGCAAAAAACCGAACCTTGAAAATTAAACAACGATGTAACAAAGGACCCGAAAATTCTAAGAGTAAACTTAGAGTAAATAAGGACAAACAATGCGCCAGCATTGTTAGAGAATGAGCAGAAAATGCTCTAGAATAGATTTATACA
>JAFSCI010000032.1 GCA_017436815.1 Clostridia bacterium
ATTTAGCAAGTAATGCCTCACCCATACAGTGATTTAATTTATGTGCGCCTGTATGATTCAGGTCTTCTCTTTTTACGTAAAGCTGAACGTTGCCTAAAGTACCCGAAAGGCGTTCTAAGTACGAAATGGGGGTAGGTCTGCCCTGGAATTCACGTCTTATTTTTCTGAGCTCGCCAATAAATTTGCTCGATTTACAAATTGTAAAATAAGCCTCTGTTATTTCGGCCATTGCGTTTTTAAGTTCATCGGATATATATGCGCCGCCGTATTTACCGAAAAAACCGTTATTATCGGGATAATGCTTAAAATATGTATCAAAATCTATGCCGTTAAAGTTCATAATTTTTCTCCTCAAAAATCAAAATTAAATTAAATTACAATACAGTTTTCTGTTTTCATTTTCGCCATCGTTTTGTAAGTAATACCATAATTGTCACCTGCAATAAAAAACGCCCCCAGCAGCGTTATAATCTGCCAAGGACGAATAAAACAAATTATCCGCGGTGCCACCTTGTTTCACGATTTGCCGTGCGCTTTCAGAGTACCAACATACCCCCGACAACTAACGTATGCCCAACGTTGCAGAATACTCTGTGCTTTTGCACATTTGACTGCACCCTCCGCGGTCCATTTGACAACCTGTTTCTCACCCGACTCTCAGCGCCGCGGGCTCTCTGTAAAGGCATAACTGCCGTTATCTCCGCATCAACGGTTTAAATTCAATTTTTAACATTATATCACCTAATATTTTTGTTGTCAACAACTAATATTTATAGTATAATGATTTTGGTGATTGACTGATGAACAAAAATGCAGCCAAATATTACGAGCTAAAAAACAGGTATCAGAACTTAATTTATAAAATTTGCTTTGATATTATAAAAAACAAGTTTCGTACCGAACACGTTGTAAGCTATACCTTAGAAATTCTTTCAAAACATCTTGGAACCTTTGATAAGGTCGAAGATTATAAAACTGCATATCTTGCGGTTATGCTTGCAAAAACGTTTGCACAAGAGGAATTCGACGAATTCGAACATATTGAAAAAGAATTTGAAGGCTTTTGCGAGGATGACGAGCTTAAGTTTTTTGAGGTAGATACATACAGCATATTACATGCGCTTGAGAATTTAGATGAGCATTATTCCTTTATTTTAGCGCTTCGGTATGAATACGGTTTTGATGATGAGGGTATGGCTCATTTGCTGAACACCCACCCTGCCGGCATAAGAAGTCAGCTTTGCAGAGCCACACAGGCGCTAAACAAAACGCTTGACGATTTAGCGCTAAGCGGCGCTAAAATGGAGCAAAACCCAAAAGACAAGCTTTGTGCGGCGCTGCCGTCGTTTATAAATAACCTTGGCGCATCATTTTTAAGTATTGAGTGTGAAGAGCAGGTTTTTTCAGAAGAATACCAGCACACAACACAGTACACTCCCCCGCCCCAGAGGCACAAAACAAGTGCCCGCGTGTCTGTCGGTGCGGTAATATTTATTATAATACTGTTTGTGCTTGAGGCATTGTCGGTGTTTTTCAGACCCACCCTTTCTGATAGAATAGAACGCCTTTTCAAAGAAAAAGACTCAAGCTCTTCGAAAATAGAAACTATTATAGACACCGATGAAACCTCTAAGCCCTTTGTTTTTACCCCCATAAAACCTCTGGAGACTCCCAACCGCTACAATCTTATAAACGAAGAAACGACCGACAACTCATACTACGCTCGTTACGTTTATATTGTAACCAAACACACATACTGGGAAATGACACTGACCCAAAAGTTATATGATCCCGAATATTACGAGCAAATAAAAGAGTATAGTCCTAAATATCTGCATAATTTTAAACATAAGGACACTATTTATTACGAAAAAGACGGACTGGGTGTTGTATTTTTTCACTATGAAGGTTACACCTTCATTATAACATTTGAACCACGAGAGATTAGCGATGCAAAAACCTTAGCAGACTCAATAACTACTGATGAATTTAGGTGGCGTTATGGAAACAATTTTCCCTGAAATTAAGAAAAACTTTGGCTTTGGATGTATGCGTTTTCCAATGCTAGACGGCGAGGTTGACACAAAGCAGCTTTGTGAAATGGTAGACACATTTATAGAAAACGGCTTTAATTATTTTGATACTGCGCATATGTACGTAGACGGCAAAAGCGAAATTGCTTTAAAGGAATGTTTAACAAGCCGTCACAAACGTGAAGACTACGTGTTGGCCGACAAGCTTACACACGCTTATTTTGAAAAGGAAGAGGACATTATCCCCTTCTTTAACGAGCAGCTTGAAATTTGCGGAGTAGACTATTTTGATTTTTACCTTATGCACACTCAGACAAAGGGCATTTTTGAAAAGTTCAAAAAATGCAACGCTTACGAGACTGCATTTAATCTTAAAAAACAAGGTAAAATCAAATACGTTGGCTTCTCGTTCCATGACAAAGCCGACGTGCTTGAGGACATTTTAACAACATACCCCGAAGTAGATTTTGTACAGCTTCAGTTTAACTATTTGGACTACTTAGACCCGGGTGTTCAGGGTAAAGAATGTTACGAACTTTGCCTTAAGTACAACAAGCCCGTAATGATAATGGAGCCCGTAAAGGGTGGCAGACTTGTTAATCTGCCCGATGAAGCAAAGCAAATATTCGATTCTCTTGGTGGTAACAGCTATGCGGGCTACGCTCTGCGCTACTGTGGCAGCTTTGATAAGGTAGTAATGATATTATCGGGTATGAGCAATATGGAGCAAATGAACGATAATATAGCCACAATGAAAGACTTTAAGCCGTTAGACAAGCAGGAAATGGACGCTGTAATTAAGGTACGTGATATTCTTTTAAAGCAAAGCTTAATTGAATGTACTTCTTGCCGTTACTGTACTGCAGGCTGCCCCGTTAACATAGATATACCTAAGTATTTCGGTCTTTTCAACGAGCGCAAATTAAACGGCGCATCCAAAAAGTGTAATGATATGTTGGCAGCTATAGACGGCGGCAAGGCAAACGAATGTATTGCCTGCAAGCAGTGTGAGGGCGAATGCCCGCAGCACTTACCCATTGTCGAACACTTAAAAATGATTTCCGAGCTATTCTAAAAGCAAACGAGCATTTATCAAACCGATAAATGCCCGTTTTTATATTCTAATTATTAAAAACAAAGAATACCTAAATGCTCAAGTAATATTTTGGTTCCAAGCAGTATTAAAATTATACCGCCCGCAAGCTCGGCTTTAGATTTATATTTAACACCGAATACGTTACCTATTTTTACACCCACCATAGAAAGTGAGAAGGTTATAACACCTATTATCAGCACCGCAACAAGTATTCCGCCCTGCTTTGCATCGCTCACACTCTTAGTAGCTAAAGTACAACCCGCCGCCATAGCATCTATACTGGTAGCAACCGCTAAAACAAGCATACTTTTTACCGAGAACGATGCATCGGCAGATTCCTCTTCTTTAGATAACGCCTCTTTTATCATATTCGCGCCTATAAGAGCAAGCAGTACAAAGGCTATCCAATGGTCGTATTTTTCTATGTATTTTTGAAACTGAGAAATAAGCACGTAACCAATAAGCGGCATTATGGCCTGAAAAGAACCGAACCAGACACCTACGGTTAACATTTGTTTTATGCCGACCTTTTTTACGGCCAGACCTTTACACATTGCGACCGCAAAGGCATCCATAGAAAGCCCGATGGCCAAAATAAACAATTCAAAAAAGCTCATATATTCACCCATAATCAGTATTAAAGCACTGTTAGACACAGTGCTTTAATTATACATTATTTTTACTATTTTTCAAGAGAATTTATATCTATACCGTATTTTTTTAGGTCAACTGTACCGTCTGCCTCAAAAATTATACCCTCTTGCTCTAATAAAGCGCGCTGAGAATCGGCACCTCCAAAGGCAAAAGCTTCGGCCACCTTACCAAAACGGTTCACTACCCTATGGCACGGAATGACTACCGGTTCAGGATTTGCGTGCAGTGCATAACCGACTATCTGCGACCAATGCTTATTGCCCGCAAGATAAGCAACCTGACCGTAGGTTGCGACCTTGCCGCTTGGTATTTTCTTTACGGCTTCGTAAATTTTTTCAAACGTATTCATAATATCACCAAAAACAGTATTGCCCAAAATTTTTACAATACTACTCCGTCTTTGAATATTGATATTTGTCTGTAACCGTTTTGCTCGTTTTTGGTTTGCTCGCCGCTTGCAATATCAATAATTTTTTCTAACAGTTCATCGGTCAGTACGTCCATACTTTTGCCATCTAATAACGCACCCGCATTAAAGTCTATCCAATGCGGTTTGTTCTTATAAAGGGTATTGTTTGTAGATATTTTTACCGTCGGCACAGGCGCACCCACAGGTGTACCTCTGCCCGTTGTAAATAAAATTAAATGCGCACCCGCACAGGTTAAGTTTGTAACGGCTACAATATCGTTACCCGGTCCGTTTAGTAGGCTGACACCGCTTTTCTTAACGGTATCACCGTAATCTAAAACATCAACAACCGGTGTATTACCCGCCTTTTGCACGCAGCCGAGCGATTTTTCTTCCAAGGTAGTTATACCGCCTTCCTTGTTACCCGGGGATGGATTTTCATATATAACCTGGTTGTGCCTTGTGAAATAGTTTTTAAAGCAGTTTATAAGATTAACCGTTTTTAAAAAGACCTTCTCATTTTCACATCGTCGCATAAGCAAATGCTCGGCGCCGAACATTTCTGGCACCTCACTTAAAACACACGAGCCGCCGAAAGACACAAGTTTATCAGACAAACTGCCAACCAAAGAATTGGCCGTAATGCCGCTGTATCCGTCACTGCCGCCGCATTTAAGACCGATTACAAGCTTGGAAATTGGTAATTTTTGCGGTTTAAAACTATTTGCAAATTCCTTTAGCTCGTTTATAATTTTTACACCCTCTAAAATTTCGTCATTAACGTCCTGGGTGTTTAAAAATTTTACTCTTTGCTTATCATATTCGCCCAAAAACTCTTTAAACAGCTTTATATTGTTGTTTTCGCAACCCAGTCCCAATACGAGCACTCCTGCTGCATTCGGGTGGTTTACAAGTCCTTTTAACACCGTTTTGGTAAGCTCGGCATCAGAACCCAGCTGCGAACATCCAAACGGGTGCTCAAAGCAAACAGCGTCTGTTTTTTGGGCAAGAATTTTTGCGGTATCGTTAACACAACCAACAGTTGGAATTATCCAAATCTCGTTTCGTATGCCCACCTTGCCGTCTTTTCTTACGTAACCCATAAAGGTTTTATCGGTATTTTGGTGTTTTACGGGCAAAAAATCGGGCTTATATGTATATTCCAGATTACCCGAAAGATTGGTTTTTAGATTGTGGGTGTGTATATGCTCGCCTTTTTTAATATCGCAAACCGCATGGCCTATAGGGTTGCCGTATTTTATTACGTTACTCCCCCTTTTTATATCGCAAATAGCATATTTGTGGCCGTTTCCCAGATTTACCTCTACGTTATCGAGCGGGTTAATTATCATACTTAATCACTTCCGTATATAAAAATGATATATCGGTATCCCAAAGCTTTGTATCAGATAAAATATCCTTTATACTGCTATTTTTCATTATATCAACAATCTCAGGCATGTCGTTAGGTTCGCCTGTTTTATAAAACTTAATAAGGCAATAAAGCGAGAAAACAAGATTTTCGGGAATTTTGTTAAAGCGTTTTACATACTCTAAAATGCTGGGCAGTACCCTCACCTTAAATTTGCTTACCGAGTTTAGCGCGATAGATGAACACATATGCTCGATATACGGGTTTTTAAAACGCTCAAAAACGCAATCTGCATATTCTAAAAGCTCTTCCCTTTCTAAATCAAGAGTGGGTATAATTTCATCGTAAACACAAGTATGTAAAAACCGGCTGATAGTTTTGTTCTCCATACACTCTCTTACAGTTTTAACACCGCTGAGAAGTGCATAAGGAATCATAGAGGTATGCGCACCGTTTAATATGCGAACCTTTCGTGTTCGGTATTTTTCAAGATTATTTGTAATAAGAACGTTCAAATTGGTCTTATTAAACGGCAATACCGAATTTACCGCATCGCTATCTCCCTCAATAACCCACAGATGAAAAATCTCACTTGTGTTAAGCATATTGTCTGTATAGCCCAAATCGAAGGTTTCGTTTTTAGGATAGCCCGTTACAATGCGGTCTACAAACGTGTTGCAAAACGCATTTTGTGTGTTTATCCACTCAGCAAATTCGGGCTCTAAATTCCAAAGCTTTGCATAGCTTAAAACACAGTTTTTTAAGGTTTGTCCGTTTTTATCTATAAGCTCACAGGGTAAAATTAAAAATCCGTTAAGATTATTTTTAAATCTGCGGTAAAGTAAAGCCGTAAGCTTTGCAGGGAAAGTTACGTGCGGGTAAACGTCCGGCTTATCGTTTTCGTTATACACTATACCGGCCTCTGTGGTGTTAGAAACTATAACCTTAAAGCTTGGATTATCTGCAAGCGATAAAAAAGCCTCGTAATCATCATACGGATTAACGCAGCGACTTATAGAGTCTATTTTGCAGGTATCTACGGTAGGCACGCCATCTTTAAGGCCGCGCATAACGTGGGTATAAATACAGTCTTGCTCCTCTAAAATACGGCACATTCCGTTTTGTATAGGCTGAACAACTACGGCGCTACCACTGAATTCACCGCTATTATTGAGTATTTGCAACATCCAGTCGACAAAGCCACGCAAAAAGCCGCCTTCGCCAAACTGAATAACCGTTTCGGGTCTTTGAATTTTTGCAGACATATAATCTCCCCCTAACAGAAAAATTATATCACCTTATATACCTTAAGTAAAGATTTGTTTGTTGTACAATTGTGCTTATTTTTTTTACTTTTTTGTCTGCTTTTAAAAAATTTTTTTATTTTTCAAAAACCTATTGACATTATTTTTTCAGTTGCTATAATATGCGTGAAAAGACATTGTCTTTTAATGAGTAAATGCTTGCATTTGCTTAAGGAGTGGATAATATGAAAACGGTAAATCATCAAAAAAACACTTCTCACTTTTCTGATTCCGAAATTAAAAAACAAGAAAAACGGTACATAAGTTTTTACTCCGGTACAACAGGCGGCGCAATCAAAATGCTCGCCAAACTATATAAAGGGCATTACTTTAAATTGTTCCTTTCAACAATATTTTACGCTATTAAAGACTGCCCCACCTGGATAATTCCGATTATTACGGCCAACGTTATAAATATTGCAACCACCAAGCCCGAAAACAGCACGTATCTTTACATATTCAACTTTGCATTTGTAATCGGCGCGCTTGTGCTGAATATTCCTTTTCATATGTTGCACGTAAAATACTTAAGCTTATCGAGAAGAAACGTTGAGGCAAGCTTAAGAGGCGCAATGGTACGAAAACTGCAACAGCTTTCTATAACCTTCCACAAAGAAATGCAGTCGGGCAGAATTCAGTCCAAAATTATGCGTGACGTTGAGGCGGTAGAAACGTTATCATCGCAAGTTTTTGCCACGTTACTAGGTATTTTTCTTAATATGGTAATAGCACTTAGTGTTATTGTTTCTAAAAATATTGTTATATTCGGTTTCTTTATTCTTTGTGTTCCTGTAGCAGCTTTAATGTCGTTTTTATTTAGAAAAACTATGAGCAAAAACAACAGTGAATTCAGAAAGGAAATTGAGCACACCTCTGCCGACGTTATGGATATGGTAGAGCTTATTCCCGTAACTCGTGCGCACGCACTTGAAAACAAAGAGGTTAACCGCCTTACCAAGCGCCTTAACAACGTTGCGGAAAAAGGATATAAGCTTGATATTGTGCAAAGCTTGTTTGCATCATCTACCTGGGTAGTTTTTAATATTTTCCAAATAATATGCTTGTTCACAACCAGTATTATGGCCTTTAAAGGCAAAATTTTGGTTGGTGATATTGCTCTTTATCAGACCTATTTTACCTCGCTTGTGGGTCAGGTTTCCGCACTTTTAAGCTTGCTTCCAACCTTAGCCAAGGGTACGGAATCGTTAAAATCTATAGGCGAAATTCTTAGCGCGCACGATATAGAAGACAACACCGGCAAAACCAAATTGAAGGACCTTCAAGGCGAATACGAATTCAAAGACGTACACTTTGCTTACGATACAAATCATCCGATACTTAACGGTATGAACCTTAAAGTAAAGGCCGGAGAGACCATTGCTCTGGTTGGTGG
The DNA here is from genome assembly GCA_017436815.1 of Clostridia bacterium. Taxonomy (GTDB): domain Bacteria; phylum Bacillota; class Clostridia; order Oscillospirales; family Acutalibacteraceae; genus RGIG3013. The sequence goes on from JAFSCI010000032.1 coordinate 8,262, forward strand.
CTCGGGCGCAGGTAAATCGACCGTTTTAAATATGGTAATAGGTTTTTATAAGGCATCAAGGGGAAGCATTACCATAGATGGTAAAGACATTAACGATATAGACTTGAGAAGCTACCGCAAGCACATAGCTGTTGTTCCGCAAAACTCTATTCTTTTCTCAGGAACAATTAAAGACAACATAACCTATGGCTTGCCCAAGGTAAGCAAAGAACGGCTCAACGCAGCCCTCAAAGCTGCCAATTTAGAGAGCTTTGTCGCTTCCCTGCCTGATGGTCTTAACACCATTGTCGGCGAACACGGCGGCAAGCTTTCGGGCGGACAAAGGCAAAGAATTTCCATTGCACGCGCTATTATAAGAGACCCAAAGGTAATTATTTTTGACGAAGCTACCTCGGCTCTTGATACAATATCGGAACGTGAAATTCAGCACGCCATCAATAATCTTACCAAAGACCGCACAACCTTTATTGTGGCGCACAGATTATCAACCATTCGCGATGCCGACAAAATTGCCGTTTTAAAAGACGGAGTATGTGTTGAGTACGGAACCTTCGATGAGCTTATGGCTCTTAAAGGCGAATTTTACGAACTTAAAAACACTCAGATGTAATTTTAAAAGTCGCAGTCAACCGACTGCGACTTTTTTATTCGTTGTTTAAAACCTTTGTTATATATGATGCATCGTCTAAAACTATATCGGGCTTAACGTCTGACTCGTTTAAAATTTTCTCATCGGTCTCGCCGCTTAAAACTAATACACTAAGTGCATTAGCGTTTATGCCGCTTTTTACATCGGTGTAAATTCTATCACCTATTACTGCGGTGTTATCGGGTTTTACGTTAGCTTTTTCCATAGCAAGCTGTATCATTAAGGGTGACGGCTTACCTATATAGGTCGGCATACGCTTACAAACGTTATAAAGCATATCGCAAAAGCTTCCGCAATCGGGCACACAACCAAACTCGGTAGGACACACTAAGTCAGGATTAGTGGCAATGTATGGTATATCATTTTTTGCGAGCAAAATACGGCTGACGTCGTCTAACTTTTTAAAAGTTAGCTCTGTATCGTTACCAATTACAACACACTCTGCCCTATTTATGTCATCTGTTACGGTATAACCGTTGTTTTCAAGCTCGTTTATTAAAGATTCAGTTCCGCAAACGTATAAAACGGCGTTAGGGTAATTTTTATTAAGATAATAAGCAGTTGCCTGTGAAGAAGTTAAAAAATCGTCATAAGTAGCTTTTATACCTAAATTATCAAGCTTTTTTATATAATCAGTCACACTTTTTGATGAATTATTGGTTATAAACATATACCTTTTACCGTTTTG
>JAFSCI010000033.1 GCA_017436815.1 Clostridia bacterium
ACGATAGCAGTCGTATGCCCAACGAGCATTACCACTCTTTGCTGCCATAGTTTCTACAACGTCTTCGTTAAGACCAAGGTTTAAAATGGTATCCATCATACCGGGCATGGATGCGCGTGCACCTGAACGAACAGAAACTAAAAGCGGATTTTCCTTATCGCCGAACTTCTTGCCGGTGATACCTTCCATCTTGTCGATGTATTCCATGATCTGTGCCTGGATATCATCGTTAATCTTTCTGCCATCCTCGTAATACTGTGTGCAAGCCTCAGTAGTTACGGTGAAGCCCTGAGGTACAGGAAGACCGATGTTGGTCATTTCTGCAAGGTTAGCACCCTTACCGCCGAGAAGCTCACGCATGCTTGCGTTACCTTCGCTAAAAAGGTATACATACTTGTGACTCATTTTTTTACCTCCTATAATTTGCGTTTTTCGCATTTTAAACAATTTTTAATTCCCTAAAAACGAGCGCACCAAAACACACCCGTTAAGAGTATCAATTTATTATACCACATTTTTTGCAAAAATAAAGAAAAATTTTCTAAAAAGGTTATTTTTATAACAATTAAACAAATATTAAAACTCGGTTTGCCTACTTGCTAAACACTTTGAGTAATTTTTACGAGTTTATAGCTGCCGCTGACAAGCGGTTTCTCGTTCCGATTATCTTTAAAAACATAGCCTTTCGGGGCGATTATGTTGCCGTTTATACCCTTTGGCGCCTTTACTTTAAGCGCAACGGTATTACCGTTATTCTTCCACTCAACACCTATGCCTCGGCAGGTGGCTTTTACCCTCTTTAAGTCGGTTGGTATGCAGGGATTTACCGTAACGCCGTCATCGGTAAACTTAATACCCGCAAGACCGCCGTAAAACCAAGCACTTACAACACCTAAATAGTGGTGATTAAACGATGCCACGCCGCCCATTTGCTCGCGGTTATAATAATCTAAGCTCTCGGGCAGAGCGGTAAGGCCTTGCTTCACCAAATATGCGTACGATGGAGCATCGCCAAGAATAAGACTCAGGGCCAAATCGGCATAGCCGTTGTCTGACAAGGCGAAAAAGAGCGTTTTTATACCAACAAGGCCGACCGATATTTTATTATTATCCTCTTTTATAAATTCGGTTAAAATTTTGGCGGCGGCGGGGATTTTATCTTCCTCGAAAATTTTGTAGTAAATAAACATTGCCTGCGCCGACTGTGTTTTGCAAAGGGCACAGGTGCCGTCATTGGACACAAGATGCTTTCTTATGTTGCTTAGCATTTGTTCGGCAAAGCGTGATGCAAAATCGCAATATTCCAAAAGGCCTGCCGTTTTAAACATTTGGGCCGAGATTTTGGCTATTTGGTAGCACATTGTACTGTTGGTAACCACGACGGGTGTTGTGGGGTCATCGGGGTTGCGATTAGGCTGCAGCCAGTCGCCGAGACCAATTTTAACAAGTCCGTTTTGGTCGGTCTGAGTATTAAGATATTTTATGTATTTATAAAGCGCATCGGCCGTTTTGTTTATGATATTTTTATTTTTGCTAAAGCGCAAAACCGCATCGGTCATAACCTGAACGACACTGTCCCAACTGGGTCCGTTTCCCCACTCAAAGCCCCAGGTATCAGTCGGGATAATACCGGGGAATGCGCCCTGCTCGTTTTGGGCGGCGACTATATTATCGAGCCAGACCGCCATTGAATTTTCGGCATAGAAATTATACAAAAACTGTTCTGTACTTGTGGCGGCATCACCCGTCCAGCCGTTTTTCTCACGCTGAGGGCAATCGGTCGGGAAATACACAAAATTAGAGCGGTCTGAGCGCAGAGTCAACTCCTGAATTTTATTTATTATTTGGTTATCGCACCAGAACTCGCCCGCTTTTTTTAATGCGCTTGTGCATTCGTGTCGGGTAACAGTAATATTTTCAGGGTCAATACCGCTTACAAATAAATATCTGAAGCCGTGATACGTAAAAAGCGGCATAAACTGTTCTTTACCGCCGCGGCAGATGTAAATATCACGCTGAGCATAGCCGTCGGGGTAAAAAAGAATGTTATTATAATCTAATCGGCCCTTAGAGTCAAGCCGTTCGGCACACTGAAAGCTTATTTTCGTACCCGCTGCCGCATTTTTTATTTTTGCGGTAAATATGCCCGCGCAGTTTGTGCCAAAGTCGTAAATATAACCCTGTTTTTCGGGTGCAGATTCGAAAAATTCGCCGCCTCTTATACCTTCATCACGCAGTTTAAAGCCGGGGGCAATTTCGCCTGCCTTAACGCTTATTGGCGGTTCATTTGAGCAAAGGGTTACGGGCTCTGCCTTGCAAAGCTGCTTTTTACCCTTTGGCGCGTTACGAATAATAGCGTTATCCCAGGCAGAATCGTCAAAATCGGGAGTATTCCAGCCGATTTGCTCGTTATTGGCGTTGTAAAAGCAGCCGCAACGTAAATCGTCATAATAACAGGCAGAGTCGGCAGTTTTTACCGTTTCATCGGAGCTTATAATCTGCCCGTCGATATCCAAGCTAAAACTTACCATTGGGGCAGCTCTGAAGGACGCCAAATCAAAATCCCACACTCTGCCGCCGTCGGCATTTAGCATACCGTTGCCAAGCATTATTCCAATGGCATTTTTACCTTTTTTGAGATATTTTGCAATACTGTATTCGTCGTAATAAACGATATCATCGGGGTTGGATATATAAGGCGCTAAAATTCCCTTTGTAATATCGGTACCGTTTATAAAAAGACGGTAAAAGCCCAGTCCGCAAATTATTATCTTTGCAGACTGAGCCTTTTTAGATAAATTAAAGGTTTTTCTGAAAATCGGCGCCGGTACATATTTTTCCATAGTGTTAAGGGCAGTGCCCCTGCCGATAAACGTTGTGGGAAAATTCATACTCTCACCTTTAAAAATTATTTTTTTATGTTTAAAATTCTGAGTATTACGGGAGCTAAAACTACGTTGGTTACAATCTCTAAAACGAAGTTGCCCATTGCAAGCGCCCAGAACAAAGCCATACCCGAAACGCTAAGCTCTAAAGCAGCGGCAATCTGATCTGCACTGTCCATAAAGAACACGTAGCAGCCGAGCAGGAATACTCCTGTGTTTACCAGAGGGCAAACAAGCGCGGCAGAGAATACGGCCAGATACTTGTTAACCTTTTTTAGCAGCTGATAGGTTAGTCCTGCAGCCAAGCCGCAAAGCGTACCCTTTAGCAAAACGGTTACGATTGTGCCGGGTATGTCGAAGGCTAAGAATAAAGCCGCTCCGCCTGAAAGTATTACTACTACGCCGAATACGAAGCCGAGCCATGCGCCGATCCACTTACCGCAAAGAGCCGCTCCCAAAACTATGGGAATAAGCGCTACTGCGGTCGAGAACGGACCGAAAAAGGTCGTTGCGCTTCCGAGCCATTGCAAAATGACAACCAAGGCCGTCATAATTGCGCCAAGAACTATGGTTTGTGTTTGTTTTTTTGTTTGTGACATAAAAATTCCTCCTGATACTGCCCTGCGATACTTCGTATCGAGTGAAGAGTGAAAAGTGAAGAGTTGGTGTTTGAGGCCAATCTATATTCCCGCTCTTTTTCGGATACTCTGTGTCAATTGGTGCAGTTCATAAATTTTTGACATCTAGGGTAACGAGAGCCGAACCCATTGCGGTTTCTCTCGCCGCCTTTTCCCGCCTTTCTTGCGTTTATTCTTGTAAGGCTTATTACAAGTGATGAGGCAAGACAAGGTGAAAAATTATTGATTTTAAGGCGTAACGGGTCAGGCTCTCGTTACCCTATATAAACTGAATAATCAGTTATGTCTGTGAATGCGCATAAACTCCATAAAGTTGTTCCATGCGTGGCGTGATAAAAAGTGCATTGTGGGCGCCATAAAGAAGCCGACGTTACCGTTTAGCAGTTTTTCGCCGCCTGTAAGGTAATGGTCGCATTCCTGCATACCGTAAAGGCCCTGCTCTTCCCACATTTTTGCCGCCGCCATACAGCAAAGCTGCGCAGACTTCTGGTCCGCCCAGAAATCTAGCTCTGCGGCATTTACACACACGTTTCTGGGCGCTATGCCAGCTATTATATAGTGCTGGTCAAAATCGGTACTGAAGCCGAGTTTTGCGTACTTTTTGTAATTGGGGCAAAACCAGTAATCGAAGGTGCGTGTTATGTATTCTATTGTTTCGCCACGCAAATTTTCTTCTACGGCAAAATTGCCGTTACTGTCGGGCAGTCCCGAGCCGCCACGTGAGAGAGCATCACCGCCGCAACCGGCGTTATTAGAAAATACAAAGGAAAAGCGCTCATCCATCATACCGGTATAAAGCGCGGTTTTGCCGAGTCTTGAATGGCCTAAAATTGCAACGTTTTTTTCGTCTGTACCATCCAGAGTAAGCACGTAATCCAGCACCCTCATATTAGCAAATGCCCATAGACCTATTTTGCCGCAATCGGTATCATTTTGTCTGCCTTTTGGAAATACAAGCGGCGCAATACCTGTCGTAAAATCGGCATCGTCACTTGTGATAGAGGTATAGCAATATATAAAAACGTCGTACTCGGTCTCGGAAATTTCTTCTATGGGAAAATACTTATCGGGAACCTGAGGGTTAATGTTTATGCAAACAATAACGGGGTGCTTTTTGCCGTCTTTATGAAGCAAGCGGTGAACGGGGAAGGTGTGAGAGCCGTTTTTATTTTTAAGGGTAAAATCTACACGTGATAAATGAGTTTTTCCCTTATTAAGACGAGTTTCAAGTGTAATTTCATTTGACACCGACCAGCAAAAATCATTTTTCGGCAGATATCCGTATTCCTCACGCTGCATTATCTCGACCATTTGCTCGCGGGTTAAAAGCTCGGGGAGATTTCTGCTCTTTAAATCGTTCTTTAACATGAAAAACACCTCTTAAATATTCTTTTCGTAAATGGCTTTTAGTCCGTCTAAGAGTAGATTTTCGTTGTAGATTATGTGGCGGTTACAGTGTGTTATAACCTCTTTTGAAAGTCCGCCCGTTGCTACAATTGTGGCATCCTGACCGAGTTTTTCTTCTATGCGGTCAATCAGTCCGTCAAGCATAGCGGCGGTACCGAGAACTAACCCTGACTTCATACAGTCTATTGTATTAGTGCCTATTACCGACTGTGGCGCCTCTATAGAAATTGAGGGCAGCTGCGCGGTATTCGACGACAAAGCATTAAGGGTAAGGCCTACGCCTGCGGCAATAACACCGCCTAAAAATGCGCCGTTTTCATCAAGCACGCTAAGGGTTGTAGCGGTGCCCATATCTATAATAACGCAGGGCATTGTATATTCGTTTAATGCGCCAACGGCGCCTGCCACTAGGTCGGCGCCAAGCTGAGCGGGGTTGTCTATTTTAATATTAAGACCCGTTTTTACACCTGGGCCGAGTAAAAGAGGCACGATACAGCACACGTTAGAAACCGCCTTGCAAAGAGCGGTTGCAACGCTGGGTACAACAGATGAAATTACACAGTCCTCAATATCCTCGGGGTCGGCGCCCTTCATTTTTAGAAGGTTGCACAGCTCTACGGCGTATTGGTCGGCCGTTTTTTTGGTGTCGGTTGCGGTTCTGAGTGTAAATTTAAGCACTGCGCCATCGTAAAGCCCGAGTGTTATATTGGTGTTTCCGATATCGACTGCAAGTAACATAAAAACATCTCCTTAAATTTTAAATATCTATATCCTTTTCGTGAAGCTTTACTCCCCTGTTTTCTAAAACGGTTTGTAAGGCGGTAACGTCTAAGCTGCCAAAATCGTCCGACATTGCCGCGGCCGCTCCCGCCGCCTCGCCTGTTACGGCGCAGTCGGGAATTACTCGGGTAACGTCCCACATATCGTCGGTTACCGATATGCTTCTGCCTGCGGTTATCAGATTTTTAATACTCTTTGAGTAAAGAGTTCTAAACGGTATCTCGAATATCGGCCCCGCTTTTCGCCAGTCGCTCACCATACCGATACTATCGGAAAACTCCTTGTGCTGCTCGGTATAATCGAGCGTATATTCGCCCACAATTTTCCTTGTCATTCGAACCTGCGGTGTGGTGGCTATGGTGGCAAGCATTCTATCATCAGAAAACTCGCCCTGCTTTAAATAATCGGTTAAAACGGCTGCGTGCGAGTCGATTGTCATTTGCGACAGTTCCTCAGCCTCTACGCCTTTATAGCGGGCATCTTTTATTGGCTTATCGGCCTTACCAAAGCTTTCGGGTACGTCGGCAAAGCCGTGCATTTTCAGTAAGTATTTGCCGTTTTCTGTTTTATAATACCAAGCGGCAAGCACGTTGCCCTTCTCATGAAGGCGGGTGTTGGCATTTGCAAGTTTAAAAATATCACTATCGCCGGTGCAGTCTACCACGCTTTTTACTTTTATGGCAGAGCGGCCGCTTTTGTTTTCTATTATAAGATAATCTATAGCGCCAGCTTTTACCGATACGTCGCAAATGCTTGTGCCGTATAAAATTTTTACGCCTTCACTTATCAGCAACTGCTCGGCCGCAATGGCAAAATACTGCGGATTAAACTGTACCTGGTAGCGCTTTTTTGCGCGCTCGGTTATATTGGCCTCTTTAAACCAGCATTCAGGCACGGGGTGAGCATTTACGTTGTCGGCGCCCTTGTTTATAGAAAGCCTGAGCAGTTCTTCGGCGATAGAAAAGCTTACCTGTTTTCCCTGTCCGTCGCAAAGGGGCAGATAAATACTTACAAGCCCTGCCGTAGCAAGACCGCCCAACATATAAAGCTTTTCACACAGCAAAACCTTTGCGCCCTGCCTTGCCGCAGAAAGCGCCGCCGATATACCTGCAAAGCCGCCGCCTGCAACCAAAACGTCGCATTCGATAGATACCGGAATTTGCTTTGCGGGCTCGCTGAAAAAGCCGTTCATTTGCCTCACCTCTTTAATTTAAAATAATTATATCAACATAATACCGTAAAATCAAGGCTATTGACATATTTTTTAAAAAGGTGTTGACTTAAAGTCGAAAAGTTGTTATAATGTGTGAGTTATTAGGGAGAAAGCGCCCTTTAACTATCCTTGCTCTGTAAACACACAGGGCCAAATGACCAGAAGGAGGTGCAACGAATGGTTACCAACAAGTACGAAGCAGCTATGATTTTCTCTGTAGCCGGTGGCGAGGAAGCTGTTACAGCTTTAAAAGAGAAATTTAACGCACTTATTGCTGAAAACGGTAGCATTGAGAATGTTGACGAATGGGGTAAGCGCAGACTTGCTTATCTTATCAACGATGAAGCTGAAGGCTTCTACGTATTCACTACATTCACATCCGCTCCTGAGTTCCCTGCTGAACTTGAGCGTGTAGCTAAGATTACCGACGGTGTTCTTAGAATTATGATCACAAAAAAATAATTTCGGAGGTAGACTAAAATGTTTAATCTTGTAGTATTAACCGGCAGACTTACTGCTGATCCAGAGCTCAGATACACCTCCGGCAATATTCCGGTAACAAGCTTTTCTATTGCCGTAAACCGCCGCTACAAAGCAGGCGAAGAAAGCCAGGCAGATTTTATTAACATTGTTGCTTGGCGCCAGACTGCCGAATTTGTTACTAAGTATTTCCAAAAAGGCAGCCTTATAGGCATTGAAGGCTCTATCCAGACACGTAGATACGTTGATAAGGATACCGGCAAAAACCGTACGGCTTTTGAAGTTATTGCAAACAACGTTCAGTTTGTTGAGTCCAAGCGCGACTCTGCCGCTCCTGTAGCAGAACCTGCAGCTTTTTCCAACAACATTGACGGCGATTTTTCTGAAATCGCAGGCGATGACGATCTGCCGTTCTGATGGTTTTATTCTAATTAAAATTTAAGGAGGTTACACTCATGGAGAAGAATGATAAGTCTATGCGCAGAAAGCCTCGCAAGAAGGTTTGCCATTTTTGCGTTGACCGCGTAGAAGAAATAGATTACAAGGATGTTGCTCGTCTTCGCAAGTTCGTTTCTGAACGTGCTAAGATTTTACCCCGCCGTGCAACAGGCACCTGTGCAAAGCATCAGCGTGCTTTAACAACCGCTATTAAGCGTGCACGTCAGGTAGCATTACTCCCCTATGTAAGCGACTAATACAAAAACGCTTTACCGCCCAAGGCTATAAGTCTTGGGCGGTTTTATTTTGTCTTTTTTTGCATTAGTTGCCGAAAATACCCATTTTTTGTAGATTTTGCACAAAAACTGACATTAAATATTTCTGCTTGCACCTTAAATTTAACAAAAATGCTATTGCAAAGCGAATTTTTATCTGTTATTATATATATGTATATATCTGTTTTTAGGAGATGAAGCGAATGAGCGAGAGCAACCTTTACTCGTTTCATAACAACATTTTAGATAATTGCTATGAATTTTTAGGCTCGTTTTTAAGCGGTGACACCGCCACCTTCAGAGTCTGGGCGCCCAGCGCTAAGGGCGTATCGGTAGTGGGTGACTTTAACGGCTGGGATATTTGCGCGCACCCGATGCAAAAGATAATCGACGGCATCTGGCAAACGCAAATAGACGGCGTTAAGAATTTTGACGCTTATAAATACGCCGTTACATCAAACGATGGCAGAACCGTTTTAAAGAGTGACCCGTACGCAAGGCATTTTGAAACTTCGCCTGACACGGCTTCTAAAATATACTCTGCCGCGCCGTTTAAATGGGGTGATAAGGAGTATACCGACTCGGTTGCCAAAAAAGATATTTTATCGAGTCCTGTGAATATTTACGAGGTAAATTTAGGCTCGTGGAAAAAGCATCCCGACGGCAACTATTACGACTATAAAACGTCGGCCAAGGAATTAGCAAAATATTTAAAGGATATGCACTACACCCACGTAGAGTTAATGCCCACAACCGAGCATCCCTTTGACGGCTCGTGGGGGTATCAGGTAACGGGCTATTTTGCGCCGACCTCACGCTACGGCACGCCCGACGATTTTAAAGAGTTTGTAAACACAATGCACAAAAACGGCATTGGCGTTATTTTAGACTGGGTACCCGCTCATTTTCCGAGAGACGAACACGGTCTTGCCTACTTTGACGGCGGCGCTTGCTACGAATATGCCGATTCCCGCAAAGGCGAGCACAAAGAGTGGGGCACACTGGTGTTTGATTACGGTAAGATAGAGGTTATGAATTTTCTAATCTCCTCTGCAGTTTTCTGGATAAAGGAATTCCACATAGACGGCCTCCGGGTTGATGCCGTAGCGTCTATGCTTTATTTAGACTACGGCCGCAACGACGGCGAATGGGTAGCCAACGGCTACGGCGGCAGAGAAAATTTAGATGCCGTAAATTTACTTCGCTGCGTTAACGAGGCGGTATTCAGAGCAAACCCCTCTGCCCTTATGATAGCCGAGGAATCTACCGCCTGGCCTATGGTTACAAAGCCTGCCGATATGGGTGGACTTGGTTTTAATTTTAAATGGAATATGGGTTGGATGAACGATATGCTTCGTTACACATCCCTCGACCCCATTTACAGAAAATTCCACCACAATAATTTAACCTTTTCGTTTTTCTACGCCTTTTCGGAGAACTTTATTCTCCCGATCTCGCACGATGAGGTTGTACACGGCAAATGCTCGCTTATAAACAAAATGCCGGGCGATTACTCGTTAAAATTCGATGGGCTCAGAACCTTTCTTACCTATATGATAGCTCACCCCGGCAAAAAGCTTTTGTTTATGGGTCAGGAGTTTGGTCAGTTTATTGAGTGGGACTACAAAAAAGAGCTCGACTGGTTCTTGCTCGACTATCAGACCCACAAGCAGACCTTAGAGTTTACCAAGGCGCTCAACAAGTTCTATTCAGAACACCCCGCGCTTTATGAAATTGACTATTCCTGGGACGGCTTTAGCTGGATATCCAACGATGACAGCGACCAAAGCATTATTATATTCAGAAGAATAGATAAATCGGGCAAAGAACTGGTTGTAGTTTGCAATTTTGTTCCGGTACAAAGGACCGATTACCGCTTCGGCGTGCCATACTTTGGCAGCTACAAGCTGGTATTTTCTACCGATGATGCTAAATTCGGCGGCAAGAATGAAAAACCGCAAAAAACACTTGTTCCAAAAAAACAACCCATGCACTCGTTTGATTATTCGGTATCGACAGATATTCCCGCGTTGTCGGTACAAATTTTCGAATATATTCCTCGCAAAAAACCGGGCAGAAAGCCTAAAATTCAGGAGATGAGTTTATGAAAAAAACCGAATGTGTTGCAATGTTGCTTGCAGGCGGTCAGGGCAGCCGACTTGGAGTATTAACTCAAAAGGTGGCAAAACCTGCAGTTGCTTACGGCGGAAAGTATAAGATTATAGATTTCCCGCTCTCTAACTGTGTAAATTCGGGAATTAACACGGTAGGTATTTTAACCCAGTATCAGCCTTTAGAGCTTAACGATTACATTGGCTCGGGCAAGCCCTGGGATTTGGACAGAAACTACGGAGGTGTACACATACTGCCTCCCTACCAGCAAAGCAAAAAGGCCGACTGGTACAAGGGAACTGCCAACGCTATTTATCAGAATATTCCTTTTATAGAGCGTTATGACCCCGAGTACGTTTTAATTCTTTCGGGCGACCATATTTATAAAATGGACTACTCTAAAATGATAGAGCAGCACAAATTACAAAACGCCGAGTGCACCATTGCAGTTTTAGAGGTTCCCTTTGATGAGGCCTCGCGCTTTGGCATTATGAACGTTGATGAAAACGACGTAATCTACGAGTTTGAAGAAAAGCCAAAGAACCCAAAAAGCAATTTGGCCTCTATGGGCATTTACGTATTCAACTGGCAATGTCTTAAAAAGTATTTGTGTGAGGACGAAGAAAACAAGGGCTCGTCTAACGACTTTGGTAAAGACGTTATTCCCGCAATGCTCGGCAACGGAGAAAAGCTTGTTGTTTACAGATTCCAGGATTATTGGAAGGACGTTGGTACAATTGACTCTTTATGGGAGGCAAATTTAGACCTGTTAAATCCTAAAATTGAGCTTAATCTGGCCGACAAAAACTGGAAGATTTATTCGAGAACCCCCTCCCTGCCCCCGCAGTTTGTAGCCGAGTGCGCGCACATAGAAAACTCGCTTATTACCGACGGCTGCAGTGTGTACGGTGATTTAAACGAATCTATACTGTTTGAAAACGTCTATATTGAAAAGGGCGCAAAGGTTGAATACTCGCTGATTATGCCGGGCGCTAAAATTTGCGAGGGCGCCGAGGTTCGCTATGCAATCGTAGCAGAAAATGCAGTAGTAGAGTCGGGCGCAAAGGTAGGTCAGAGCCCTGAGAAAACCTCTAACCTTGAAAAATGGGGTGTTGCGGTGGTTGGACCTAACTGTACAGTTGGCAAAAATGCTACCGTACTGCCCAAATCTATGATAGATACCAGTGTAGAGGATGGTGAGACAAAATGATTACAAACGAAGTAATGGGTATTTTATTTACCAACGTTCACGATGAATATTTGGGCGAATTAACCGCAAAGCGCGCCGTTGCATCTATTCCGTTCGGCGCAAGATACCGCCTTATAGATTTTGCGCTTTCTAACCTTGTAAACGCAGGCATTTCTAAGGTGGGCGTTATTACAAAGTCGAATTATCAGTCGCTTATGGACCACATTGGCAGCGGTAAGTACTGGGATTTAGACCGTAAAAAAGGCGGACTTTTCATTTTGCCTCCTTACAACACAACAGAATCGGGCTTTTCCGAAAGCAAGATAGATGCTCTCGGCGGAATTATGACGTTTTTACGCCGTTCGAGTGAAAAATACGTTGTAATGTGCGACGCCAACATTGTCGGCAATATTGATATTGATGCCGTAATTGAATATCACAAAGAAAAGAAAGCCGACGTTACCTTTGTTTACAAAAGCGGCGCAGGCTCTGATAATGACCGTGACAAAATATCATTCAAGGTACTAAAAAGCGGCGCTATTAAGGACATAAGGGTTGATGACTCCGACTCAAAAACCTCTAACTACAGTCTGCACATTTTAGTGTTAGAGCGCGAGAAGTTAATTGAGCTTATAAAAGAGGCTCAGTCCAAAAACCTCAAGCATCTTACAAAGGACGTATTTATGGCCAAAGAGGGCGAGCTGAAATACTTCGGCTTTAAGGCAAACACCTATGCTACGGTTATAAACTCACGTGAGGCATACGTTAAGGCCAACTTTGATTTATTAGACCCCAAGGTTCGCGCCGAGCTTTTCTGCCCCGAACGCCCCATATACACCAAAAACCGCGACAATATGCCCGCAAAATACGGCATTGAGGCCAAGGTTACAAACTCGCTCGTAGGTGACGGAGCGGTAATTCACGGAACGGTTAAAAACTCAATTGTATTCCGTGACGTAACCATTGAGGAGGGCGCAAATATAGAAAACTGCATTTTAATGCAGGGCTGCACGGTAAAGGCAAATGCTTCACTAAAACACGTTGCTGCCGACAAAAACTCGGTGGTATCTAAAGGCAGTGAAATTGGCGGTAATAAGAATTACACCGTTATTATTCCTAAAGAAACAACAGTATAGGAGGTTAATATGAAGGTTTTATATGCATCCAGCGAGGCTTTCCCGTTTGCTATGTCGGGCGGTCTTGCCGACGTTGCGGGCTCACTGCCCAAGGCTTTAAGACGCCGAATGGTTGGTGCGAGAGTAGTTATGCCGCTTTACAGCTGCATATCTGACGAGCTGAAGGCAAAAATGGTATTTATAAAAAGCATTACCGTATCGGTTGCATGGCGCAGACAGTACTGCGGTATTTTTGAGGCAAAGGAAAACGGAATAACCTATTATTTGATAGATAATCAGTACTACTTTAAGCGTGACAACATTTACGGTTATTACGACGATGCCGAGCGTTTTGCATTCTTTGCAAGAGCCGTGCTTGATATTATTCCTCATATAGATTTTAAGCCCGACATTATTCACTGTAACGACTGGCAAACTGCACTCACTCCGGTATTTTTAGATTTATTCTACCGCGGTGAAGAGCCCTACAAAAACATAAAAACCGTTATGACCATACACAACATTCAGTATCAGGGCTTATACGGCAGCGAGCTTTTAGGCGACGTTTTGGGCATTCCCGATGACAGAGCAGGCGTTATTATGTATGACAACTGCGTAAACTTCCTTAAGGGCGGTTTACAGTCGGCAAACAGAATAACAACCGTTTCCCCCACCTACGCGCGTGAAATTTTAGACCCCTGGTTCTCGCACGGGCTTGACAGAATTTTGTTTGACCTTAAAGATAAACTGAGCGGTATTTTAAACGGCATTGACTACGACGTTTATAACCCCGAAACCGACAAAAACATTGCCGCAAACTACTCGGCCGAGACCGTTGAACTCAAAGGCAAAAACAAAGAGGCTTTACAGCGCGAGGTAGGGCTTCCCGTAAGGGACGACGTACCGCTTATCGGTATTGTATCGCGCCTCGTTGGACACAAGGGCTTTGACCTTGTAAAATGCGTATTCAGCGAATTTTTACAGTCCGACGTTCAGGTGGTAATTTTAGGCTCGGGCGAATATGAGTTTGAAAGCTTTTTCCACGATGCTGCTCAGAAGCATCCTAAAAAGGTTGCTCTGCGCCTTGCGTTTGACCCGTCGCTTGCCCGCAAGATTTATGCAGGCGCCGACATATTCTTAATGCCCTCTAAAAGCGAGCCCTGCGGCTTAGCGCAGATGATAGCTCTGCGCTACGGCACCATTCCGCTGGTCAGAAAAACGGGCGGATTAAACGACACCATTTTCGACAGTGGTGACGGCATCGGCAACGGCTTTACCTTTAACGATTACAATGCTCACGATATGTTAGACGCTCTTTACCGCGCGGTTAAGGGCTACTCCAACAAAGAGGGCTGGAATATTCTTGTAAAGCGCGCAATGGAGTGCGACAACAGTTGGGCAAAATCGGCCTCAGAATACATAAGGCTTTACAAAGAAATTTTAAATAATGGTTGAAAAAAGCAATATATGTAAATATAATTAAGGTAGGAGAAAACTCCTACCTTAATTTTTTGAAAGGTTGGTTTTATGATAGATATTATTAAAGCCGTAATAATAGGCATAATAGAGGGTATTACCGAGTGGCTGCCCGTATCGAGCACGGGTCACATTTTTTTGGCTAACGAGTTTATTAAGCTTAACGCTTCCGAGCAGTTTTTAGAAATGTTCGACGTAGTAATTCAGCTCGGCGCAATTTTTGCGGTTGTTTTGCTCTACTTTAAAAAGCTCTGGCCCTTTACCACCAAGGCCAACGGTTTTATAAAGAAAGACTCCTTTAATATGTGGTTTAAGGTTCTGGTAGCGGTAATTCCTGCAATAGTTATAGGCCTTCCCTTTGATGATTTACTGCAAAAATATTTTTACAATTACTTATCCATTACCGCAGTGCTTATAATTTACGGTATTTTATTTATTGTGGTTGAGCGCATAAACCGTAATCGCACACCAAAAATAAACGATATTGACACGCTTGATTACAAAACCGCTCTGCTTATAGGCGCATTTCAGGTGCTAGCGCTTATTCCCGGTACTTCTCGTTCGGGCGCTACAATTTTGGGAGCAATTTTGCTTGGAGTCAGCCGTTCTACCGCGGCAGAATTCAGTTTCTTTTTATCGGTACCGGTTATGTTCGGCGCAAGTTTACTTAAAATAGTAAAATTCGGCTTTGATTTTACGCCCACCCAAATTGTAATACTGCTTGCGGGTATGATTTCGGCATTTTTAACCTCGGTACTGTTTATAAAGCTGCTTATGAATTATATCAAAAAGCGCGACTTTACGGTTTTCGGTTACTACCGCATAGCAATAGGTATCGTACTATTCATAGTTTTTGGATTTGTGCTTAAAAATTAAAGAGGTGGGTTTATGTATAAGCTTTTTGGTGACGGCATTCACGACGACACCTTAGCTATTCAGCAACTTATAGACAGCGGCAAATGTGAGGTCGTTTTGCCTGCTCCCGACGTTTGCTATTTAATATCTAAACCGTTGGAACTGCCGAGCAACTTTTCTTTGGTGTTACCACGCTTTGCTCATATAAAACTGATGCCAAACTCTAACTGTGTTATGCTGAAAAACAAAACCGAGTATGCTTATTCAAAAAGGTGCTCGGACCCTGCTTGGTACTACTGCAACGAGTATGCCGACGACTGTGTCTGCAAAAACATAGAGGTTCGCGGCGGCATTTGGGATTTTAACAACAAAGAACAAGAACCGAGTCCGTTGGCTACGGGAAATTTTAGCATAAAAGAATATAGCGGCTTTGGTATGTTATTTTATAACGTATCGGGGCTGACCGTTTGCTCGCTTACGGTTAAAGACCCCGCCAACTTTGCTATGGTATTGGATAAAGTTTCATATTTTACGGTAAGGGATATTTGTTTTGATTTTAACGACGGCAACCCCGACTGCGGCAATATGGACGGTGTGCATTTGTGCGGCAACTGCCACTTTGGCACAATCGAAAACATAAAGGGCGCAACTTATGATGATATGGTTGCTCTTAATGCCGACGAGGGCTCTGACGGCGAAATTTCAAACATAACCATAAACGGTCTTTATGCCGAAGATTGCCACAGCGCAGTAAGACTGCTCGCGTCAAAAACAACCGTAAAAAATATTCATATATCGAACGTATTCGGCACCTATTATCAGTACTGCGTCGGACTCACGAAGTTTTATGAATCTGATACCAAGGGAATTTATGATGCCGTTACCATAGATAACGTATACGCCTCTAAGGCCGAGCGGTATTGTCACGGACAACGAACCAATCCCGACGGGGTTAAGTGGTCGGCGTTTGCTCCGAAAAAGTATGCCGATACCGAGCAACGATTTGAGGACAGTTGGAATTTTGCGCTGATATTTATAGATGCAAATTTAAATATTAAGGGACTGAAAATTTCTAACCTGCACAGACGTGAAGAAAACGTACCTATAGACACAATTTTTATTGATAAAAACACCACGGTTGAGCAACTTATTTTAGAAAACATCACAACCGAAAATCACACCAAAAAATATATGCCGTTGTTTACAAATAACGGGAACGTGTCAAATTTTAAAGCATACGGCATTTACGAAGACGGAAATCAAACAAATTTAAAAGCATAACAAAGGCGGTCAAGGAGAAATTCCTTGACCGCCTTTGTTATATTTAGAGTTCGCTGTAGTCTATTTTGGCGAGATAATGCTGAGTGTAATTTTCGTACGCTACAAGTATGCAGTTGTTTTCTTTATCATCAATTGCGTGCGGATAGCAGAAAAATTTTCTCGCTCCCGCATCGGAATTTTCGGTATTAGAAAAATCGCCAATCAAATACTTTTCCATAATAATTTCACCTTTTATTTCATAGGTCTGCCGTTCATATTGGGTTTCATACCGCCCGGTCCGCCGCCGTGGTCACCGCCGCCGAAGCCGCCTTGCGATGCGTTATATAAATTAGACATAAGTGTCACCGTAGTAACGGTGTTGCCGCCCGAAATTTCTAAATTCTCGCCGTAGCCGTTTTCATCGGCATTTTTTACGGTGCCGCCAACAACTATGCTATAGGTCTCAGAGGTCTTTATGCCGGGCGCGGTAACTACAACGCTCTGGTAGGCTTTTTTAGGTGTAAAGGATACAACAGTTTTTCCGTTATCATAGCACACGGCAACGTTACTGCCGCCTGCCGCAGAGGAAGTGCTAACAAGAATTGCGCCCTGGTTTTCAGCACTACTGAAGCCCTGAGCCATACCTAATGAACCTGTTGCTATTAAAACACCGCCCGTAACGGAGGCATTTGTCTGATAATCGAATGCGCCGTTGCCGCTATTGGTCGGTCCGCTGACCAAAGTAACGCCGCCAGAAACTAAAATGTTACCGTTAGAATCTATGCCATCCCCCGAGGCATCGACTAAAACGTAGCCGCCCGAAATATTTATGGTGCCCGAACCGCCTGCAAACTGATTCATTCCGGGTCTGCCCATAGCTGATGAATCGTTACCGCCTGCGGCGTTTATTCCGTCATCAGATGCGGTAATGTCCAAATTTCCGCCCGAAATATTTATGTTGGTGGCTTCTATACCCTCGTAAGATTTTGATATTTTCAAATCCGAGCCGCTTATATTAAGGGTTGTATCGGCGTGAACACCGTCATCACCCGACGTTACGGTTATGCTGCCGCCCGTGATTTCTACTAAATTATTAGAATGAATACTGTCGTCGGCCGAGTCTATATTTATGTTTCCGCCGCCGATTATAACGGTATTGCCCGATTTTATGGCCTTTGCAGACTCGGTCTGTGTGGCAGAACTATTATATTCGTTATTCATTTGCGGGCGGCCAAAGCCCCAGTTTTCGTTAAAGCTGTTATCGGCATTTGTAGATGCATTACTACTGCCGCCGCCCGTTTTAACGTTAATCTGTCCGTCATCTATTTTGGTGAGCGTAACGCTCTGAATTCCGTCATTCCGGGCGGTTATATCTACCGTGCCGCTCTTAATATAAACAAAGCCTTTATCGGAAGCCTCTTCGTTATCGCTTCTGATGCCGTCGGTACCGGCATTTAGGGTTATTGCGGCGTTGGATATTTTTACGCAGTCCTTACCGCTTAAAGCTACGTTTTTAGCCGTTACGTTAAGCCTACCACCCGCAACAACAAGATCATCCTTAGACACAATACCGTGCTTAAAATTACCCGTAACGTTAAGCGTGCCGCTACCGTTTATGGTTATATCTTCCTTAGAAAACAAAGCGGCATCTAAAGTGGTGTCGGAATCGGTCTGGGTGTACTCTGCAGAGTCCGAAAGTGTATTCACCGAGCCATCAGCCAAGGTTAAAAAGACCTTTTCGGCCGATTTTACAAAAATTGCAGGGCCCTTATTATTTGTTATTTTGGCAGAATTTAAAACAATCTGCAGTTTCTGGTCGGTCGGCACTGCTATATTGAGGCAAAGGTTTTCTGCCTCGCCCGAGATTATATAGGTATCGGCCATGGTTATGCTTAGTATACCGTCGGTTAGGGTTGCGCCTGCGGGCAGGTCTGTAATATTCGACGATAAGTTTATCTGCTTTGCCGAAGCTGGGCTATAAGTATCCTTACTGTCACGGTCGGTAAGGTCAAACTCCATACTGCTCATATCGGCGCTGACAGTAGCGCCCGATGAAGTATTGTTGTTATTTTGGGGTATATCTTGCGGAATTTCGTTGTTTTGCTCTCGCTTTTTACCACAGCCCGAAAGACAAAGCACAAAAAGGCAGAGGGTAATGCTTAAAGCTTTATATATTGCTGCTCTCATAGTTCCTCATTTTTGTCGGCCGCTTTTATGACCGCAATTTCCAGATTTCCGTTTTTAAGGCGCAAGGCGTCTATAAACTCCTTTAGATTTTGGGTGTTTTTAAGCTGAGCAATATACTTTAATCGGTAAAGAGAGCCTAAATCGGTGGTTTTTACGGTTAAAAGCTTATACTCGTTTGTGTACTTTTTAAATTCCCCGTCAAATGCGCCGTCAATGTTAATAGATTCAGGCACGGTAATATTTATAACGTAGCCTTTATCCTCAAAGAAGGGAATTTTATTTACTATAACAAAAACTATGCAAACAATTAAGGTAAATATAAGGGCAATTGCAATGTAGCCTACCGCACAGGTTAGTCCTGCCGCCATTGCAAGAAAAATTGCTACTATGTCCTTTGCCTTACCCGGTACCGAGCGGAAGCGAACCAGACTGAATGCGCCCATAACCGCAACACCCGTACCGATATTGCCGTTTACTATGGTTATAACCGTATGTACTATTGCGGGGAGTAAAATAAGCGCCGTAATTAAGCTCTTTGTGGTCTGTGCCTTAACCGAACAGAAAAGGGCGATTATTATGCCGCAAACGAGGGCTGCGCCCGTGCATAAAAGATAGCTCGAAAGGGTCAGACTGCCGTACTGAATTACCGAATCAAAAATATTTTCCATAACAAAAACCTCTTACTTTTTTTCATTTAGTTGCTTTAGGTGTGCCTTGCCGTATTTTGAAAATGACTGCGGGTATATTTTGCATTCATCCAGACACTTTACCAGCCATAGCGGCATTGCGCCTAACACCTTAATTTCCATAACACACTCGCCTTCTTTAAGCAGCGGTGTGCCTGTGGGCGAATGGGTTAAAGATAAATTATCAAAACGGTACCTTATATTAGTATCGAATGTAATTCTTAAGTTTTTATCGTCCTTGGCTATAAACGACAACCGCTCGCAGCAGATGGCAATTTTGGGTTTAGGTCGGTTATAAAAGCGCATAAACGCCTCTATTTCCTGCATTATCTGACTGCTATCGGGCACAATGCCGTTTTGGATATACTCCTCTGCGACGTTAAGCGGCAAAGCGAGTCTTCTCTTATACACTATGCCGTTAAGCTTCTTTTTAAGCTCTAAAAACACCTTGCTGTTGTTTTCTACCGTCCCGTAGCCGCGAAGCCTTATTTTTTCCTTGTACTTTTTAGCATCTATACTGTTGCGGATAAGCAGAAAAGACGGGGTATCAAGATAAATACTGTGTACCGTCTGACTGGGGTATTCATCTTCTGTTATGTAAGGCTCAATAAGAGTAATAAGCTGCTCAAACTGATTACTGCTCAGAACGTATTTTTTCTCTTTTCGTTTAAAAATGTATTTATCTGCGCCCATACTTCCCTCCTTTTTTTGCCTTTTTAGTTTATTAAAAAAATATTTTAATTTTTTAAAAAATAAAAAAACAAATTGTAAACAAAAATACTTTTAGGCAGTCATATTTTAAATGGCTGCCTAAAAAAATTATTTATTAAACTCTAAAAATGCTCTGTAAGCCTCATATAAATCGAACTTGGATATTGTTTCAAACGGAGCGTGCATTGAAAGAACGGGAACGCCTAAATCTACAACGTCTACACCCAGATTTGCAATAAACATAGCAACGGTACCGCCGCCGCCTGCATCAACCTTGCCAAGCTCGCCCGTTTGCCAGATAATATTGGCGTTATCGAGCATATTTCTGATACTTGCAACATACTCGGCCGAGGCATCGGACGTGCCGCTTTTACCGCGTGAGCCTGTGTATTTGGTTATAACAACGCCCTTGTTTATATAAGATGCATTTCTGCGCTCGTTAACATCACTAAAGGTCGGGTCGAACGCAGCGTTAACGTCGGCAGAAAGGCAACGTGAATTCTTTAATACTTCGAAAACGTTCGTGTCTGAATAATCGGCAATATCACGTACTATATGCTTTATGAAATCGGACGCTAAGCCAGTATTGCCGTTTGAGCCAACCTCTTCCTTGTCGGCAAAAACAGCAACGCAGGTTTTTGTGGGATTTTTGGTGTCCATTAAGGCAATAAGCTCGGCATAGGCGCAAACTCTGTCATCATGTCCGTAAGCGCCGACCAGCGAGCCGTCAAAGCCGATATCACGCGCTTTGAATGCGGGCACCGCCATAAGCTCGGCCGATAAAAAGTCTGCCTCGGTAACGCCATATTTCTCGAATAAAATGTTTAAAATATTAAGCTTTACTGACTCTGATTCCTCGCAATCTTTAAACGGGTAAGAGCCAACTAAAATATTAAGCTCCTCACCCTTTATGCCCTCGTTGAGAGTTCTTTTATTCTGCTCGGTAGCAAGATGAGGTAAAAGGTCATTAACAACAAAGCAGGGCTCGTTTTCATCCTCACCTATACAAACGTTTATAACCTCGCCGTTTTTAAGGGCAAAAACACCGTGAAGTGCAAGCGGAATAGCGGTCCACTGATATTTTTTTATACCGCCGTAGTAATGTGTTTTTAAAAGCGCCATATCTGCTTCTTCGTAAAGTGGATTGGGTTTTAGGTCTAAACGCGGGGAGTCTATGTGGGCGGCAGAGATGTTAATGCCGTTTTTAGCGCTCTCTTTACCAACCATAACCAAGGCTACGGCTTTAGAGCGGTTGTTAATATAGTATTTATCACCGCTTTTATATTGTTTGCCCGCCTTAAACTCGCTGTAGCCGTTTTGCTTTGCAAGGTCAATAATAAAGGCTACTGCCTCGCGCTCGGTTTTTGCGTTGTCTAAGAATACCTTATAACCCTTGGCAAACTGTTCTGACGCTTTAAGGTGTACGTCGTTTATACCCTTTATGCCGTCGTTTTTTAAGAAAAGCTTATCTTTTAAAGACTGTGCTGCAGATTTATCAGCCATTTTGAATACCTCCGAGTATTTTATTTAGTATTGTCAGACAATTGCTGCAAAATGTGTCGTAATCGGAATTATTATAAATTACCATATTTGCGCGCTCGGTGTAAAACTCCTCGGGCTTGCCTGCTTTAAGGCGTAATTCGGCGCGTTCCTCGGTTAAATTGTCACGCTCGATTATGCGGGAATTTCGCAAATTATAATCGGCCAGAATGGCAACGGTTGTATTACAGATTTCATCAAGACCGCTCTCAAAAAGCGTTGGAGCATCGAGCAAAACTACGCTGTTTTCTTCGGCAGAGTCAATTTCGGCCCTTACGAATTTTACTATGTGCGGCAGAGACGTTCTGTTTAAAAGCTCGGTATTTTTGCGGCTTGAAAAGGCAATTTTTGCAAGCTCTGAGCGGTCGAGTTCACCGTCGGACGATAAAATCTGTTCGCCGAACACCTCGACCAGATTTTTCAAAAGCGCGCTTCCTTTATATGCCGCTTTTCTTGCGCTTTTGTCACAGTTTATGCAAAACACGCCACGCTCTGCGGCGAGCTCGCTGAAAAGACTTTTTCCCGATCCGGACGGACCTGTTACACCTATTATGTACTTCATAATTTTATCACCTTGAATGCTGCGGCACGAATCAGTCGGTTGTAAACCGCCAGTCCTATGCCTTCTTTTTTAGGGGCGTGTGCAAATACGGTTTGCACGCCGAGAGAATCTATTTCTCTGAGCTTTAAAAACAGCTCTTTGGCTTTTTCACTGTCGTCAGACTCGCTTCCGTAAGAAATTGCGGGAATTTTTACGTTTGCTTTTTCTTCGCTAAAGCATAGCGCCGCAACCGATTCGCCCGTTTTTAAATTTAAAAAATCTACAAAATCCTTACTGCTTGCCTCTACCAAAATGACCTGTGTTTTTGGAGAATAGTGCTTGTATTTGAGTCCCGGGGATAACACCTTTTGGTCGGTTTTAAGCTCGTTTTCTACTGCGGGGTCTATTACAAGGTCGGGCAGTACTTTTTTAAGCATTCCGACCGTTACGCCGCCGGGTCTGAGCAGCGTCGGGTGCTCGCCGAGGAGTGATATTACGGTGGACTCTACGCCGACTTTACAGTCTTCTCCCACCACTATGGCATCTATTTTGCCCGATAAATCGTCTATTACGTGCTGAGCAGACGTCGGACTCGGTGAGCCCGAAAGATTTGCCGACGGGGCCGCAAGCGGACAGCTTTTTGAAATTATTTTTCTTGCCGTTTTATCGCTCGGCATTCTTATTGCTACGCTATCTAGCCCTGCAGTTACGGTGGTGTTAAGGCTGTCTTTTTTAGGTAATATTATGGTAAGCGGGCCGGGCCAGAATTTTTTGGCGCATTTTTTTGCGCTTTTGGGAAAAGATGCCGCTATTTGTTTTATTTGTCTAAAGGCAGATATATGCACTATAAGCGGATTATCCTGCGGGCGACCTTTAGCGGTAAACACCGCCTTTATGGCATCTTCATTAAAGGCGCTTGCCGCAAGACCGTAAACTGTTTCGGTAGGTATAGCAACTATACCGCCATCCTTCAAAATGGTGGCAGCAGTTTTAATATCCTTTTTACTTTTATAAAACAGTTTTTTGGTTTCCATTAGTTTTCGTTCTCCGCCTTTAACATCTCGGTACGGTAGTGGGTTGTAAGGGCATCGACAATTTCGTCGATATCTCCGTTTAATATCTGATCTATTTTATAAAGTGTAAGACCTATTCTGTGGTCGGTAACACGGCCCTGGGGGTAGTTGTAGGTGCGTATTCTCTCGGATCTGTCACCCGTGCCTACCTGCGCTTTACGGTCGCTTGCAACCGAATCGGTCTGTTTTTTAAGCTCTAATTCATAAAGACGTGAGCGCAGAACCTTCATTGCCTTGTCTTTGTTTTTGTACTGGCTTCTCTCGTCCTGACACTCTACCACAAGGCCTGTGGGAATGTGGGTTATACGAATTGCAGATTCGGTCTTGTTAACGTGCTGACCGCCCGCGCCGCCTGAACGGTAGGTATCTATCTGTAAATCGGCAGGGTTAATATCAACCTCAACGTCCTCAACCTCAGGCAGTACCGCAACGGTTACGGTAGAGGTGTGTATTCTGCCCGACGCTTCGGTTTCGGGTACACGCTGAACACGGTGCACACCGCTCTCGTATTTAAGTCTTGAATATGCGCCCTCGCCCTCGATCATAAAGCTGACTTCCTTAAAGCCGCCAAGCTCGGTGGGGTTACTGGCAAGTATTTCGGTCTTAAAGCGTTTTGATTCGGCGTACATTGAGTACATTCTGTATAAACTGCCTGCAAAAAGCGCCGCTTCTTCGCCGCCTGCGCCGCCTCTGATTTCGACAATAACGTTTTTATCGTCGTTTTCATCCTTGGGCAAAAGCAGAATTTTGAGTTCATCTGAAATGCGGGCAATTTCTTTTTTAGACTCTATCAGCTCCTGCTCGCAAAGGTCTTTAAACTCTTTGTCTATTGTAGGGTCAGACAGCATAAGCTCGGCTTCCTCGCCGTTTTGCTTTACCTTTACGTACTCGCGGTATTTCTCAACTATCGGGGTCAGGTTTTTGTGCTCCTTCATAAGCTTTGTGTAAAGCTCGTTATCGGACACAACCTGCGGCTGAGATAAATTGTTGTTTATTTCTTCATAACGCTCTTCAACGCTTTTTAATTTATCGAACATAAGTTTAGTCTTTTCCTTCGTGAATAATTTTTTTGATGTTTTTTTCTATTTTGCTGCGGCTGACCATTACGGTGTGGTCACAACCCGTGCAACGAATTTTAAAGTCCATACCAACTCGTAAGACCTCAAAAACGTCACACTTACAGGGGTGCGGTTTTTTTAATATAAGCTTATCGCCGACTTCTACTTGCAAAAACATCACTCCCAAGACATAGATATACACATTAATTATATAA
>JAFSCI010000034.1 GCA_017436815.1 Clostridia bacterium
GCGCCGTTACCAGTCTTATAGGCTTTATTGAAAGACTCGTTATGCCGTTAATTGCCAAAGAGAGCATTTTCTTTAGCGGATAGTGGCTTTTGCCCGCCATACGCTCGCTTCTTTCATAATAAACGCCGGTGCTTTTAAAGCCAACCATTGGCACCATACCGCGAAGGTAAATATTAACCTCTTTAAACTGACTGAGCGCTTCCAGGGCGCGTTTGGACATTAGTCGGTAGTCGGCGTGGTTATAGACCGTTTCGGCGCCAAAGGCATTAAGAAGCTTATAAAAGCCCTGGGCGGTATGACGTTTAAAAAAGGTATCGCTCTTGCGGGAGCTTCTGATACCATAAACAACGTCGCAGCCGTTTAAATACTCTTTTACCATCTGCTCGGTGGCGGTAATATCATCCTGACCGTCACAGTCGATGCTGATAGTAATATCGCACCTGTCCTTAGCGTACATAAGACCTGCCAAAAGGGCGTTCTGATGCCCACGGTTGCGGGAAAGCGATATACCCTTAAACACGTCGTTTTCTTTTGATAAAGCCGTAATAATATCCCAGGTGCTATCCTTTGAGCCGTCGTTTACAAAGAGAATTTTACTGTCTTTATTTATCAGCTCTTTTTCTATTAAACTATTTATCTGATTTTCAAACAGCTTTGAGGTAACGGGTAAAACCTCACACTCGTTATAGCACGGAATTACCAGATACAGTACGGGTTTTTGCATCAATTCTCCCCCTACGAAAATATATACCTATATATTATACACCATTTTGGAAAATTTAACAAGCATTAGATAAAAAGAAAAAGCCTCAGAACACTCTAAGGCCTGAAAGATTATTTTATTTCTTGCTCTAATTGTTTAAAATAGTCGGTATCAAAAAATTCTGTAACGCTGATTCCAAGACCGTCGCACAATTTCTTTATGGTAGCAATACCGGGATTTTTGCTTTTATTATAAAATATTGATTTTACCGTTGTATACGGAACACCCGATATGCTCGCTAATTTGCAATAGTTTATGCCCTTCTCGTAGCAAAGCTGGTCAAAACGCTTTTTAACTGCCTCAGTAATGTTCATAAAATCACTCCCAACAAAAACATTTTATTGCTTTTGTCGGGAGTTTTTAGACGAAATATTATACTATTATGCTATATATCGTCTTTTTTGAACAAAAAAAGAAACTATCTGTATAAATTCTTCTACCGTACAGTCTATGTTGGCTTTTTCTATTGCTTGTTGCATTATAGCGTCAATTTCTTTTTCCGTCTTGTTTTCTTTGATTGCCAATTGCTTTAATATTTCCGCATAACACACATTTATCACCCCTTTATGCGCATTATACTATATATCGTCTATCGGAATTTGTCGTTTTTTGGAGCAAAAAATATTTTTTGGTGACTTTTTTAAGAAATTATGCTAAACTCTTTTGGGGTGAATATTATGTTTTTTTCTACAAAAAGCAACATACCCGAGGGGGTAGGCTTTTCTACGTTTGGCACAACCCATCTGCTATGGCTTTTGTGCATAGCTTTGTTCTGGGTTCTGGCGGTGATTTTTTATAAAAGGTCAGATACAAAAAGGCGCAGGGCTTTGCTGATTACGGCAGGCATTATTACGGTAGCGCTTGAGGTTATAAAGGACGTTGTGGCAATTGTTTTGGGCAATTTCGGCGTTGGAAATTTACCTTTACATTTGTGCGGAATAAACATTCTGCTTATTTTGTTCGATATGTTTAAACCCACAAAGGCGGTGCGCTCTTTTCTTTATTATTTTTGCATACCGGGCGCTCTGCTGGCGCTTTTGTTCCCTAACTGGACCGTTTTGCCGTGTTTTAATTTCTCGCATATACATAGTTTTCTTATACACGCATTTTTGGTGTTGTACCCCTTACTGCTGGTTGCCGAGGGCGAAGTAACTCCAAAAATTAAAGACATACTCAAATGCGCCTTGTTGCTTATAATAATGGCCATACCCATATATTTTATAAATTTATTGTGCGACACCAATTTTATGTTTTTAATGGAGCCCGAAACGGGTAATCCGCTTGGGTTATTTGAAAAATATTTAGGCTCGCATCTGTGGGGCTTCCCCGTACTGCTGCCCATTGTAATGTTTATAATGTATATACCTTTATATTTTATACATAAGGCTAAAAGTAATAACAAAACTCAGCAAAAATAAAAATGTACGCAAAAAGGCCCAAGGTTAACACCTTGGGTCTTTTTAGTTTAATTTATTTATTCTACGTCGAACGGGATACCGCCGCTAAGGCGTGACTCCTCGGCCGCAAAGGCCATAAAGTGACTCTCGAGCGACTCGGAAATCTGGTAAGACGGTGCCTCGCCGTTATAAACGGCATCTACAAGGTTTCTGAGCATTACGATATCACCGCCGCCGTGACCGCTGAAGTCATCGGTAAGGGTGGTAACGTCTATATGGCGCTCCTCTTTGCCAAAGGGATAAACGTGGATAATATTTTCCTTAAAGTCGGCTCTTATTTCGCCCTTGGTACCCATTACGAAGACTCCGCGCTCGCCCGTGTTGGTAAAGGCGGTCATTGTAAAGTTGGCGGTTACGCCGCCCTCAAAGAGCATATTAACAACCTGCTGGTCAACAACGTCGTTATCGCAACGGTAAACGCAGCGGCCGTAGGGGCCTTCATCAATGGCTTTTTTAACGTTTTCTTTGGTGGGGTCGGCAGCAAGAATATTTGCAGGCCACCAGGTGCTGTCCTCGTGAACGAGGGGCAGATAAAGGTCATAGGCGTTATAAATGCAATTCTCTACGGGGCAGTCCTTACAACGAGCGGTGCTGCCCTCGGGCGCATTTTCTTCTTTAAAATGGTAAAGCGAGCCAAAGGAGGACACCTTCTGACACTTTTTGCCTATAAGGAAGCGGATAATATCCATATCGTGACAGGATTTTGCCAGAATCATAGGCGCAGACAGAGCCTTATTGCGCCAGTTACCGCGAACGAAGGAGTGTGCCTGGTGCCAGTACATAACACGCTCAATTGCGTTTAATGTTACAACCTCGCCAATCTCGCCCGAGTCGATTATACGTTTAACCTCGGAATAAAGCGGGGTGTAGCGAAGCACGTGGCAAACAACCACTAAGGAGTTACTCTTATTTGCGGCATCACGAACGGTGCGGCAGTCCTCGGGTGTTGTGGCTATGGGTTTTTCGAGCAGTAAATGATAGCCCTTCTCCAGCGCGGCAACGGCCTGGGACACGTGACATTCATCGGGCGTGCAGATACACAAAATGTCGGCAAGCTTGGGCTGCTTTAAAAGCTCCTCTGCCGAGGTGTAGCAGTTTGCCTTTTCAATGCCGAACTCCTTTGCCGATTCTTCCAATGCGTCGGGCTTAATGTCGGCAATAGCGGCTATGTAAGCGTTGTCTATTCTCTGCAACATTCTGCCGTAGGTGTTGCGACCTCTGCCGCCCATACCTACTATTGCAACCGATACTTTTTTCATAATATTACCTTCCTTTTTTAAGAGGTTTTACAGGTTTATTTTGCCACATATAAAAGCAATTGTCAACCATAGTTTACAACCTTGAAGCCGCTCTCTTTCGAGAGCGGCTTCAAGGTTAACTTTCAGGCTTTTGGTTGCGTTACTCTATTTCGTTAATATCATTTATGTTATCAATTTCTTTTAACGGAGCAAAATATTCAAAAATAGAATATGTTATCAAAGCAATAACAAAGCACAACCATACAGGAATTTCGAAGATATATTCTCTAACCAATCGCAACGCTGTACCCATAACAACAGCCCAAACCACCGTGAAAACAAAAGAAACTATCCATCTGACTTTATAAGTTTTATTACAGTATTTACAAGTTAGCTTGGGGTTATATCTTGTTCCTGTTTTCCAAAATTCAATTCCATTTTTCTTGCAATTCGGACACTTGCTACGAATAAATTTTTCCGGTTTAGCCATAATTTCTCCTCATTCAACACTAATAGGACATACAAATCTTTATTCTGCTTTCGATACACATTATAGAATCGCAACAAACTATTGTCAAGAAAAAGGACTTTCATACTTTTGGTTGATATCTGCAAATTCAACAGACAGCTCAACCAAAAGATTATCGGTCATAATTCATTCTCCTTTTTATGAAATGCGCTTTGCGCATGAAATGAATTCTTCATGAAATGCAACTTGCGTTGCGTGAAATGAAATTTGCTTTTTGCAATTTCATTAAAAACAATGTGCCGCATCCAAAGGATGTGGCACATTTAATGCGTAGCATTTCATTCACAACGTGAATTTCATTTGCCGTCAGGCAAATTTCATTAACAAAAACCAACGATTATTTGTTTAAAGCTTCGTTAACTGCAACTGCGCAAGCAACTGTCATACCAACCATGGGGTTATTACCAGCGCCGATAAGACCCATCATTTCTACGTGGGCAGGAACAGAAGAAGAACCTGCGAACTGGGCATCAGAGTGCATACGGCCCATAGTATCGGTCATACCGTAGGAAGCAGGACCTGCAGCCATATTATCGGGGTGGAGTGTTCTGCCTGTGCCGCCGCCGGAAGCTACGGAGAAGTACTTCTTACCCTGCTCGATACATTCTTTTTTGTATGTACCTGCAACGGGGTGCTGGAAGCGGGTGGGGTTGGTGGAGTTACCTGTGATGGAAACGTCAACGCCCTCTGCGTGCATTACTGCAACGCCTTCTCTAACGTCGTCTGCGCCGTAGCAACGAACCTTTGCTCTGGGGCCGTTAGAATAAGCGATTTCCTTTACAACTTCGAGTTTACCTGTAAAGTAGTCGAACTTTGTCTGAACGTAGGTAAAGCCGTTAATTCTCGAAATTATCTGAGCGGCGTCTTTACCAAGGCCGTTTAAAATAACTCTTAAAGGCTCTTTTCTTGCCTTGTTTGCGCTGTTTGCAAGACCGATAGCGCCCTCTGCTGCTGCGAAGGACTCGTGACCTGCTAAGAAAGCAAAGCACTTTGTTTCATCTCTGAGTAACATTGCGCCGAGGTTACCGTGGCCAAGGCCAACCTTTCTGTCATCGGCAACAGAGCCGGGGATACAGAAAGCCTGTAGACCTAAACCGATTTTTTCTGCAGCTTCTGCAGCGGATTTTGCGCCGTCTTTAATAGCGATTGCGCAGCCTACTACGTAAGCCCAGCAAGCGTTCTCAAAGCAAATGGGCTGAATGCCCTTTACGATGTTATATGCATCTACACCTGCGTTGTCGCAGATTTCTTTAGCCTGTTCAATAGAATCGATACCGTGCTTACTCAGTTCTGCATTTATCTGGTCAATTCTTCTTTCATAACTTTCGAATAAAGCCATTTTACATTACCTCCGTATTATTCATGACGGGGGTCGATTAGCTTTGCAGCATCATCAACTCTGCCGTACTGACCGCTTGCCTTGGTTAGAGCTTCGTTAGCATCCATACCCTTAGCAATCATTTCCATCATCTTGCCAAGGTGTACAAACTTGTAGCCGATGATAGTTCCTTCATCATCAACAGCTACCTTTGTAATATAGCCTTCAGCAAGCTCTAAATAACGGGGGCCCTTAACCTTGGTTGCGTAGGTTGTACCTGTTTGTGAACGAAGGCCTTTACCTAAGTCCTCTAAACCTGCGCCGATGGGAAGACCGTCTTCAGAGAAAGCGGTTTGTGTTCTGCCGTAAACGATTTGTAAGAATAACTCACGCATAGCGGTGTTAATAGCATCGCAAACAAGGTCGGTATTAAGAGCCTCTAAAAGAGTCTTACCGATTAAAATTTCAGATGCCATTGCTGCCGAGTGGGTCATACCCGAGCAACCGATGGTTTCTACCAATGCTTCCTCGATTACCCCCTCTTTTACGTTAAGGGTTAATTTGCAGGCGCCCTGCTGAGGTGCGCACCAGCCGATACCGTGGGTAAGGCCGGAAATATCCTTAACCTCTTTTACCTGTACCCATTTGCCTTCCTCAGGAATGGGAGCGGGACCGTGATATGCTCCCTTTGCAAGCGGACACATGTTTTCTACTTCTTTGGAAATAATCATTATATGTACTCCTCTCAAGATTTTAGCCGTATTACAAAATTCGACCATACACATTTATTATAATGAATGCAGTCAGTCAAAACGACTTTAAACGTTTTGACAAGCCACTTTTCAAGTGGCTTTAGCAAAATTAAATTACAATATTTAATTTTGCGCGGCATTCATTACAATGGGTATGGACAAATTTTCTTTGAAAATTTGCCACAAAATCTATGATTTTGTGTCGAAATAGCAATGTTTCGACCATCCATAGCCATTATACCAACTTTTTTCTAAAAACACAATAGCATATTAGATAAATTTTTAACAATTTTCACTTTTTGACTTGTCATAAATCTTAAATATGGTATTATGTATATACTGGGAGTTGATAAATATGTTTAAAGAAATTTCGGCAAAAGACATAAAAGATAATCTTATTAAGGCCATTGCAGACGAGTGGATGCTTATCAGCGCGGGTGATGAGTCGGCTCACAATATGATGACTGCATCGTGGGGCTTTGTGGGCGAGATGTGGGGCAAGGACTGTGTAACGGTGGCAATTCGCCCTCAGCGTTACACCTTAGAATTTGTTGATAAGTCCGACTATTTTGCGCTGTCTTTTTACGGGGACGACAAGGCAATTCACAAGGTTTGCGGTTCAGAGTCGGGCAAAAACGTAGACAAAACCGCAAAAACGGGACTCACCCCTGTTTTTAATGACGGTACGGTTTATTTTAACGAGGCCAGAATGGTAATTATATGCAAAAAGCTGTATTCCGACTTTTTAAGGCCTGAGAACTTTATGTCTTGCGATGAAAAGCAAAAATGGTACCCGAACGCAGATTTTCACAAAATGATAACCGCCGAAATCGTAAAGGTGCTTATAAAGGAATAAAAATGAAAAAGAGAAGCCTTAAACAGATGAATTAGGTTTCTCTTTTTTACGAAATTATAGATTTTTATTTATAATTTGCCATAAATCTGAAGAGCTTATTTTTTGTAAAGCATCATTTTCACACCTCAAAATTCTATCAGATTTTATTGCAGTTTATTGGATATAGATGTTATTGTTGGATAAAGATATCAACATTTTTGAAAAGTCTTCTGCACAAATAGTTACCTCATCTTCGTCCAAGGTTTCTAAAACTTCCAAAACGCTAATTATAGAATCGCTTTCTTTTTCCGGGAGTTCGAATAATTCAGTAAACCAAACAATATTAACCCAGTCAACAAGTTGTTGCAATGAAATTTTTTTATCAATATAGGATCGAATAACCTTTGATAAGTCTTGAATATTGACAAGTATAGGGCTTGGGCAATCAACGTTATACAAA
Organism: Clostridia bacterium; assembly: GCA_017436815.1. Taxonomy (GTDB): domain Bacteria; phylum Bacillota; class Clostridia; order Oscillospirales; family Acutalibacteraceae; genus RGIG3013. The sequence continues at coordinate 7,353 of JAFSCI010000034.1, forward strand.
TCTTCGCCAATTTCTTTTTTGAGCTGCGATTTATTAATTTTCAACTCTTTGAATTTTAAAAGTATATCTTTCATATTATTTCTCCTTTGTGTGTATTAATTTCCCGCTCGGATCGTATGTTTCTTTATATACACGAACAGTTTTTCCTTCACTATTTATCTCCTTATAGTATATCGCTTTTGAGCCGGGCACTCTTCCAGGGTTTTCCATTTTTACAAGATATCCTCCTTTTTCCGTCTTTTGAACAGAATAGTGATTATAATTGTTAGAACTCCCCTTAAAAAAGGATTTTACGCTTTTTTGAATAGATAAAGGCATCGATGTAACAGAAGATAAGGCACCACTTTTGGTTTTTCCAGAGTATAGTGTACGAGCGCCTCTTGTGCCTTTAAAAAAACCGCTACCACTTTTAGACATCCTTCTTTCTCCTTTCAAATGCTTTCGCCATTTGTCCGGAAAAAGGGACAATATTTATGCCTTGTTTTTCGAGCGCCTCGAAGCATGGATAGTTTGCAGATCCATAAATAATGATAGTGTGCGGGCTTAGAACTTTTATAAGTTCATTAAGTCCATCGACAAAACGCGCTCTGTCTACATGTTTTCGAGGACTGCCGCCTACTGTGCCAATAGCAACAATACTGTTTTTAGGAATGCCATCAAAACAGTATTTATACGTTTCAGGCGTTCCCCATCGCACATTGTTTATAACGGCAATACCGTTTTTTGCAAGCCAAAAGCCGAACATCCTCATGCGATATGTATTGTAGATTTTTAACGGTTCGGGGAAATCCTGATATGTAGAAAAGTCCGGAGTGATAACTCCGGCAAAGTGACGAATGATTTTTAAAGCGTTTGCTGAATCATGCCAAATGCCGCGAGGACCGTCAAATTTGTAATCGTCGATATAAAAACATATAAAAGCATTATGTTTAAACGTGCTGTTTTTAAGTCGCAATTGCTTTTTATAAATGCCCTTTGCCTCCTCCCAAGTCACTATATCCTCCGGCAAAACCGTTGCAGTGGTTAAGCAAAAAGGAATATCGTTTTGGGTGAAGGTTGCACCCTCACACATATAGGCGTTAAAAACATCCTTGCGCGAATTTAATATTCTTTTTTTAATTTCCAAAATTTTCTCCTTTCGGTTTAAAACAAATATTTTTTCTGCTATTTTGTATGCAAAAAAGTTGACATTTTTACAAAAAATGTCTTGTGTTTTGCTCCGAAAGGTGCTATTATGTACTTACCAAGGTACGAATGGCAACATTCGGAACAGAGCGCTGTACTGATTGCTGGAACAATCCTTACAGCGCTTTTTCTTTTAAATTTCTTTCTAAAACCAATAAGCATTACCTCCCTTTTGAAACTATGATAAATACATATCATATCATCATTATACACCCACAACACAAAATGTCAATAATAATTTCACAATATATTGTATAAAATTGTTGTAAGTTATCACAAATAAGCACAATATATTGTTCGTTTGCTTGAAAAAGCACAAAAAAACACAAGACCTTTTTGGACTAAAAATCGCTTGTGGTCACAGTATGGAGGCGGTTGTATGAAATTAAATGAAGCGGTATCGCTAAGGATAAAAGAGCTTTTAGAGCAGCAGAATATGACACAATATGCGCTTTTTGTTAAAAGCGGTGTGCCGCAATCGACTCTGAGCACTATTTTAAACTGCACCTTCGACAGTATGAAGCTGCGCATTATTTACGAAATTTGCGAGGGGTTCGAAATTGACCTTAAGACCTTTTTCGACTCGCCTCTTTTTGAAAGAGAAAATATTTTTGATTAAAACTGTATTGTTATATAAAAAGAGCCCGCAGGCGATATAGTCTGCGGGCTTAGTTTTATTATTCGAATGAGTCGTAGAGGTCCCATACCTCATCAATAGAGGCCTGGGAAGCGTCCTTTATGGAATCAACGTAGGTTCTGGGTGAGGTATTGGACTTAATGCCCATATCACTCCACCAAACGTTTCTCCAGTACCAGTTAAAGAAGCCTATCATCTCGAACTTGGCCATTGCGCGTTGGCAGCAGTCTACCATAACCTTAACGGCGGTTTCGTCGGGGCAGTATTTTTCTGCCTGCTCTTCTAAAGTGAGCATCCAGGGGGCTGTTGCGTACCAGTCCTGCAAAATTGCGGCGCAAGCGTCGGGGTCAACGGCAAGGGAGGTAACACCGACCAGACCTGCCTCGTAAGCCGAGTAGTTATAGTCGTTCATTTTAGGACCGATGGGTAAGTAGGTATAGCCTATTTTATCGCCCATTTCGTCGGTATAATTTTTAAGGCCGTACCAGGTGCACTCGGTCATAGCGATTTGGCCGTTTTCGAACTTAACGTCGCTTGATAAGGGGCAAACCTTATCATCATTATAAAGCTTGCGGGAAAGCTCCATAGCCTCAAGAGCCTCGGGGGTATCAAGTCCGAAAATCTCTTTGCCGTCTTTATAGTAAGACGAGCCGCCGCCGTTAGAGCGTATAAGCGCATGGGTTGGCGGACTGCCAATGCCGTAATACTGAACGCCGTTATCGACACGTGTGCAGTCTACTGCAAGCTGACGGAAGGTTTCCCAGTTCCAGTTGCCCTGAGCTACGTAGTCGTAAGGATTTTTAAGGCCGAATTTTGAGAAAATCTCCTTATTGAACATTATACCCGTCTGGGCAAGGTTAATTGAGTTACAGGCGGGGAAGGCATAATAGTGCTTGCCCTTTAGCTCGGTTGCTTTGAACACGTCGTAAACCCAGCAGTTGTTGTTCATATCTATTCTGCCGTCGAGCTGCGACAAAAAGCCTCTGAGCGCGCTTTGCGGATAGTACTGGTTAGAGGCCATTGTGATAATATCGCAATGTCTTTGACCTGCCAAGGTTGCGGTTGCCCACTCTTCGAAAAGTAAAAGCGATTCGCTCGAGTTTTTGAAGGTGATTTTGCAGTTATACTTTTTCTCAATCTCCTGCTGACGCTGTACCTTCTCTTTATAATTTTTCTCGGTTTTCTGAGGCTCGAAGCCTGTGCCCCAGCCGGTCATAATAACGCTTTTGCCTTTAAGGTCGAATTTGCCGGTTTGGGTGGACTGAGTAGAGGTGGTATCGGGGGTGTTGCTTTGGGTAGAGGTAGCATCGTTTAGGTTGTTGCCGCTGCCCGAAACGGTGATAATTTCTTCCTCCCAGATTTCGCTTGTGGTAGTTCCCATATTACAGCCGGTTAAAGCCATAAGCATAGTGAAACTAAGAAGCAAGGAGAAAACACGAATAAGACTGGACGTTTTCATTTTTATTACTCCTTTAGGATAAATTCCCTCTCACAAAAACATTGTAGCACACTTTTTTGAATTTGTATATATAATTTTAAAAAACGGGAGGGGACAGAGGTCTCGGCTGCCGCCTCGGTCGGCGCTTACTTCTAGCAGAGGTGTCCACCGGACACCCGCGCCCCTCCCCTACGTTTTATCAACAAATTTTATTGAGTGCGTAGGGTATGGCGTTTACGACATACCGAGCAAACAATATTATTTGCTCTAAACAAAACGGGACGTCGCAAGCGCCGTCCCCTACGGTAACAATTTTATTTGTGCGAAAAAAGCGGGAGGGGACAGAGCCCCTCCCCTACGTTTTATCAACAAATATTATTGCGTGCGGACCGTGGCGGACCGTCGAGACGCCGGTCCCTACGGTAACATTTTTGTTTGTGCGAAAAAAAGGGAGGCGTTTCGCCTCCCTACATTTTTTGTATTGGTTTTTATTTTGTGCCGAAAAGTCGGTCACCTGCGTCGCCCAGGCCCGGTAAGATGTAGCCGTTTTCGTTAAGGCATCTATCGAGGGTTGACACGTAAATATCAACGTCCGGATGAGCCTCGGCAACCTTGCTTACGCCCTCGGGCGCGCCTATAATTGCCATAAACTTAATCTGCTTGCAGCCGCGTTTTTTAAGTAAATCTATAGCATCGCAGGCCGAGCCGCCTGTGGCAAGCATGGGGTCTACGAGTAAAACGAGCTTATCTTCTATGCCGTCGGGCAGTTTGCAGTAATATTCGCAAGGCTCTAACGTTTCTTCGTTGCGGTACATACCGATGTGGCCTACCTTTGCAAGCGGGAACAGCACGTGAACGCCGTTTACCATTCCAAGACCTGCTCTGAGGATTGGTACTATTGCAACCGAATCGTCCTTTACAACCTGCTGAGCGCAAACCTCAAGCGGAGTTTTTACCTGAATTTCGGTTGTGGCAACACCGTCCTTAAGTGACTCGTAGGTCATAAGGGTGGTTATTTCTTCAACCAATTCCCTGAACTCCTTCATACTGGTTTTTTCGTCACGCAGTATGGCGATTTTGTGTCTTATAAGCGGGTGATTAAAAATTACTACGTTATCATAATTTTTCATGGTTTTTCCTCACTTTTCAATTAGGGTAACAGGTTTTTCCCTAAGATTTCGGTACGTCCTCGCCTTTTACGAGCTTATCAAGATAATTTGTAAGCTTGTTGTAATAGGTGGCCGAGATAAGTCCCATCTGCTGATCGTTTACTGTAGCGATATAGCGCTGGTCGGTGTGTTTATAAAGCTTTAAGACGGTGTCGGCAATTTTGCTGTCGGTATGCACCATTTTAAAGGTATAAACGGGGTCAGAGGTGATCTTGTGGGTAGTATAATCTATAACCTCTGTCGATAAGAACACCTGATAATAGTTCTGGAAGGCGGTCTGTTTTATTTCGTTGCCGTTTAGGATAATATCGAAATCCTCGCCGTCCTCGAGCTCCTCAAAATAGGTTATGCCAAAGTCATAGGCAGCGTCCGGAACGCTTATTGTAACCTGCTTTAGATTGGGCAGCATTTCCATAGTCAAGAACTTATTAAAGTAGTGCGACATATTGTTTTCTGCCCATTTCAGCGAGTTTGTATAAACCTTATATATTGCCTCTTTGTTCTGGTCTATAAGCGCGTAGTAATCGTCCTCGTACTTTGCGGCCTTAAGCGAGATTAAATCACCGCCGATTTTAATTTCCAAGGTAGCGGTTGGGTTATCGAGCTTATAGGCTTTAATGTCCTTCTCAGTCGGGTTAAAGACGTAAACGCCGTCACCCACTAAACCGTTTGCGGCAATATCCAAAAGCTCGTTTGCGTTGTCGGCAAAGCGGTTTACGGGGGAAGTTATTTTAAAGTAGGCGTAGGTTTTTGAGCCGTCAATATCGTTGGGAACAATTGTTATCGGGGCTGAGAAGGTAGGGTTGTTAAGCTTCATATAGTCGCAGCTTGCAAGGGAGCCGTTTTCAAAATAATCGGCATTATCTTTATTCTCGGTAACGGCGGCTACGGCCTGTGTATTTGCAAAGTCGGTAGGAACCTTTGGGAGTTCTTCTAAATTAGAATTATCTACAAGGTATACCTCGTTCGAGCCCGATAGCTTTACGTATGCGCCGTTTTTGTCGGGTGACTGACTGCCAACGTAAACGGTGTAAGGCTCGAAGGCGTTATCTCTGGGGGTAACAGCGGCGGTATAGCGCGGGGTATCGAGCCCGTACTCGCCGTTATCCTCACCCATTTTGCGAACGGCCTTTAAAGCTGTAAGGCTATAAACCAGATTGTTTATTTTATCGGTATCGGCAAGGCGCTCGGCAACGGAATTTATGTGCCAGTAAACGTAGCGCACCGAGTCGGAGTCCATTTCGGTAACCTCGACCTTTGAGTAGTACTCAAACTCGCCCTCTGAATTTTTAACCGAGACCTTTTCGACGTCATCGGAATTAAAATTCGTAAGGGTAATGCCTGTATCGGTAGTAGATGAGGTATCGTCACTTAAAGTGGGCACAAAAATTGCTACGGCGGCAATAGCCACTGCCAAAACAACGGCAATTACGGCTGAAAGCAAAATAGTGCGCTTTTTGCCCGATTTTTTTACCTTGTCGGTCTTAAGCGTGGGAGCGGCAAATATTGTAGACTCTTCCTGCTCTGCGGGCTGCTCTAAGTTTAAATTTTCCTGCTCGGGAATATTGCTCATCGGCGGCGCCTCCTGACGTATACTGCAATGCAGACTGCAAGGCAGGTTACGGGTACCATAATTACAAAGATAATTAAAACTACCAGCTTTGCCGAATGGGTTACGGTCTGGGCAAAGTCCTGGGTAGAGATTGTTTTAATAACAAACTCGATATCGTTATCTATCTTGCCTATTAAGTTTGCAAGGTGCAGGGTAAGATTTTTGTTGTAAACGGTTGGGTACTGCGCCCAGAGAGATGAAATAAAGTCGGTTGAGGAGAAGGCTATTACGTAGCTGGAATCTCCTTCAGAGTTGTTCTCATAAGAGGTATCTCGGGTAAGAATTGCGGTGGAATACTGCGATTTGGGCATAGTTTTGTCGGGTTCCCACTCGGTAGAGGTGCCAAAGGGCGCCAAAACTACAGAATCAGAGGTTTGAATAAGCGTGTGGGTATAGCGCTTATTGTTGCTCTCATACGCGGTGCTTAAAGGAATGTTATTGCCCGAAATGAATATGCCGTTAGAGATATTGAACTCGGCTAAATGCTCATCGTCAGTGGGTATCATAAGCATATTGGAGTAGTTTTGAACTACGTAATTCTCGTTGGTTTCAAAGAGCAGTCCGTCACCGACGGTAATGCCCCACTCCTCTAAAAAGCCGTAGAGGTTAGGCAATGCGGGAGATGACGGAGAAGCAAAGAATAAAAGTCCTTTGCCGCGGTCATCACCGTTTTCTAAAAAGGTATTGATTGCGGAGAGTTCATCTAAAGTAAAGTCGCTTGTAACACCCGCTAAAATGAGGATATCGACATCCTTCTCAAAAGATTTTGAAGAAATAATGGCATCGGGGATATCGGTAACATTATAGGAGTTAATCTCTAAGGTATCTATTAAGGTTGCGGCGGCCTCTTTATTAGAGTGGCCCGAGAGTGTTGCGGCGTTAATAATTTTATCACTCGTAGCGTAATAAATAGCGCTTGTAACTCTGGTTTCTACGTTGGTACCGCCTACCTCATAGGTGCCGTAGCCGTACTCTGCCATACCGGACGGGTCGGTTAAATCGTAAACGTCGGTATAGCCGATTATCTTATAGCGTGAGATTTGCTCGCCGTTAAGCTCGAACTCGCTTCTTACAATAATATCTCCGTAAACGAACTGCTCGGTCGGATATTTAGATGCAATTACCGAAAAGTCGGGCTGTTGGGGGTCGATAAACTTTAAATCAATATTGGTATTGTAGTTGGGATACTCTTTTAAAAGCTTTACGGTCTGCGCGTAGTGACCGTTAGTATCCTCTGCCGAATAATAGTTATAGGCATAGTAAGCCATAACGTCACCAACGTAGCCCTCCTCCGATGCGCAGACAATAATCTCTACGGGGCGCTCTACGTTTTTGATGTATTCCTGGTTGGTCGCGTCGATGGTATTTAGCTTATCGGTTGTCAGGTCAACCTCTAAATGAAAACGGTTTGCCAAAAAGCCGACAAGCAGGTTAACTAAAACTGCAACAACAATTATTATAGCGGTTATTGCGGCGGCATAGGAGCCGTATTTCAAGGCAATTTTATTTTTAATTTTTGTGTTGTTCATATTACACTCCTCCTCTAAGCCGAAGCATTTGGGCTTGAATCAGATTTTGAAACAAGTTTTGCTATGGCTTTGTAAAAGTACTGTTTTTCTATGTTAAGACTTTCACCAAAAATTGTTTCAAAATTCTGCGACCTAAAAGGTGCGGGTTTTTGTTTGAATTTTGGTGAAGCGGAGCCCATAAGGCTAACGCCTATGGGCGACAATGAGCCGAAAGGCATCTAAAAACCGCCGTTTTAGGCTGGTTTAAGCCCGAATGCTTCGGCTTATGCCCATCTTTTCTTTTCGAGCGAGCGCATCGATAAAAAGAGGAATATTGCGGTAAAGCTAACAAAGAAAACAACGTCTGCAAGGTTTAAAACACCCGTTGCGGTGGCAGAAAAACGCTCGTAAAAGTCGAAAAACTCGGCGGTTTTGGTAAGCCAGTCTACGCCGATCATACCAACGAGCTGACTGAAGAACATAACGAGCAGGCAGGCAAAGAGCGATAATATAAACGAAATTGCCGTGCTTTCTGTTAAGGACGAAATAAACATACCCATTGCAACCAGCGCTGCGCACAGAAGCATCAGTGACACAAAGCAATTTAAGAAAATTAACCAGTTAAGTGTTACGTAGCAGCTGAAAATTATGTGGTAAACAATAAGCATACTGTTGCAGATAAACAGCATTGTAAGGGCTGCAAAGAATTTGCCCATAATAATCTCGCCGATATTTACGGGAGCGGTGAGCAGGGCCTGATCGATTTTCTGGCGCTTGTCCTCACTCATAAGGCGCATGGTGTTTATGGGAACTATAAGCATTAAAATGGGAGCGGCATTAAGGGTTATATACTCACTGCCCGGATATCCGTAGCCGTAGTAAACGTAAAAGTAAAAGCCGCTGAACAAAAAGGATATTGCCATTTGAATATAGCCTATCGGCGATGTAAAATAGGCTCGCATTTCTCTTTTGAAAATTGCCGACATTACTCTTCACTCTCCTTTTTATCTGTCTTTTCTGAATCTTCGGTATCTTCTTGATTATCGAGCCCGACAAGTTCGTCAGTCTCAGGCTCTTCAACCGGCATTTCGGTAAGCCTTAAGAAGATTTGCTCGAGGGTCAATGCATTAGAGGTTAACATATAAATCGGCCAGTTGCGATTTGATAAGCGCTCGAAAATCTCGCGGCGAACGTCGGCGGTATCTTTGGGGGTGATATGAAAATCAACCGTGCCGCTCTCACGCTGGCCAAGGCTTTCTACCTCGGCAACGCCGTTTATGGTCTGCAAGGTTTTTAAAATCTCGCTCTCGGGACCGCTTACTCTTAAGACTAACGATTTATCTTCCGAAAGCTTTGCCGATAAATCTTCGGGTGTGGCATCGGCAATAATTACGCCGCGGTTAATTATTATAACTCTTTCACACACGGCCTGAATTTCCGAGAGAATATGTGACGATAAAATTACGGTATGCGTTTTACCCAGACGCGCGATTAAATTACGTATTTCTATAATCTGCTTGGGGTCAAGACCAACGGTTGGCTCGTCTAAAATAAGCACGTCGGGGTTGCCGACCAGTGCCTGCGCGATGCCGACTCTTTGTCTGTAACCTTTTGAGAGGTTTTTGATAAGGCGGTGCTGGACGTCCTCAATTTTTACGATTTTGCAGATTTCATCTATATGCGGCTTTTTGGGTAATTTTACCTTTTTAAGTCCGTACATAAATTCTAAGTACTCTCTTACCGTCATATCGGTATAAAGAGGCGGAATTTCGGGCAGATAGCCGATTCTGCGCTTGGCCTCTAGGGGATTATCCATAATATCAAACCCGTCTATAGTGGCCGTGCCCTGTGTGGCCGAAAGGTAGCCCGTTAAAATGTTCATTATAGTAGACTTACCTGCGCCGTTGGGGCCTAAGAAGCCTATAATTTCACCCTTTTTTATGCTAAAGGATGCATTTTTTACTGCAACGTGATTACCGTATCTTTTATAAAGACCTGATACTTCAATCATTTTGTTACCTCCGTTTTTACTTAATCTTTCTTTTTATACCATAAAAATATTGCCGATATGTAAACAAAAAATTAACATCTGTAACATTATACTATATTATTTTATATATCGCAATAAATTTTTAAAAATGATTGACTTATTAACAATTAAATATTAAAATTACTGTGTATGAATTTTTTTGGGGGTATACTCTATGGCAACAGTAAAAGAATTTTCGGCGCTTCGCTTTACGGACGCTGCAGGCGATATAAGTCAGCTTGTTTGCGCTCCTTACGACATAATAAGCGAGGAGCAACGCAAAAATTATATAAATCAAAACGAGCATAACGTTATCCGTTTAGAGCTGCCCGTCGGCGAGGACCGCTATAATGAGGCCGGCAAAATCTTAAATGAGTGGTTAAGTAGCGGCATTCTGGCCGTTGATGACGAGGACGCATTATATATTTACGAGGAAGCCTTTTCGGTTAAGGGTGTAAACTACGCTTTTAAGGGCTTTGTAAGCCGCGTAAAGCTTCACGAATTCAGCGAGGGCATTGTTTTACCTCACGAGGAAACGCTCTCTAAAGCAAAGCAGGACCGCTTTAACTTAATGACTGCTACGGGCTGCAATTTTTCACAGATTTACTCCCTTTATTCCGACGAAAATGGCGAGGCCGACAAGCTGATTGCAAAATTATCGAGCGGTGCGCCCGAACAGAGCTTTACCGACCCCGACGGCGTAACACACTCGCTCTGGATAGCAAAAAGGAGCGCCGACACCGAGGCTCTTTGCCGCTTTTTTGATGATAAAAAGCTCTACATTGCCGACGGTCACCACCGTTATGAAACTGCATTAAACTACAAAAAGTCATTGGCCGAGCAGGGTGTGACGTGCGAAGCTGCCGATTACATTATGATGTTTTTGGTATCTATGCAAAGCAGTGGTTTAGTAGTATTCCCCACCCACCGCATTGTGCGTGATTTGGCCGAGTTTGACAGAGATTCCCTTCTTGCCGAATGCCGCGAATATTTTGAGGTTGAAAAACTGGGCTGCGAGCACTGCATAGAGGGCAGATTAGAGGAGCTTTATAAGAATAACAAGACCGCTTTCGGCTATGCCGATAAGGACAGCGCATATTTGCTGACTTTAAAGGACATTTCGGTTATGGACAGCGTACTGCCCGACAAATCCAAGGCCCTAAGCCGCTTGGACGTAAGCGTTTTGCACTCGCTGATTTTAGAGCGTTGCTTAAAAATCGACAAAGAAAATATGGCAAAGCAGATAAACCTTACCTACACACGTGATTTAGAGGAAGCTTTTTCTGCCGCCAAAAATACGGCTGACTGCTGCTTTATTTTAAATCCCACCAGAGTAAGCGAGATTGCCGCAGTTGCCACAAACGATGAAAAGATGCCCCAAAAATCTACATATTTTTATCCCAAGCTAATAACAGGGCTTGTAATGAACAAAATAAAGTAATGGAGCAAAATTCTTATAAGGCAGAGCCGCTCGGCAACGGAGTAGAGGTTTTCGTATCGAATGAACACACCTTCGGGACCGATGCGGTAATACTGAGCCATTTTGCGAAGGTAAAAAACACCAAAAAAGCTATAGATTTAGGTACGGGTTGCGGCATTATTCCGCTTATTTTGTGCAGAGAAAACCCGCCGAAGCAGGCTTTTGGGGTTGATATCAGCGAAAAGGCTATAGAGCAGTTAAATTTAAGTATAAAACACAACAAATTAGAAGATACTCTTACCGCCATTTGCTCTGATTTAAACGATTTAAAGGGCAAGGTGGAATTCGGCAGTTTTGACGTTGTAACCTGTAACCCGCCCTACAAGGCAGATGGCGCGGGGATAAAAAGTGAGTCGGGCGCAGACATTTTGGCCCGTCACGAAACTGCCTGCTCGCTTGAGGACGTTATAAGGGTTGCGAGCAAGCTTTTACAGACCTCGGGCAGATTTTTTATCTGCCAGCGCCCAGAGAGGCTTGGGGACATTATTTGTCTTTGCAGACAGTACAAAATTGAACCCAAAAGGCTTAGAACGGTGCACAAAAAGGTCGGTTGCGAGCCCTGGCTTATACTTATTGAGGGCCGAAAATGCGCCAACGCCAATATGCGCATAGATCCGCCGCTTTTTGTGTATGACGAAAACGGCGAATACACGGGCGATATGCTTAAAATTTATTCTGTATACAAGGAGAGTGCCGTAAATGGTAGGTAAACTGTATATTGTCGGCACGCCTATAGGCAACTTGTCGGACTTCTCCCCGAGGGCAATTCAGACCTTAAAAGAGGTTGATTTCATTGCCGCTGAGGACACTCGCGTAACGGCAAAGCTGCTTAATCATTTTGATATAAAAAAGCCGCTTGTAAGCTACTTTGAGCACAACAAGCTAAGTAAACTTAAGGACATAACCGACCGACTTTTAAAGGGTGAGACCTGCGCTATTGTTACCGATGCGGGTATGCCTGCAATTTCCGACCCCGGCGAAGATTTGGTGCGCGAGTGCATTTGCCTTCAAATTCCCACCGAATCGGTTCCCGGCCCCACCGCAATTACAACGGCGCTTGCCCTTTCGGGAATGAGCACCAAGCGTTTTACCTTTGACGGCTTTTTGCCTACAGAAAACGCCGAGCGAGAGGAATATTTAAGGGATTTACAAGATGAAAAGCGCACAATTTGTCTTTACGAAGCGCCACACAAATTAGAAAAAACTCTTGAAGATTTACTTCTTTTTTTAGGGGACAGAAAAATTGCGGTTGTAAAGGAAATAACCAAAATTCACGAGCAGGTTTTAAGTCTTACTCTTGCCTCGGCGGTAGAATATTTTAAAGCCAACGAGCCTAAGGGCGAATACGTTTTAATTATTGAGGGTGCGACCAAAGTCGATATTCGGGAGTATTCCTTAGAGCAGGCGGTCGCCTTAGCAAAGGACTTAATGCAGGAAGGCTACTCGGCATCAAACGCGGCAAAGACTGCGGCGGTTAAGACAAAGCACAAAAAATCGGACATTTACAGACTGTTGTAACTTAAGATATTAAAATTTAAGGATAAATAAAAGATGGGAAAACATTCAAAACCAAGTGACATTGATATTTCTTCATACTCAAAGCGCCGCCACCGCGGTGGCAGCTTTACAGACTTTTTACTCAAACCCGCCGTTATGATAAGCGTTACGGCGGTTTTGGTGCTGGCAATGCTCGGCGGTACGTTTTTTGTATCGTTTAACTACAACTATAACTCCGACTTCGGCGATTATGACGATAGTGACCTTGGCATTACGGCCAACCTCGATGAAGCCGTAACCAACATTGCGCTGTTTGGTATAGACTCGCGCAGTACCACTGCTTTTTCGGGCAATTCGGACTCTATTATGATTATCAGTCTGGACTCCACCGACCACACCATTAAGCTTACCTCTATTATGCGTGACACTTTAATAGAGATACCCGGTTATTCGCCCAGTAAAATCAACAGCGCTTACGCTAAGGGCGGTCCTAAGCTTGCAATTAAGACCATAAACCAGAATTTCGGGCTTAACATAAAGGACTACTGCACCGTAAACTTTACGGGTATGGAGCATATTATAGATGCTGTTGGCGGCATTGAGGCAACGCTTACCAAAGCCGAGGTTAAGGACGCTAACAAGCACTTACAGTGGCAGGCTCTGGCCGAGGGCAAGGAGCCCGATTATATAGAAAAAGAGGGCACGCAGATTTTAAGCGGTATTCAGGCGGTCAGCTATGCCAGAATACGCTATGCCAAAAACCCCAACGGCAACACCGACGACTATGGCCGTACCGACCGCCAGCGCTACGTTATGGAGCAGCTGTTCAACAAGGCCTTAGAGCTTAAAAAGGGCAAATACCCCGCTCTTATAAAGGCTATGCTCCCCTTTATTGAAACCTCGCTTTCTTATGAGGAAATTTTAAATCTTGCGGCATTTTTGGGCAAGGACGTTCAGTTTTTGCAGGCGAGAATTCCCTCGCAGGAATACGTTATAAACGGCGGCTTTAAGATAAAGTCGGGCGCAAGCACGGTTTATTACAACATAGACTACGCAAAGGACGTTTTACACGGCTTTTTATACGAAAACATTGACCCCGATGCATATATTAAACTGCACAAGCCCGATAAAACACCCTGGTATCAGTTAGATGTAAGCAGTTCGACGGTGACCTCGAGGGATAACGATACCTCGAGTGAGAATGATACGTCGAGCGATAACGACGTATCAAGCTCAGATATCTCGAGCAATACGAATTCGAGTGACGTATCGAGCTCTGATGTATCCAGCAATACCTCGAGCGATACAACGAGTTCTGATGTATCGAGCAATGATTCTTCATCGAGTGATACTGTGAGCGGTGATAACGATAACGATAATGATAATGATAATGACACTTCATCCGAACCCGTTACCACCACCTCAAAGCCGAGCGGTGATGATGACGAGGGTGAAAACAATACTAATCAGAATAACAAAAACCGCAGAAGATAAAAAATAAATATAAAAAACATCAGCCGCAAGGAGTTCCTTGCGGCTGATTTGTTTTATAACAAAACTACTTAAAAACGGTTAGTTTTTAAAAATTTCACAATAATCGTTAAATATATCAAAAAAGGCCCCCTTAGCCTTTAGGGGCTCTGCACGCAGTGCGGTGGGGGATTTTGTGGTTCAAATAATCGTATCTACCCTTAACAATCCCTCCGTCTTTGCCTGCGGCAAATCCACCTCCCTTTAGGCAAGGGAGGCTTTGTTTTACTTATTCTTTATCGGTTCGCTTGTGGTTTTTGGCCAAAAATGCCTTGTGGTCGGTGAATAATTCTTTTAGGTATTCGGGTAATTGATTGGCTATTGTATCGTCTGTAATTTCGCCGCAGATAACCTCGCAAAATCTGCCGTCGGTAAGGGTTAAAACACCCGTTGCGGTGGAGTCTGCGCTGAATTTACCGTCAAAGCGAATGCCGTCTGCGTTCTGGTAAACGCCCTTATAGTAAAAATTACCCTCTCTGAAAATACCGCTGTATTCGTCACCGTTTTCAAGGTTTAAAACGCCCTTGCCGTCATATTGGCCTGCATCAAACTCGCCCTTATATAAAGCGCCGTTTATAAAGTGCAGCTCGCCGACACCCGTTTTTTCATCCTCGTACCACTCGCCTATATAATAATCGAGAACGGTACTGCCTGCGTATATGTACTTGCCTTTTCCGTGGAATTTAAGATCTTTAAACTGGCCGTCGTAGGAGTCACCGTTAAAAATCTGGCGCACGCCCTCTACGATAACGCCGTCTACAAATCTGCCCGTAAAATAGTCGTTTTCTATCCGGTCGAATTTTAGCGTTCCGTAGCCGTTGGGTGAAAAGCCCTTATGCTCGCCTTCGTAACGGGCGCCGTTAAAGGTTAAGATACCGCTGCTTGCGGCAAAATCGTTTTCAAACTCGCCCTCAAAGCCGGTGGCGTGTTGATTTTTGAAGGTAATTTTGCCGTGGCCGTTCTTTTTATCGTTTTCAAACTCGCCCTCAAAATATGAGCCGTCGGAATACTGTATAACGCCGTGACCGCTGCGGGTGCCGTTTGCAAATTCGCCCTCGTAATAATCGATTCCCGTATTTTTCGGGTAAATAAATTTGCCGTTGCCGTTATACTCTCCGTTTTCGATAGCGCCTATATAAACCGCTCCGTTTTGCAGCTTTATAGCGCCCTTGCCCGATACGGCCAGATCGTTTTTATAAACACCCGTAAAGCTTAGTCCGTCGGCATAGGTAAAGGTGCCGTTGCCCTCGTACTTGCCCGAAACAAAATCGCCAACGTAAAAGTCCTTATTTTTATAAACGAATTTGCCGCTACCCGTCATAGCGCCGTCTGTGTAGGTGCCTTCGTAATAATCAAACGGGGACTCGGCCGAGTAGGTGTATCTGCCCTGGCCGTCACGCTCGTTCTCACTCCAGTTACCCTCGTACACAGAGCCGTCACGGTAGACCATTTTGCCCAAACCCGTACGCTGATTATTAAGCCAGCCACCCTCATACGACACGTAGTTTTTACTGTTATTATAGTAGTAAATGCCTATGCCCTGATATTTGCCGTCTTGCATTTGACCCACGTATTTATCGCCGTTGGGGAAGTTTACGGTGCCCTCACCCTCAAAAATGCGGTCTTCTTTAAATGTTCCATTAAAGGTTTCGCCCGAGCGGTAGTAATATGAGCCCTGACCGTTGAATTTATCGTTTTTAAATTCGCCCTCGTAATAATCTATATAGCTTTCTTTTGCAAAGTGCAGTATACCCTTACCTTCTCGGCAGCCATTTACAAAGCTACCCTCATAGTAAGCGCCGCTTTTGTAAACGAGCGTGCCAAAGCCGTTGGCACGGTCTTTTAAAAATTCGGCCTCTAAATAATCGTAGCTTGATTCTTTAACGTAGGTATAACGACCAAGGCCGCTAAAGACGTCATCCTGCCAGCCGCCCGAGTAGTGCGCGCCGTTTTTGAAAAACAGTTCGCCCTGTCCGTTGCGCTTGTCGTTTTCCCACTGACCTAAAAATTTTATATAGTGCTCGCTTGCGGCATATTCAAATTCACCGTAGCCGCTGCGCAGACCGTTTTTGTACTGACCGATGTATTTATCTTTATTTTTATAGACCATAACACCCTGTCCGTTTATAACGCCGTCTTTGTAATCACCCTCGAAACATTCGAAGATAGATTTTTGGCGGTAGACAAATTTGCCCTTGCCGTCAAAGGTGCCTTTTTTAAACTCGCCCTGATAATAACCGCCGTCTTTATAGGCTAAAACGCCCTTGCCCTCAAAATTGCTCTCGACAAAATCGCCCTCGTAGTAATCGAGATCGGAGTCGGTTTTGTAAACGTAGCGGCCAAAACCCTGGTATTTAAAATTGTCTATATAACCCGTGTATTTTGCGTTATCGCTGAGCAGGTAGGTACCGTAGCCTTTAAAAAGGGCATCTTCCTTGAAAATTCCCTCGTACTTCTCGCCCGAGGCATAGTAGAACACGCCCTCTCCACAGCGGCGGCCTTTTTCAAACTGACCTTCGTAGCGGTCCTTATTTTTATAAACCAGAACGCCTTTGCCCTGCATATAGCCCTCTTTGTACTCGCCCTCGTAATAATCGAAGGGAGAATCGGGGTTGTAGGTATATTTTGCAAAGCCGTTTAACATTCCTCTTACGTGGTTGCCCGTAACGGTGTCGCCATTGGTAAACTCGCTTGTGCCAAGACCCGTTAAAGAGCCGTCTACGTAGGTGCCGTAGGACTTTTTATAGGTGGAATGCACGTAGGTGTAAACGCCCTCGCCGTCACGGCGGCCGATTTTAAAGCCACCCGTGTATTCATCACCGTTTTTAAAGCGCATTGTGGCCTGACCGTGAACGAGGTCGTTTTTAAACTCGCCCTCGGCATAGTCTATGTTGGAGTCTTTATTGTAAACTATTTTGCCCTTGCCGTTTTTCTTGCCCTCAATAACGTAGCCTGTGTAAACGTCGCCCTGCTTGCTGGTAAAGACTACCTCACCCTCAATAAAATCGGGGTCGAACTCGCCCTCGTAAACGTTGCCGTTTTTAAGGGTTAAAACTCCCTTGCCGGAGTATGTATTGTTGGCAAAAAGGCCGCTAAGGCTCAGTCTTTTATCGTTTTCGGGGTAATATAGCGTACCCTGACCGTTTGTCTGGTCGTTTTCCCAGTAGCCTTCGTATATATAGCCGCTTTCGTAAATGCATTTACCAAAGCCGTGGCGAAGTCCGTTTAGAGTTTCGCCCTCGTAAGAGCCCTGGTTGTTAAGCTCGCTGTCTACAACACCGAAAACCCTATTTATTTGCGATACTAACTCCTTTTCATAATTCGGAACACCGGGGACAAGATATGTATCGTCATCGTTAAAGGCGTTGGAAAGCGAATTTATCCATTTATTATTATATCCCAGTCGGTTGCGGTCCTCTTTGGGAACAGATGCATAGGCCGACATTAAAATTTCTGACGGAAATTCGTTTTCTAAGTTTACGCAAAAATAGGTCATTGGAGTGTCGACCTGCTCGCATTTTTCGTCGATACCCAGTGTTATGCGTATTTCTTTTAATATGTTCTGACTTAAAAACAGGTTTTCGCTAAGGTAGAATATTACGCCGCTGCAGTGCGGGTCACGAATTTTTTCTTTTGCATATTCTGCCCAGTCGGTGCCTGCAATAAGGCCGTTATCGTACCAGAAGCGCACGTGGTTCTGATACATTATGGCCAAATCGGCGTAAACCTTTTTATAGTCACGGTGGGAATAGCTTATAAAGATGTAGTTTTGATTAGGGTCAATTTCGGGCACGGGTACCTTTTCGCAAGCGCCGATACTCTCAGACTGCTCGAGCTTTGTTAAATATGCCTTGTAATCAAATTCACTCATTTTTTTCAACTCCCTGTGGTTTTATGGCGGGCGATTCACAAATAGCCCCTACGCATTTATTTTTATTTGTGCGGGACGTAACGGACCGTCGAGGACGCCGGTCCCTACGATACACAATTTTATTTGTGCGTGCGGACACCCGCGCCGCCGTCCCTACGGTAACAATTTTATTTGGTGCGTGCCGTTATTCAATATTCATCATTCATTGCGTTCGTTACGAACGGACGATTTTTACGCCGTCGGGGGTATCCTCTAAGGTAATGCCCATTGCCTTTAGTTCATCACGAATTTTATCGGCGGTGGCGAAGTCGCGGTTTTTTCTGGCCTCGGTTCTTGCCTCAACGAGTTTTAAGATTTCATCGTCTACGTTATCTTTTTTGCGGTTGTAAACAAGGCCCAAAACCGAGCAGATTTCATCAAACAGCTTCTTTGACTCCTCGAGTGCGGTCTTACCCGCTTTGTCGGCTATCTGCTTATTTATATCCTTAACCAAGTTAAACAGCGCTGCCAATGCATCGGCGGTGTTAAGGTCGTCTTCCAAAGCCTCTATGAAGGCTGTACGGTGGGTATTGACAAAGTCGGCCGCCTCTCCGCCCTCCTCGGCGTTGGAAATTGCAAACTCTAAATTATCGAGGCAGGTGTAAAGGCGCTCGAGCGCGTTTTTGGACTGCTCTAAAATATCCGCGCTATAGTTAATGGGGCTTCTGTAATGCGAGGAGATAAGGAAGTAACGAATAGGCTCGTAGCCGTATTTTTCGGCAACGTCACGAACGGTGAAGAAATTGCCGAGCGATTTGGACATTTTGCGGTTATCTACGTTTATGTAGCCGTTATGCATCCAATAATTTGCAAAGGTGCAGCCGTTTGCGCACTCGGACTGAGCAATTTCGTTTTCGTGGTGGGGGAAAACCAGGTCCTGACCGCCGCAGTGGATATCGATAGTTTTGCCTAAATATCTGCCAGCCATTGCCGAGCACTCTATATGCCAGCCGGGGCGGCCGAGGCCGAAGGGTGACTCCCAGGCGGGTTCGCCCGGTTTTGCGCCTTTCCAGAGGCAAAAGTCCATTAAATTTTCCTTTTCTTCGCCGATTTCTACACGCTCACTAGCACCCGCAAGTAAGTCCTCGAGCGGCTGATGAGAAAGTTTGCCGTACTCGTTAAACTTAGCGGCTCTGAAATATACGTCGTTGCCCGAAACGTAGGCGTAATCTTTCTCAATAAGGGTGTTTATAATGCCTATAATGGCGTCGATATTCTCGGTCGCTCTCGGGTGCACGGTGGCGGGCTTTACGTTCAGTCCGTCAGAGTCGATTTTAAACTCCTTTATATATCTTTCGGCAACCTCTTTTACGGTTATGCCCTCTTCGTTGGCTTTCTTTATGAGCTTATCGTCAATATCGGTAAAATTCTGCACGAAATTAACCTCATACCCTCTGTACTCCAAAAATCTGCGCAACACGTCGAAAACGCAAAGGGGTCGGGCATTGCCTATATGAATGTAGTTATAAACCGTAGGGCCGCAGGCGTAGATTTTTACCTTGCCGCTCTCTACTGTGTTAAGTTCCTGCTTGATTCTTGTTAGGGTGTTTAAAATTTTCATTGGCTTTTCTCCTTTAGTTCTGCTTCTAATTTGGCAATTCTTGCCTCCAGCTTACATATTTCCTGCGATACGGGGTCGGGTATATGAATCTGGTCGAGCTCGTTTACCCTGACTCCTGCGCGTTTTACAACTCTGGCCGGCACGCCTACAACGGTGCAATCGGGCGGGACCTCTTTTAGCACTACGGCGCCTGCGGCTATGCGCGAATTATCGCCTACCTTAAACGGACCTAACACCTTAGCGCCCGAGGATATCATAACGTTATTGCCTATGGTTGGGTGGCGCTTGCCTACGTCTTTACCAGTACCACCCAAGGTTACGCCCTGGTAGATTATGCAGTCGTCACCGATTTCGGCCGTCTCGCCTATTACGACCCCTGCGCCGTGGTCTATAACCAGACGTCTGCCGAGCGTGGCGGCGGGGTGAATTTCTATTCCCGTTTTTCGCACCGCATTCTGCGAAATAAGGCGAGCCAAAAAGTAAAATTTATGCCGCCAGAAAAAATTCGCCCAACGGTGCATTCTGATGGCCTTTACACCCGGGTACAAGAAAAAAATCTCGAGCGAGCTTCTTGCCGCCGGGTCGTTTTTCTTAACGGCCGCGATGTCTTCCAAAATTCTTTTTAAAAACATAAATTACTCCTAATAGGGTAACGAGAGTCGAACCCGTTACGCCTTAAAATCAATAATTTTTCACCTTTTCTTGCCTCATCACTTGTAATACGTCAGTATTACTGCGTTCTTCGTCTTCGCCCTTTTAAAAAATTCTTTGATTTTAAGGTCGAA
>JAFSCI010000035.1 GCA_017436815.1 Clostridia bacterium
TAACCTTCCTGTTCTTGTTCGGCTTTATGGTAGTTATTTTCTCTATGACCAGCGGCAGCGTTGACAATGTTTTGATGACAGTTTGCTCTTATATTCCGTTCACCTCACCTATGGCTATGTTCACAAGAATTGCTATGAGCACTGTGCCTTGGTACGAGATTGCAATTTCTATTGGCATTTTGGTTGCATCTACATTTGGAATCGGCGTTCTGTCCGCAAAGATCTACCGTGTTGGCGTTCTTATGTACGGTACATCACCCAAAATAAGCAATATTATAAAAGCCGTTTGGAAGGCGTAAACCCTTGGTTTTTATACTTTACATTTATTGTAAAAATGTTATAATTTCATACGAAGTTTTATTTTTAAGGAGTAATAATATGAAAAGAATTTTATCGGTTTTAATGGCGCTGTGTATGTTGCTCTCTCTTGTTTCTTGCGGCAATAATAATGATACATCATCGCAAAATAAGGATGAAGAATATATATCATCTCAAACCGAAGACACTAAAACGTCATCAGACTCAGCAGAGTCTACAAGCTCAAATAACCCAACGTCTAAAACCGACAGTGCTAAGACGTCTACAAGCAAGCCTAAGACGTCTACTGACGATAAACCGTCTGACAACTCCTCAAAAAACAACACTACGGTTACTACTTCCTCTACTCCCGTTACCAGTAAAATAAATTATAAGCAAGCCACCGACACCGATAACAACGTTACGGTTGATGGTGACGGAATAGTTAGTATAACAGTACCAAAGTGGTTTTTGCTTAAAACCGAGCCCGATTATAATTACCAGTTAACCGATGAAGAAAAAAACACATATAATTTTACAAGTGTTACCAAAAATGCCGACGGTTCAGCCACATACAAAATAGGCTATAACGATTATCACAAATTTTTATTATTATCGAAAAGCAGCGTAAACGCAATTGTTTACAAATACAAGCACAACACCTGGTTTTCTGAAATCAGTGCCGATACAGGCTATAACAACATAAAAATTTACACCAAATATAATTCGTTAGAAGATTTTGACAGCGACTTTGGCCTTTACATAGCTGCGTCGGGCCTGCAGACAACGTTTTATCAGTATATGAATTACAACTGCTCGGTAGGCACAACAATTACGGTTTATAATAAAGATAACGTTCTTTTAGCGACCTACAAATTCCCCGATTTATTAAAATAAAACAAAATTACACCCTATGACCAATAGATGTCATAGGGTGTTTTATTGTAGCTTTAAGTAAATTTAAATTACTTTTTCAGCACCTTTTTGCACCAGGTACGTTTATTGCATTTCGGACACTTAAGGTATCTGGTTGTTCCCCTGTGCATTGCATTAAGAGCCTGCGAATAGGTAGGTACAATTTCGTGACCGCAATTTTTACACTTGTAAGCGCCCACACTTATCTCCAGCTTTAAGGCATAAAAGCAAGGTATTAAAAAAACCACGCAAATCCCAAGAATTGCAACAAGCTGCCAAACGCCTTCGGGTACAAAGAACGCAACCATAAATAAACCCACAAGCAAGGCTATCATGCTTACAGTCATAATTATCCACATACAAGTCCAGATTATTTTATTCTTTTGCTCTGTTTCTTTTGCCATATCAAGCAAAAGCTGTTCATTTTTTACATCATTGTTTTCCATACTTATTTTCTCCCCACTTAATAATTCGTTTACGTTGATTTTTAAAATATCACAAAGCTCGAGCATAACCGAAGAATCGGGCATCGCTTTGCCCGTTTCCCATTTGGATACCGCTCTGTCGGTGATATTAAGTTTTTCGGCCAACTGCATTTGGGTTAGGCCTTCCCTTTTTCTGCACTCGGCTATAAACTTTCCGATTTTAACCTGGTCCATAACCTGCCTCCTTTGGTTTTTATCATAGCCGTTTTTTTGAAAAAATCTACAAACCGCCGGTTGAGTGAGGAGAAATCAACCTGCAGTAGAATTAAAATCAACTTTCCGGTAGTTTTATTTTTTGTTTTTTTCTATAATAACCGTCGATACTACTGCATAAATGCTTGCTATTACAGCAACGGCTATTGCCAAATAAAACAGCCAACCGGTTTGAACGATAACCTCAATCATATTAATTAAAAACATTATTCCAATCATTAAAAATGCGGTTCCCGACTGTTTATAGTATGGTTTTTTCGCCATATCTTCCCTTTCGTTTTTGGGAGAATAAATATAAGCATTGTTGAATAAAGGCCCTTTTTGACTAAACTGAAAATAGCTAATAATAAAACATACTGCGACCACTATTCCAAGAATGATTGCGCATATTATCCTAGCCATATTCTTCCACCTCATTTTTATTTATCAATTAAATTGTATCATAAAAAATTTCGGTTTGCAACCGCTTATAAGTACATTTGTTATATTGCAATACAGAAAATATTGTGATATTATAATATAAAAATTCAAGCTAAAAAGGAGTCCATTTTGAAAACCGAAAAAAATATTTTAATAGCATTTATCTTAAACCTAGCCTTCTCTGTTTTTGAGTTTGTAGGCGGTATTTTTACCGGAAGCGTTGCCATTGTTTCTGATGCTATACACGATATTGGCGATGCTGCAAGCATTGGCATATCGTATTTTCTTGAGAAAAAAAGCAAAAAACAACCTGATTCCACCTATACCTACGGCTATACCCGTTACTCTGTTATCGGTAGCATAATAACAACGCTCATCCTCTTGTTCGGCTCGGTTATGGTAATATATAACGCTATTCTGAGAATAATTGAGCCCACAACAATTCACTATAACGGTATGATCGTTTTATCCATAATAGGTATTATCGTTAATTTTAGTGCTGCTGTTTTTACTCACGGCGGCGGCTCGCTTAATCAAAAAGCGGTTAATTTGCATATGCTAGAAGACGTTCTCGGTTGGTTGGTTGTGCTTGTTGGCGCAATAATTATGAAATTCACCGATTTTGCCCTTATCGACCCAATTATATCTATAGCAGTTGCAATTTTCATATTATTCAGCGCTATAAGAAATTTAAAAGAAGCGCTCGGAATTTTCCTTGAAAAAGCACCCAAAAGTGTTGAAATTGAAGAAATTACAGAACACATTTTGAAAATAGAGGGCGTTTTAGACGTTCACCACATTCATATTTGGAGTATGGACGGCCAAAACAACTATGCTACAATGCACATTGTGGCCGAGGGTGATAACAAACAAATTAAAAAAGCCGTCAGAAGCGAGCTGCTTGAGCACGGCATAGGTCACGCAACCTTAGAGCTTGAGGAAAAAGACGAGCACTGTCACGACGAGCATTGCCACATAGAATTTGGAAACGACGCCGGACATCACCACCATCATCACCATTAAAAACAATTAAATACTGTCTTGCATACTTGACAAAAACTGCACAATTTTATATACTATATCTGTTATATTATCTTTTGAAGGAAGTATTGCTTTATGAAAATAATTTATAGTGATGGCACTGTTGCAGAGTGCCCTAAAGACGAAGAACAAAGAGTCATTCGTCATACTGCGGCACACATTATGGCACAGGCCATAAGCCGCCTTTATCCGCATGCCGATTTTGGCTACGGTCCCGCTACCGAAAAAGGCTTCTATTACGATGTTGATTTAGGCGATACTAAGCTTACTGATGAAGACCTTGTTGCAATTGAAAACGAAATGAAAAAAATCGTTAAGGAAAACTTACCCATTAAGCCCTTTATTCTCGATAGAGAAAAGGCTGTTGAGTTAATGACCCAGCGTGGCGAAAAATACAAGGTTGAGCATATTGGCGATTTAGCCGAAGATGCAGTAATAAGCTTTTATCAGCAGGGCGACTACATAGATATGTGTACAGGCCCTCACCTATGCTATACAAAAGCATTAAAGGCATTTAAAATCACACAGCAGTCGGGCGCTTACTGGAAGAACGATAAAGACAATAAAATGCTTACCCGTATAGGCGGTATTGCCTTTAGCACACAAGAAGAGCTTGATGAATATCTAAAGCTTTTAGAAGAGGCCGAAAGACGCGACCACAGAAAAATAGGCAAAGAAATGAACCTGTTTATGCTTTGCGATGAGGGTCCGGGCTTCCCCTTCTTCTTACCAAGAGGTATGGCTTTAAAGAACGCCCTTATTGATTACTGGCGTGAAATTCACACTCGCAGCGGCTACGTAGAGGTGTCTACTCCTCTTATTATGAACCGTCGCTTGTGGGAAACCAGCGGTCACTGGGATCACTACAAAGACAATATGTATGCCACCAGAATAGATGATGAAGATTTTTGCATTAAGCCTATGAACTGCCCCGGCGGCGTTATGGTTTATGCAAGCCAGCCCCACAGCTACAGAGAGTTACCGCTCAGAGTCGGCGAGCTTGGTCTTGTTCACCGCCATGAATTAAAGGGTGCTTTACACGGCTTATTCAGAGTTCGTTGCTTTACTCAGGACGATGCTCACATCTTTATGCGCCGTGATCAGATTTCGGACGAAATCGTTGGCGTTGTTAACCTTATTAACGAGGTTTATTCTAAGTTCGGCTTTGAATATTTCGTTGAGCTTTCTACCCGTCCTGAAGACAGTATGGGCAGCGATGCCGACTGGGAGGCCGCAACCGAAGGCTTAAAGAGCGCACTTGAAAAACTTAATATGCCCTACACCATTAACGAGGGTGACGGCGCATTCTATGGTCCGAAAATTGACTTCCACCTACGCGACACTATTGGTCGTACGTGGCAGTGCGGTACCATTCAGCTTGACTTCCAGATGCCGCTTAACTTTAACCTTGAATACGTAGACGAAAAGGGTGAAAAACAGCAGCCAATTATGATTCACCGCGTTTGCTACGGTTCTATAGAGCGCTTTATAGGTATTTTAACCGAGCATTTTGCAGGTAAGTTCCCCGTATGGCTTGCTCCCCTACAGGTTAAGGTATTAACATTGCCGGGCATAGACGAAGAATATGCAAACCAAGTTTATGCAGCATTAAAGAACGATAAGGTTCGTTGCGAAATAGACTTAAGAAACGAAAAAATCGGCTACAAAATAAGAGAAGCACGTCAGGTTGACCGTGTTCCCTATATGGTTATTATAGGCAAAAACGAGGTTGAAACAAACACAATCTCGGTCCGTTATCTTGCAACCGATGAAACCGTTAATATGACTCTTGACGAGTTCAGAGCAATGTTAAACAAGCAAATTGCCGACAGAGCATAATAATTATTTAGCCCGCCACGCTAACGCTGTGGCGGGCTTTTTAAGTTTTACAAATAGTTAATATATAACGCTTGAAGAAACTTTCGGTATTTGGTATAATAGTTATAATTAGTCGATTTATCAATATGAGGTGAGCATATGGAAAAATTTAAAAAGTGGGCAGAAAACTTTTGGTACTACCATAAGTGGCATTTTATATGCTGGGTGCTTGTTGCACTGTCTATTGTTTTCTGTGTGGCTCAGTGTGCATCTATAAAAGAATACGATTATAATATTGTGCTCTTTTCATACACCGAATTATTAGATGAACAAAAAGAAAAAATGGCCGACTATATTGCCAAATTCGGCGAGGATCTTGACGGTGACGGCCAAGTAACCGTTGGCTTTACCGACTGCTCGTACGATAAGGAAGGTACTCCCCACAAACTTGCCGAAGCCAGAATAGGCCGCTTGCAGTCCACCCTTATTGCCGAGCCCGACACACTTTTGTTTTTAACCGATGAACAATCGTTTGAATTTTTAAACGGTCTGTTTGAGGGCGGTCTGTTTGCCGATATAGGTTTAAGCCATAACGATGGCAAAGCGGTAGTTTTCGGTGAAGAATTTTACGACAACGCCGTAGTTTTAGAAAAAATCACCTTACCGAAAGGTATGCGGCTCTCCCGCAGGGGCGAGACCGAAAATATCAGCTATGACGATGAATTAGAGGCCATTGCCGATAATCTTCTTAAAAAGCTGGACGCAAATGAAAAATAAAGCCATTAAAACGGCTTTTATCCGCTCGTGGCGCAGCTGGATAACGCAGCAGATTCCGATTCTGAAGAACGGGGGTTCAAATCCCTTCGAGCGGGCCAAAAATAAAGAGTAGTGTCGCAAGATACTGCTCTTTATTTTTTCGTGAAGAAGGGATTTGAACCAGGAATGGGAGCGAACACCGAGCATAAGCGAGGTAAGAAGCGACAGAAAAACAGTCCGGGCCAAAAAAAGCATCGACTTTGTCGGTGCTTTTTCAATGAAATTCGCCTTGCGGCGAATGAAATAGCTTCGCTATGAAATACGTTACACGTATGAAATATTTGCTTTGCAAACGTTAAAAGGCGAATTTTATTTCACTTGATGCGCAAGCATCAAATTTCATAATCCGTCAGGATTATTTCATATTGCGTAGCAATATTTCATTAAATATGTTATACTGTTTTCAGAATAGAAATTGCAAAGGATACATCATATGAGCATATTATATACAAACCGTCTAATTTTGCGGCCATTCAAAGAAACCGATGCAAATGCAATGTATAAAAATTGGACGTTCGACAGTCGTGTTGCAAAATACTGCAGATGGCATCCGCACAGTATTATTGAAATGACACAGCAAATATTAAATAGGTATCTTGACGAGGCAAAAAATGGCTTTAATTACCGTTGGGCAATCACATTAAGGGGAACCGACGAGCCTATCGGTGCAATTGACGTTGTCGAACTTTCCAAAGATAATAAATCGGCAACAATAGGTTATGCGTTATCCTATAATTATTGGAACCAAGGCTTCACTACCGAAGCTTTAAAAGCAGTAATAAAACATCTGTTTGATAACGGATTCTGCGTTGTAAAAGCAGAACACCATATTGATAATACCGCTTCCGGCAGAGTAATGGAAAAATGCGGAATGAAATATACAGGCGATTCCACAGCCCAGCGAAAATTCGGCTCGGATGAATACTGTATAGTTAAACAATACCAAATCGAAAATAATAGAGATTCTGATATATAGGTTAAAAAATTTAAGATGCTATATTTAAGGCAGAGAGCATAACACAAAGGTGTTATGTTCTCTGTTTTATCTTCCCTATTTTCACAAAGCCTCTTGACAAAATCAATACCTCGTGTTACGATGTATTATGTAACGGGAGGTATTATATGGATATTCAATTAAAACGTGGTCTTTTGGACGTTTGCGTTCTTGCCGCAATAAAAGACGAAGATTCCTACGGCTATAAAATCATAAAAGATTTAAAGCCGTACATTGAACTTTCGGAATCTACCCTTTATACCATTTTAAAGCGCTTAGAGGCCGCTAATATGTTAACTGTTTACTCATCAGAGCACGGCGGCAGACTTAGAAAATACTACCATATTACCGAACTAGGTCTTAAGCGTATTGATGAATTCAAAAACGAGTGGGCAGAAATTATGTCTATTTATAAATTTGTAACCAAGGAGGACGGCAATAATGAATAAGCAAGATTTTCTTTTATCCTTGCGTAAAGAGATATCCAAACTACCCAAAGCGCAGATAGATGAACATATAACGTTTTACAGCGAAATGATTGACGACCGCATTGAAGACGGTTTAAGCGAGGAGCAAGCCACCAAGCAAATAGGCTCTCCTGAGCTTATTGCAAAGCAGATTTTGGCCGACTCCCCTACTTTAAGCAATAAAACAAAAAAGCCCAAAAGGTGCCTTAAAACGTGGGAAATAGTAGTTATTGTTCTAGGCTCGCCTATATGGGTTTCCTTGCTTTTATCGGCACTGTCGGCAGTTTTAGCGCTTTACGTAAGTGTATGGTGCATAATAATAGCTCTTTGGTCGGTATTTGCCGCATTTGTTGGTAGCGCACTAGGTCTTTTGGTTGGCTCAGCAGCTTTGATTATAAAAGGCAACGTTACCGAAGGACTTGCCGTTTTCGGTGCAGCCATTGTTTGCGCAGGACTATCTATTTTTATGTTCTTTGCCTGTAAAGCCGCAACAAAGGTAATTGTTTGGCTCACCAAAAAAACAATACTCCTTATAAAGAAACCCTTTGTTAAAAAGGAGGAAATTTAAAATGAACAAAAAGGCAATAATCTGGCTCATTATCGGAGCAAGTCTTATAATAATTGGCGGTATAATTTTTTGCGGAGTGATGAGCACGTTTAATTTCGATTTTACAAAGCTTTCAACCGACAAATACCAAACAAACAGCTATGACATTATCGAAGACTTTAAAGACATAGCAGTTTTAACCGATACCGCTGACGTAACCTTTATAATGAGTGATGACGATAAAATCACCGTTACCTGCTATGAGCAAGAAAATATGAAGCATTCGGTATGCATCAAGTACGGCACCCTCTTAATCTCATTAGAAGACAATAGAAAATGGTACAATTACATTGGCATAAACTTTAACTCACCCAAAATAACAGTTAGTATTCCCAAAGGTGAATACGGTGAGCTTTCCGTTAATTTAAGCACGGGCGACGTTAACGTTCCAAAGGAGTTCACCTTTAAAAATATTGATATTAAGGGCAGTACAGGCAGTATAAAAATGCAAAGCTCGGCAATCCAGAACATTAAGCTAAAAACCAGTACGGGTCATATTTTTGCCGAAAACATAACGGCCGACACAGTTAATGTATCTGTTTCTACGGGAAAAGTAAATTTAAAAAACATTAAGTGTAAAAATCTTATTTCCTCGGGTGATACGGGTGACGTTAATTTAGAAAACGTTATTGCCGAAGAGAAATTATCGGTTACACGAAGCACGGGCGACATTAATTTTAAAAACAGTGACGCCGCTGAAATCTTCATTGAAACCGATACGGGTGACGTTGAGGGAAACCTACTTACTGAGAAGATATTTATAACCAATACCGACACAGGTAAAATTAACGTTCCAAAAACCACCACGGGCGGTAAATGCGAGATTACAACAGATACCGGAGATATAAAAATAAACATAACTGCAGAAAACGTTCAACAAAATAGTGATATAGATAAAATATTAGAAAGAACTAATAATACTAAATCGTATAATGATTCCATTAAAAATACAGTTGATATTGAAGATTTTACTAATTTCATTAAGCAGCACACCGGATATTTTAGTATAGAAGATTTTAATTCCAAATATTATATTGAGTGTTTGCGCAAACCGCGCAGCAACGTGTTGTACAGCGTTCATAAAACCGACAACGACGGAATAATATACGTCTTTTTCGCAGGTAATGAAAGTGAAAAATCTTATCACTTAATTTGCTGGTATTATGTTGAGGAAAATTTAAAGTATAAAGACTTTAAATCAATTCAAAACGGCATTAGTACAATTGAGGATGTAGAAAAAATAGATCCTGCAGCAAGCATTCATAAAAAGCTTATTGATGATTCAACCTTGCGTTTTGAACATTATCTAGGTAACGGAATAATGCAGGTATTATATAAAAAGGAAAACGGCAAGTTTTTAGTTGATCAAATTGAGTTATCTAAAAAATTCATATCCGACAGTGTAGGCTATGCTGACGGCAGCGGATTTGAGGCAAAAATCCTTGATATAGATTTTATAGAATAAATTTAAAGGACCGTAAACATACGGTCCTTTTGTTTTAAGCAAAAAATTCTCTTAAAGAGGCTAAATATCTTTCAGGCTCGTAAAGATAACAAAGTCCGTGACCCGCATCTTTCATAGTTATAAGCTTCTTTTTACTGGTGCAAGCATCGTAATTTATCTGACTCATTTGGCACGGCACAAAATCATCGCTTTCGCCGTGAAAGAATATTACGGGCACCTTGCAGTTTTTTAAAGCCTGCTCGGGTGAATATTCTTCAATATTAAATCTGCCGTAAATTCTGGCTCCCAGCTTTACAAAGAAATATCCCAAATTAACGGGTAATTTCATCTGCTTTATAACCTTTTTTATAATATCTTTCGGGCTATTGTACCCGCAGTCTGCAAGCACACCTATTACGTTTTGGGGCAGCTCGTTTCCCGCCGCCATAAGTACCGTTGCCGCTCCCATAGAAATTCCGCAAAGAATAATTTTTACGTCACTGCCGAAATGCTCTATTAAAAAATCTACCCAACACAAGCAGTCTTTATGTTCTTTTATACCAAAGGTTATAACGTTGCCCTCACTGCGCTTACTGCAGCGTTGATCAACTATAAACGCGCTATGTCCAAGCTTAAAGCAACGTTGTACCCCGCCCGCTAAATCTCGGTAGGCATTACCCCTGTACCCGTGGAACATAAGCTCAATGGGTGCGCCTTTTTCGTACTCGTAAAATTTGCCGTAAAGCTTAAGCCCATCGAACGTGGTAATAGAGAAAAGCTCCCTGTCCATTTGCTTGGTTTCTTCGGTCCACTTTTCCATACTATCTCTGAACTTTTCGTAAATTTCACCCTCGGGAATACTACTTTCTTCAAAGGTTGCAGGATCACGGTCCGGTGCGTAAAATGCAATTTTAAAGCAAATATAAGAAATTATTAAAACGGAAATTACCAAAAACGTCGCAACGCCTAAAAGTATCCATATACCTAACATAAAATCAACTCCAATATTGCTATAACTATTATACCACCAAATTCCAAAAATTTACAATACCCGCTTTTAAAAAATAATATCTCTTGCCATTTGGACGTATTTGGTTTAAAATTATTATATCGAATCAATCCACTTAATAATTTTAGGAGCTAATAAAATGCAGGTTGTAATTGCTATTGATTCTTTTAAGGGTAGTTTGTCTTCTTTACAAGCGGGCAACGCCGTAAGAGATGCCGTATTAAAGCTTGACAACAGCTCTACCGCCACAGTCTGCCCTATTGCTGACGGTGGTGAGGGCACGGTAGACGCTATGTGTACTCTGAAGGGTGCTAAAAAGGTAACCGTAGACGTTTGCGGGCCTTTGCAAGAGACTACTACTGCCGAATACTGTATACTTGCCGATAACACGGCGGTTATTGAAATTGCCGCGGCGGCAGGAATTACTTTGGTACCCCAAAATTTACGTAACCCCCTTAATACCACCACCTTTGGTGTCGGTCAGATTATAAACGACGCTTTAAATAAAGGCTGCAGAAAATTCATAATCGGTCTTGGCGGCAGCGCTACTAACGACGGCGGCACAGGTATGCTAAGCGCTTTGGGATTTGAGTTTTTAGATAAAGATAACAAACCCATATCTCTAGGCGCAAAGGGACTTGAGAGTTTAAAAACAATATCCTCCGAAAACGTTAATCCTTTAATTTATGAATGCACCTTTAAGGTAGCCTGCGACGTAACAAACACTCTTTGCGGGCCCAACGGTTGCAGCGCGGTTTTTGGTCTGCAAAAGGGCGCTGATGAGGAATCTATTAAAAATATGGACCTTTGGCTTAAAAATTACGCTCTGCTCTCTTGCAGTGTAACGAACAAAACCGATGCCGATTTGGTTTCGGGTACAGGGGCTGCGGGTGGACTTGGGTTTGCATTTTATGCCTTTTTAAACGCAGCTTTAGAATCGGGCATTAAAATTATTTTAGAGCAGATAAATCTCGAAAAGCATATAAAAGATGCCGACCTTGTTATTACGGGCGAAGGCCGACTAGACTCGCAAACTATTATGGGCAAAGCCCCCTTTGGTGTAGCGCAGCTTGCCAAAAAGCACGGTAAAAAGGTTATTGCATTTGCAGGCTGCATAACAGATGAAGCCACCGTTTGCAACGAGCACGGAATTGATGCTTACTTTCCCATTATACCGGGTGTTGTGACATTAGAGCAGGCGCTTGATACCACTAATGCATACAAAAATTTGAGTAACACGGCATATCAGGTACTCAGACTATTAAATTCTTAAGAGGCGAAAAATGGAAAATCTATTAAACTGCGCTATGGATATTGGCGAGCAAATGCTTCTCTCGGGTGCCGAAGTACACCGAGTCGAAGAAAGCATTAAGCGTATATGTCGGAGCTTTGGCGCAAAGCGCACAGACGTATTTATTATAACAAGCAGTATGGTGGTATCGGTTTTTGGGAGTGACGATAAAACCTACACCCAAACCCGAAGAATTTTAAATTCCTCGACCGATTATGAAAAGCTTCATAAATTAAACGAGCTATCAAGAAAAATTTGCTCAGAGCACTTATGTGACCCAAAAATAATAAAAGACGAGCTTGACAAAGCTATAAGCTGCAAAACGTATCCGTTTTGGTTAGAGTGTGTTTGCTACTCGGTTATCGCAGGCGCTTTTACCGTATTCTTTGGCGGCGGCGTGAGCGAGATGCTCGTATCCTTAGTTATAGGCGCCATTGTAAGATTTGGTATTGCTTTGTGCGAAACAACAATTACAAATAAGATATTTTCTAAATTTTTCTCATCTGTAATTGCTACCGCATTTGCCTTTTTGGCCGTAAAATCAGGGCTTATTCCAAATGCCGACAACGTAATTATAGGCAACATCATGACCCTTATCCCAGGCATTGGTCTTACCAACGCGCTGCGCGATTTGTTTACGGGAGACAGCATTGCGGGCCTTTTGCGTTCTATTGAGGCCATACTTATTGCCCTTGCTATAGCGGCCGGATATTTCTTAGTGGTTGTACTTGGAGGGCTGATATTATGAAACAAGAAATTTTGCAGATAATAATGGGCTTTATAGGCTCTTTGGGCTTTGCGGTACTGTTTAATATACGCTCCAAACGACTCTGCTTTGCGGCGCTGGGCGGATTGCTCTCTTGGGGTTTATTCGTTCTGTTCAGCCTGTTTTTGAAAAGCGAACCGCTAAATTATTTTCTGGTGGCTTTTATAATATCGATATATGCCGAAATTATGGCAAGAATACTTAAGACTCCTACCACAACCTTTATTACCACGTCTCTTATACCGCTTATTCCAGGTAGCTCGCTATATTACACTATGGCCTACGCCTTTAAAAGTGACGCAAACAACTTCTTTATAAAGGCCGTTTACACATTAGAGCTTGCATCGTGCTTAGCGCTTGGAATTATCGTTGCGGTTACTTTAGTGCAAATAATTACAAAATTCAAAACGAAAAAATCTAACAATTGTTAACAAAAAATTTATAAGTACTTTTATTGAATATAATGACAAATTATGTTATATTTATTTTATAAATCCAAAGAGGAGGATATATTATGTCTAAAAAAATGATCAGAAATTTATCTATTGTCGCCATAATTGTTTTGTTGGCAGTTTTGGTTGTTGCAAACAGCTTTACCATTGTTGATGCAGGTCATACGGGCGTTGTAGTTACCTTAGGTAAGGTTAACGAAGGTGTTTTGCAGGAAGGCCTACACCTGAAGGCCCCTTTTGTACAAAAGGTTGTTAAAATTGATAACCGTATTGTAAAACTAGAGGTTGATACCGAGGCTTTCTCTAAGGACCTTCAGACCGTTGCAACCACACTTGCAATTAACTACCGTGTAGATACTTCTTAATCCTACAGCATTTACAAAAACATTGGCGCAAACTACGAGCAGGTTTTAGTTGCGCCCGCAGTTAACGAAGTTTTAAAGGCTATAACTGCACAGTACACCGCTGAAGAAAGCGTTACAAACCGTTCGCTTATATCTGACGGCCTTATAACAGGACTTAACGAAAAATTAAACACCATCGGTCTTTACATTACCGACGTAAACATTATTAACTTTGATTTCTCTGAAGCATTCATTAACGCTATTGAAGAAAAGCAGGTTGCCCAGCAGCAACTCTTAAAAGCCGAAACCGAAAAGCAGACTGCCATCACAAACGCCGAAGCTGAGGCTGAGGCTATCAGAATTAAGGCCGAGGCCGAAGCCGATGCCAATAACACAATTAAAGCATCACTTAACGACGACGTTATAAGAGCCAAATTCTACGAAACCTGGGACGGTAAGCTACCGCAGGCAATGGGAACCGACTCTATTATTACAAGCATAGACGGCTCGGTCAACTAAATAATTTGAACTTTAAAAAGCCGCTCATAGAGGCACACTCCGTAAGGAAGTGTGCCTCAGTTATATTCGCCTTGCGGCGAGTGATATTGCTTCGCAGTGATATGATGCTTCACATCGTGATATTGTCCTTCGGACAGTTTTGGAGGCGAATATAATATCACTGAAACTAAAAAGTTTCAATATCACTTTGCCGTTAGGCAAAATATCACTGTGAGACCTGTCTCACAATATCACTTGTTGTTCTTATCTTTGA
>JAFSCI010000036.1 GCA_017436815.1 Clostridia bacterium
ATACGAGCATTAGTACTGCTAACACCAGTGCCTGAGCTCTTCTGAAGAATCTGCTCTTTTTCATTTTTCTCCTCCTAAATAAATAGCATTAATACCGCGAGCACATACACCCATTCAGACACCCCAAAACACTATATATTGTGTCTTGAAATGCCAAATAGGTGCACGACTGCATATTAATCCATATTTTCTACTCTATAGTACTCCTTTTCCACACAAAAGTCAACCATTTTTATGCACTTTTACACACATTTTTTTGTTATATAATTAACAATCCGCAACTGCGTGTTGACAAAGTCGGTTATTGTGAGTAAGATAAAAACAGTATTTTTCGGGAGGAATTACTATGCAGGCGCAGGCACTTAACGAATATATCGGCCAAGGTATAAAGAGAGAAGTTTACAAAGATAAAACTCTGCTTTATCTGCCCTTTTACTTTGGGGAAAATACGTCAGAGCCCCTTTGTCTTATCTGGAGCAAAGACGGTACACTCAGTGACGGCGGCAGAACGCTTTTGGAATTAAAAAAGCGTCTTGGAGACATTACCCCCTACTCTGAGCGCATAGGCAACGTTTTAAGCTCGCTTGGGCTCATAAGCCTTGAGGGCGGTCAGAAGCTTGTTATAAAACATTTTCAGACCTGCATTCAGGGTGAGCAGACCTACATAGACTACCTTGGCGGGCTAAGCAAGCTGCTTCGCGCAATTTCGCTGATTAACGTTATTGACACCATAGAGGTCGACAAATACGGCGAGGTGAGCTTATGTTGAATGAAATTAACAAGCAATTAGACACACTTTTTCACGCTTACGAAAAAAACTCAGGCACAAATATTTGCACCCATATTTACCTTGACGGCACCCCTATGAATCTTATATTTATAAAAGAGGACGGCAAATTCTCCCGCCTTGTTACCACGCCCGATTTTTCGGAGTGGATGGCCAACTGTACGGGCGACTATAAAAAAGCAACACCCCAAATAAAGCGCCTTGCCGCTTTATACGGCGTAGAATTTGATAGCGAAAACGGTTCGTTATTTTTGCGTTTTCGCCGTAATGAGATGACCATAGCGCAGGCCGTTATGCGAATGGTTCAGGCCATTTATCTGGTATGCGGACTCGGTCCGGTATAAAACAAAACAACCCCTCTCGGTTTCGAGAGGGGTTCTGCTTTACAAATTTATAAATCCAACAAATTAGGATCAACGTACTCAACTACAAACGAGTTGGTCCAAAAGCCTGCTTTTATGTACACCTTGGTGTATACTGCAGGGTTTTCGGGTGTAACGGTAACCTGTAAATCCTGACATTTTCTGCTCATACCAACGGCAGAATGTATATTATACGTTCCAAACTTTACAGGAATACGAAGCAGCTCCTTATTACCTATGTAGCCGTAAGGCTGACCGTTTAAAAACAGACCGAAGCCACCCGCTATTCCGTAAGGCGAGCCCTGACGGTAGATGTAGATATTGCCTTCCTCTGCAATATCCATAGGTTTATGACACTTGGGGCAAACCTCATCTATAGAGTGAACGTTTTTTGCCTCAGAGCAATGCGGACATTTTATTCTTATTTTTGCTGACATTTTACTTCCTCATTTCCTGTAAATTATGTATACATATTATCACGAAAAACCAAAAAGTTCAATAATAAAAACGTGTGCGCCCTTCCCGAAAACTAAAAGTTAAAATACGGGCAGGATTTATATTCCTTTGGGAGATTTTTGCCAAGGTTTGTCCATCCTAAATTTTTAACAAACACAGATGGTTGCTCGGGGAAAACATACTCGTTTAAATAGTCAATAAAGTCGGCCTCATTGTAGCAAACGCCCTCGCCTTTTCTGAACCGTTCGGCGTCGGGACTCGACCAAAGCCACTTATCGCAAAAATCCATACAGTATTCGCTCAAATTATCCGCAACGGCATCGGGCACTAAATATACTACGCTGTCGGAGTCGGCGCTTAAGATAATTTTTTTCATATTATTTTTCCTTTATTTTCGCTTTAATGAGTAATGGCAACACAAATATTGCTGCAATGCCTGCGGCAAGGAAAATATTTGCGTTGGGTACAAAGCTTGCAGTTCCGTCGTTGCCGATTATGGTCTGGGCGTTTTCGAGTATTTTTTTGCCTATCGCGGGGCCCACAATACCCGGAATTAAAACCTGCGAGCATATTCTGACTCCCTGAAATCTGCCTGCCATACCCTCTGGGATATTATCGCGTATAAATGCGCCGAATACCGCCATACCGCAAAGGTATCCGCTCATCATTAAAAGCGAGCCTATAAACACCGGCAGTGTGGCGCGTGTAAGAAAGAGCACGGCATATCCGATAATCAGGCATATAAGCGCTATTAGCCCTGAGAACGAATACCCGCGTTTATCGTACACCTTGCCCCAAACGGCAGTTATAACCGATGCCACTATAATTGCAGGCGCCATTATAAGTACGTAATCCTTCATACCCAAGGTCACTTCGTAATAGATAATCAGATACGGCATAAATATTTGTATTGATATATTAAAAATAATAAATGCCAGCAGCGATACGTACAGCTTTTTGTTTTTAGCGACTGTTTTGGGCAAAAATCCGTAGACTATGCCCTCTAAATAAGAGCCGTTTGTGCTTTGCACCTTGGGCTCGTCTATTATAAAGAAGCCCAAAACACCCACAGCCGTTACAAGTACGCCGATTATGGTGTAAATAAGTGACCACGAGTCTGCTTTGTTAAGGTCAAAAAACATAAATCCGCCGAATACCACCAAAATACTTACAAGCGGCATCATAGCGTTTATGCCCTCGGCCGCGCCGCGATTTTTCCCACTGGCAGAATCTGTTAGCCAGGCGTTAAAGGCCGCATCGTTAGCGGTAGAGCCAAAGAAGGTCATAACACAGTCGAGTATAATAGTAAGGCTTATATAGGTTGCCGCAGCCGAGCCCGCAAAGGCAAAGGTTTTGCCTATAACGTCCTCTTTGAGCAGCACGAACGAGAATATTGAAACGCCCCATAATATGTAGCCGCTGCATATAAACAATTTGCGCTTGCCGATTTTATCGGACAACGCGCCCATAAAAATTGTAGTAAGCGTCGCTGTTACAGCCGATGCAGTTACCATAACCGAAATATCGGCAGCGGATGCATTAAACATCTTGTAAATAAATACGTTAAAATACATATTTTCTACTACCCAGGCCACCTGACCCATTAGGCTGAATATGGTAAGCGCCAGCCAGAAACGACCGCCGAGTTTGTTTTTCATATTTACCCTTCCCCTTTATATCACTCTCATCGTAATTGTATCATAAAAAAGCATAGCTTTCAATATTAACAAATTCGGCCTCAAAAAAATCCCCACCGTAGCTACGGTGGGGGACGAATTAGCATTTAAATTATTCGCTTTCTTTGATTTTAACCTAATTCAAACTACTTTTCGATATAATATCCTCAAAGCAGTCGGGGGCTTTATCGCCTTTTATATAATATGAAGTCGAGTCAATTACTACCAAATCCAAGCCTTCTTTTATCACGGTTCCGTCTGCATATTCAATTTCTACGACATGGGTATTAATGCCCCAACGAGTGTCATCAACCTTTTTGTCAATTTTAAACGAGCCCAGCCAATTTATGATTTCACTCAGATTCTCGCTTGGCACTTCGCTGCCTTTTCCGTAACCGTAGTAGCCATAGAACGTGATGCGTTTAATATTTTCTGTATTAAAAACCGCGCCCGATGAAATATTGTTGCTATTTTGATTTATACTTTCGGTTGATTGTGTATTGCTATCGGTATTCTTGCCGCAAGCCGCAAAACAAAACAGCATACTTAAGCACAAAACGAAAATCAAGATTCTTTTCATAATTTATCCCGCCTCCTTTACAAATATATTTTATCATAAAATCATCACGGTTTCAACAGATAAAAAATCCCCACCGAGAAATCGGTGGGGATAAATTGTTTTATTTGGTTATGAATTATTTCATATCCTTAATGGCAGCCTGGGCTGCAGCGAGGCGTGCGATCGGCACGCGGAAGGGTGAGCAAGATACGTAGTCAAGACCGATCTTGTGGCAGAACTCTACAGATACGGGGTCGCCGCCGTGCTCACCGCAGATACCGCAGTGAATTTCGGGACGGGTCTTCTTACCTAAGGTTACAGCCATATCCATTAACTTACCAACGCCTGTCTGGTCGAGCTTAGCAAACGGATCGTTCTCGTAAATCTTTCTGTCATAGTATGCAGAAAGGAACTTACCAGCGTCATCACGGCTGAAGCCGAATGTCATCTG
>JAFSCI010000037.1 GCA_017436815.1 Clostridia bacterium
CAAACTGAGCCACGCCTCGATCTCTATTAAATTTTCACCACAAAATCACGATTTTTTTCGTACTTGTGGGTTTTTATGTGGTCGTAGCGGTATTTACCGCTAATTTTAAATTACTGTGCCACCGATAAAGTGGCTGTTTGTAAGGGGTTTGAGCAGTTCAGCAGGATTTGCCCGAACCGTTCGGTATGGTATCCCGAACGCAGCGCTCTACCAAACTGAGCCACGCCTCGATAAATTGTACTTTTGTATTGTTTTTATTTACTAATTTAATATGTATCTACGCGCTGCTACTCCGCTTACTCTTGCGGTGCCCGACGTCTCGATACTGCCGTATCTCGCTTGTCGACCGCGGCGCCTTTTTGCCCCTCGCTTTT
This sequence comes from Clostridia bacterium, assembly GCA_017436815.1. Classification (GTDB taxonomy): domain Bacteria; phylum Bacillota; class Clostridia; order Oscillospirales; family Acutalibacteraceae; genus RGIG3013. The sequence goes on from JAFSCI010000037.1 coordinate 375, forward strand.
CCTCACACAGTGAGCGCTCGGCCAAAAACTACCAAACTTAAGCCACGCCTCGATAAATTGTACTTTTGTTTTGTTTTTATTTACTAATTTAATATGTATCTACGCGCTGCTACTGAGCTTACTCCTGCGGTGCGCAACTTACATAGGGTACTCGACAATTATATTAAATTTAGCCTGTTTTGTCAATAGTTTTTTAAGGTTTAATAAGCCTAATGCTTACTTATAGTCGGCATTAGGCTTATTTTTGTTTTATAAACTGTTTAAATATTCTTCTGCGGCAGATGCGGCAACGGCGCCGTCTGCTGCGGCGGTTATTACCTGTCTGAGCGACTTTGTTCTGACATCTCCTGCTGCAAAAACGCCCGCTACGTTTGTTTTGGTGCTCTCATCGGCAATTATATATCCGTTTTGGTCTATATTAAGAGCTTCGTTTAAAAAAGCGGTTGCGGGGCTACGGCCAATGCTTACAAATACGGCGTCGCAATTAATTTCCTTTTGCTCACCTGTTTTTAAGTTGTGTACCTTTACGCCGTTAACCCTTTCAGACGTAATAAGCTCGGTTACCTTTGAGTCCCAGACAAACTCTATATTTTCGGTCTTTAAAAGCGGCTCGTGGTATATTTTTGAAGCCCTTAAAGTATCACGCCTGTGCACCAAATACACTTTTTCTGCCAGACGTGATAAATACAGTGCATCTGCGGCGGCCGAGTTGCCGCCACCCACTACTACCACTTGTTTACCTTTATAAAATCTGCCGTCGCAATGGGCGCAGTAATGCACACCTCTGCCTATAAAGTCGGACTCATTAGCTAAACCTAATTCTCTTGGGTTTGCGCCCGTGGCGATTATTACGGTTTTGGCCTTGTATTCTTTTTCGCCCGCATACACCGTTTTTACAGTATCGGAAAAATCTACCCTGTCAATTTCGCAATACTCGGTTTTTGCGCCGAAGCGCTCGGCAGTTTGTTGCATTTTCAGTCCCAAAGTAAAGCCGTCTATTCCCTGCTCAAAGCCGGGGTAATTATCAATATCACCTGTAAGCGCCATTTGACCGCCAACCGACATACGCTCAATTACTAAAGCGCTTAGTCCCGCTCTTACGGCATAAAGCGCCGCAGTATAGCCTGCGGGACCGCCGCCTAAAATTATTGTATCTAAAACGTGTTCCATATTAGTCTAACAAGCTTAAAATTTGGTCTTTGGGCTTTGCGCCGAGTGACTGATTTACAATCTTGCCGCCCTTTAAAACAACCAGCATAGGTATACTTGTAACGCCAAACTGCATTGCAAGCTCGGGCTCATTATCTACGTTAACCTTACCGACAAAATACTGCTCGTACTCCTCGGCAATCTGGTCAACTATGGGAGAAACCATTCTGCAGGGGCCGCACCAATCGGCATAAAAGTCGAGCAGAACTGTTTTTTCGCTCTCTAATACAAGGTTAAAATTATCTTTTGTTATACTTACTACAGCCATTTTCATCTTCCTTTTTTTATATTATTATTTACAGATTTTCGCCGTTTTGCTTTATAACCTCACTATACCAATAAAAAGAATCTTTCGGTGTACGCTTTTGTGTCTGGTAATCTACGTAAATTAAACCAAAGCGGTCGAAATATCCCTTTGCCCACTCAAAATTATCCATCAGTGACCACTGGAAATATCCCGCAATGTCGGCGCCGTCCTCAGCAGCCTTTTTAAGCTGCAACAAATAGCGGTTTAAAAAGTCAATGCGGTTGGGGTCGTGCACCTTGCCGTCTAACGATACTGCATCGTGGCAAGACAGACCGTTTTCGGTAATAATTATGGGTAAATTATAGCGTTCGTGTAAAAATTTGGGACCCCAGTAAAGTGCCTCGGGTGTAATGGGCCAACCTATTGCAGTACGTGGGTATCCAACCTTGTTAGGCAGATTTACCGCAACACCGTTTTGCTCTTTTACGTATTCGCCCTGGTAAATATTGTGACCGTAAAAATCAATAGGCTGATTTATAAGCTTCAGGTCTTCCTCATAATTTTTCGGCAGATATTTTCCAAGAATTTTCAGTCCGTCTTCGGGGTATTTTCCGAGCACTATCGGATCACCCCACCAAGACGGTGACCACACCCAGTTTATAGGGTCGTTTACGCCAAAATATTTTTTGCGGGCGGCTTCAACCTCGTTTGCATCGTGATTTGGCGGAATTATTGGGTTAGATGCCGGCGCATAGCCGATTTTGGCTTTTGGCGCAAATTCTCTTATAATTTTTACCGCCATACCGTGCGCCTTTAATATGTTATGTGCCATTGGCACTAGCATATAATTATCGAGCTTTATGCCGGGTGCGTGTTCGGTAATTACGTATCCGCAACCGATAACAACCGACGGCTCGTTAAAGGTTATATAATTTGGTATATCATCTTTGAAAAATTCTACAACGGTTTTTACGTATTCGGCAAACCAATTTGGACTGTCACTGTTAAGCCAGCCGCCTTTTTCCATTAGCTTTGACGGGTAATCCCAATGGAAAAGTGTGGCGTACGGTGTTATGCCGTTTGCTTTAAGCTCATTTACAAGATTTTTATAAAACTCTAAGCCTTTAGGGTTAACCTTACCGGTTCCGTCGGGTAAAATTCGAGCCCACGAAATAGAAAAGCGGTATGCCTTAATACCAAGCTGCTTCATTAAAGCTACGTCTTCTTTGTAGCGGTGGTAGTGGTCGCAGGCAACGTCCCCCGTATCTCCGTTTAATATTTTGCCCGGAATTTTGCAGTAATCATCCCAGATATTCATTCCCTTGCCGTCTTCATAGGCGGCACCTTCTATTTGGTAAGATGCTGTTGCCGCACCCCATACAAAGTCTTTTTTAAAGCTCATTGGTATCACCTTTTTTAAAAAGGCAGACAGAAACTTATATTCTCTGGCTGCCCTTTAGTATTATTTTAAAGTTGGATTTTTCTTGTCTTTTTCGCTTAGTAGAATTTCCATATCATCTGTAATGGGCCACTGAACGTTAACAGTGGGGTCATTCCAAAGCAAACCGCCCTCGTCTTCGGGGTGATAAAAATCATCACACTTGTAAACGAACTCGGCTTCATCAGACAATACTAAAAAGCCGTGAGCAAAATTTTTGGGTATAAAGAACTGTCTTTTGTTCTCTGCGGTAAGCTCTACGCCAACCCACTTGCCGTAGGTAGCGCTTCCCTCACGTAAATCGACCGCAACGTCGAATACCGCGCCCTTTATAACGCGAACAAGCTTTGCCTGAGAAAAAGTCTTCTGAAAATGCAAGCCTCTTAAAACGCCCTTGCGTGATTTTGACTGATTATCCTGAACAAAAACGTTGTCTATACCGTTTTCTTTGAACTCGTTGTAATTATATGTTTCCATAAAGTAGCCGCGGTCATCACCAAAAACCGTGGGCTCTATAATTACTACGCCGTCAATATCGGTTTTAATAAAGTTAAACTTGCCCATTAAAGCTCCTCCTTGGCGCTGTACATTTTTTCATAATAATTCTGATATGCGCCGCTGGTAACGTTCTGAACCCACTCTTTGTTGTCTAAATACCACTTTAAAGTTTTCTTAATGCCAACCTCAAAGGTGGTTTCGGGATACCAACCTAAAGCGTCCTTTATCTTCTGAGGATCAATACCGTATCTGCGGTCGTGACCCTTACGGTCGGTAACGTGCTTTATCATATGCTCGCCAACGGTGGAGTCAACGTTCTCTTTAATGTATTCGATAATGGTCTTAACAATAAAGATGTTTGTTCTTTCATTATGGCCGCCTACGTTGTAAACCTCACCTAAAACGCCGTTGCGGATTACCATATCTATAGCTTTGCAGTGGTCCTCTACGTAGAGCCAGTCACGAATCTGCATACCGTCACCGTAAACGGGAAGATCCTTGTGGTTAAGAGTGTTGTTCATAATAAGCGGAATTAACTTTTCAGGGAACTGGAACGGACCGTAGTTATTAGAGCAACGGGTAATGTTTACGGGGAACTTATAGGTGTCGGCATAAGCCTTTACGAAAAGGTCGGCCGATGCTTTAGAAGAAGAATACGGAGAGTGCGGGTCAAGCGGAGTGGTCTCCATAAAGTAACCCTCAGCGCCCAAAGTACCGTAAACCTCATCGGTAGATACCTGTAAATACTTAACGCCCTCTTTGTACATATCATCGCCAATGGTCCAGGCCTTTTTAGCGTTGTTTAAAAGATTAACAGTACCTAAAACGTTTGTCTTTACGAAAATTTCAGGGTCAGAGATGCTGCGGTCTACGTGGCTTTCTGCTGCAAAGTTTACAACGTAGTCAATATCGTATTCCTCAAATAATTTTGCAATTGCCTTATCATCACAAATATCTGCCTGAACAAATGTGTAATTGGGGTTGTTTTCAACCGACTTTAAGTTTTCAAGGTTGCCGGCATAGGTTAATACGTCAACGTTTATAATTTTAACGTCGGTATACTTGTTTAACATATAAATTACAAAGTTAGAGCCTATAAAGCCTGCGCCGCCTGTTACTAAATAAGTTTTCATTTATTCTTCCTCCATTTTGTTGAGTTTTTCAATATATTCTTCTAACGCTTCTTCCCAGTTACGCATCTCATCGCCAACGGTGGCTTTAAGTGCAGCGTTTTCGAGTGATGAATACTTAGGTCTGGGCGTTGGGCTTGGGTATTCCTCGCTTGTGCAAGGAGAAACTGTAGCATCTATTTTTGATAACTCGATTATCTTCTTTGCAAAATCGTACCAGCTGCATTCACCGTTACCTGTGCAGTGGTATATGCCATAATTTTCAGTAACCGCAAGCTTTAATAAATGATGCGCTAAATCGTTAGCGTTCGTAGGATTGCCTCTTTGGTCATTGATAACGGTTAATTTACCGTTTGCCTTGCCTACTCTGCGCATTGTTTTTACAAAGTTTTTGCCAATATAACCGTATAGCCAGGAGGTACGTACAACAAAATATCTTGAGCAATACTTTGCGGCGTTCTGCTCGCCCATATATTTAGATTTTCCGTATGCGGTTTTGGGAGCACATTCATCGCTTTCTACGTACGGAACGGTTCCGTCTCCGGCAAACACGTAGTCGGTAGAAACGTGTATAAGCTTTGCTCCGATTTGCTCGGCCGCTTTGCCTAAATACATTACGCTGTCGGCATTGACCTTTATGGCGCCCTCTAAATTAGTTTCGCAGCCGTCAACGTTTGTCATTGCCGCACAGTTGATTATAACGTCGGGCCTGTTTTCTAAAACAAATTTTAAAACGGCTTTTTCATCGGTAATATCTAGCTCGTCAATATCTACACCCAGCACCGTAGCGGGATAAATTTCTTTCGGCGCTGCACCGATTTCACTTCTCTCGCTTTCGATTATGCTTTTAAGCTCGTTGCCGAGCTGACCGTTCGAGCCGGTTATCATAATCTTCATTATTCGTGCCTCCTCCACTTATGCATATATTTAAAATACGAAATAAGATGTATAAACAGATATTTTATACTCTTAGAACTTGCCCGCTCCCACAAATGAGTTACCGAAAATTCGGGTACAAACATAACCTTTCCGAACTGTTTGGCTCTGCGTGCAAGGTCAGCGTCCTCAAAATACATAAAGAAATTATCATCAAAGCCGCCGAGCTTTTTGAACACGTCGGTTCTTATAAGGAAAAAACAGCCTGTACAAAAATCGACCTCGGTCGGAGCAGTTAGCTGCTCGTTGCTTCTTGTATATTCTTCACGATACTTCTTTAAGCAGCCAAACATACTGCCAAGTCGGCCCAAAAACACGTACTTAAAGCTTGGAGTCTTTTTAGGGAGGTGTTGCACGGTGCCGTCATCGTTTAAAATTTTTGGAGTAACCATAACAACATCGGGATTATTGTCCAAATATTCGGCAAGCGAGCTTAAAACGTCGGAATCAATACGGATATCGGGATTGATTACTGCGTGATATTTAGAATCTATTTTGTCTAAAACCGCATTGTGAGCCTTGCCAAAGCCAAGGTTATCAGGCAGTTTTATAACGCTTACACCGTCAATTTCTTTTAAGGTTTTTAGAGTGTTGTCGGTAGAATTATTATCGCAAACGTACATACAAAGCTCTTTACTTTTTGTATGCTGCACGACCGACTCGACCGCAACCTTTGCGCACGACGAGTTGTTGTAGGTTACAACACACGCCGAGATTTTATAATTATCTTGCATTTTTGCACCTTTATACAATATATATATCTTAGGTTATTTTAGCATATTATGGTAGCATTTTCAACAATAATCTACTCTAGAGTAGAGTGAATAATCCGAACCCGCCTCAAAGCGACTTATTTCGGCGCTTTTTATCCAATCCATTCTTGTAAGGCGTCAGCCTTACTGCGCCCGTCTTGAATAAAAATCACTCAAAATCTTCTCACTTTGAGGTCAAAGATTTTAAAAAGAGAGGATTTTTGTTCAGACAAGGCACAAAACGCAGTTAATCCTGACGGATTAACGAGTATTTTAACAAAGTATGAGCGAAAATCCGCCTTTTTAAAACGGAGTTTGGATTATTCGCTCTACTCTAAATAGTTAATCTCGGATATCGGCTTATTATCTTTATAATATATACGGGGTACGCGTCTGGAAATACCGCATACAAATTCGTAGTTAAACGAGCCAGCCATATTGGCCAGAAGCTCTACTGATATATTCTCATTACCGCTGTTTCCGAGCACCGTAACCTCATCAAGCACCTTAACGTCAAGGCCTGTTACGTCGACCATAAGCTGATCCATACAAACCCTGCCGAGCACTCGGCACTTTTGACCCTTAATAAGCACATATGACTTATTGGAAAGGGCTCTTGGGTATCCGTCTGCATAGCCTATGGGCAAAGTAGCGACCTTAATATCGTTCTCAGGCTTAAAAGTCAGACCGTAGCTTATGCCTTGGCCTTTTTTGACCGTTTTTACAAATGAGATATGTGCTATTATTTCCATTGCGGGCTTTAGCGTAAAACTATCTGTCTTAACTTCATCTGACGGGTAAAGTCCGTAGGTAATTATACCTGCGCGTACCATATTAAAGTCGGTATCCATTTCCATAATGCCTGCCGAGTTACTCAGATGCTTAATCGGTATATTGATTCCTTGGCTTTCAAGGCTCTTAATAAACCACTCAAAGCGCTCTTTTTGTTTTTTGGCCTCGGTTTTATCGGCCTCATCGGCGGTGGCGTAGTGGCTGAAAATGCCCTCTATATATATTCCGTCGAGCTGCTCAATTTGTTTTATCTGCTCGATGCTTTGTTCGTTCACGGCATAGCCGATTCTGGACATACCTGTATCAACCGCAATGTGAATTTTTGCAGTTTTGTGAAATTCCTTTGCCACGGCAGATAATTGGTTAGCCGAATCTAAATCGAAAATGGTGGCAGTTATATCGTTTTCAACTACCGTTTCAAAAAATTCGGGCGCTGTGAACGATAAAATTAAAATACCGTTTTTTATGCCGTTTCTCCTTAGCTCTAAGCCTTCAAAAACGTCGGCAACGCCAAAATAATCGACCGTATCCTGCAGATGAGTTGCAACACTTACGGCTCCGTGACCGTATGCATCGGCCTTTACTACCGCCATAATTTTGGTACCGCTTTTTATTTTGCTTTTTACTGTGTTTATGTTGTGCATTATGGCATCTAAATCAATTTTTGCACAAACTCGGTTGTAAATCATACTAAATATCCTTTCAAGACATTGCCGATAAAAACATTCTTCTTATTTCGGCCTTTAAGTTAGCATTTTCGGGTTTTGAGAGTGACGGATCGTTAATGATACATTTTTTTGCCGCATTTCCCGATGCACGAACGATTTGCATATCGTTTACAAAGTCGGCAATTTTCAGATCTGGCAGACCGTGCTGCTTTTTGCCTAAAAAGTCACCCGGTCCTCTTAGCTTTAAATCTTCATCGGCAATTTTAAAGCCGTCGTTGGTTGAGCACATAATATTAAGACGCGCCTTTGTGTTTTTGGACTCGCTGTCAGATATAAATATGCAGGTAGACTTATATTTGCCTCGGCCTACTCTGCCCCTTAGCTGATGCAATGCCGAAAGACCGAAGCGCTCGGCATTCTCAACCGCTAAAATAGCGGCATTTGCAACGTCTATACCAACCTCTACAACGGTTGTGCACACAAGCAGGTCAATCTGACCGTCGGCAAATTCGCGCATAATTTTTGTTTTTTCTTTGGCCGTCATTTTACCGTGCAAAAGACCGACTGAGTAATTTTTAAATTCGTTTTCCGATAATTTTTTATAATGCTCCTCGGCCGAGATTAAATCGGTATTCTCGCCCTCTTCAACAAGCGGGCAAACAATATATCCCTGCCTGCCTTCGTCAAGGTGCTTTTTTATGTAGTTATAAGCCCTTTGACGTTTATCGGAGCCTACGGCGTAGGTTTCAATTGGGGTGCGACCCTTGGGGTATTCATCGATTATACTTATATCTAAATCGCCATAAATAGTGAGCGCTAAGGTTCTGGGAATAGGTGTTGCCGACATAACCAGGGTATGCGGATGATTACCCTTTTTTGCGAGCAACGAACGCTGAGCCACGCCAAAACGGTGCTGTTCGTCGGTAATAACAAGACCTAAATTATCGAACAAGGTATCATCGGTGATAATCGCGTGTGTGCCTATTACGATATCTACCTCGCCATTTGCTATGGCGGTTTTTATTTTATTTTTATTGGCCGCCGTTACCGAGCCCGTAAGCAGTGCGCATTTAATGGAAAACTGCTCAAACAAAGCTGATAATGACTTAAAATGCTGCTGAGCCAAAACCTCGGTAGGCGCCATAAAAGCCGACTGATAGCCGTTTTTAACCATATTGAACATAAGTGCCGCCGCAACTAAGGTTTTACCGCTGCCAACGTCGCCCTGAATGAGTCGGTTCATACATTGGCCGCTTTTAATATCGGCCATACATTCACCTATTACCCTCTTTTGTGCAGAGGTAAGTTCAAACGGCAAGACGGATAAAAACTGATTTGTATATTCATTTTTTACCGAAACATCGGTAACTGTACGCTTGGCGTTGCGCAGCATTATAAAGCCTGCCTGAAGTAAAAACAGTTCTTCAAAAATAAGGCGCTTTCTTGCCCTTTCGAGCAGTTCCTTAGTTTTTGGAAAATGTATATTACTTATAGCAGTGTTTAAATCGCACAAATTATACTCTTTTAAAACGTCGCTTGGCAATGGGTCGGGCAGCTGAGTGTTTAAAAGCGCAGTTTTAACAAGGCTTGATATTACCTTTGACGACATATTCGCGCTTGCGTGGTATATTGGTTTTATTGCATTAGATCCGACCTCGGAAATTTCGGGTGAGGACATATTACGGTAAATAATATTACCGTCCATTTTGCCGTAAAACAAATACTCCCTGCCCATAGCAATTTTTTGCGCTAAGTATTTGTTGTTATATATTGTTACCTGCATTCTGCCGCTTTGGTCGGCGGCAAAAAACTTGTAAAGAGTAAGCTTGTTTCTTATTGGATGCTCGGTTACGTCACTTACAACAACTGCTCTTATACAAACTGTTTTTTGAAGGTTATCGGAGTAAATTTCGTCTATGGTGCCCCAGTCCTCATAAGCTCTCGGATAAAAACGCAAAAGGGCGCCGACAGTATCGACCCCCAACTTGTTAAGGGTATGGGCTTTTTTCTCGCCCACACCCTTTAAATATCTAATTTCGCTTAAATACGGTACCATTTACACCACACCGTTTTGCAGTTATTCTACCGAAATAATATAGTAGTAAACAGGTTGGCCGCCCTTTATAAAGGTGATATCAACCTTCTTGCCATACTTGGCGTTAAGCTCGGATTCCATCTTGGCAGCCTGTCTGTCGGTTATATCTTCACCGTAAATAACAGTAACTACGCTGCTTGTGTTTTTGAGCATTTTGCCTGTAAGCTTTAATACGCACTTTGTAATATCCTTTTCAACAAACGAAAGCTTGCCGTTGTTAAGTGCTAAAAGCTCGCCCTGTTTGATTTTAAAGCCCTCATAGTCGGAATCTCTTGCGGCAAAGGTTATTTGACCTGTTGAAACCTGAGAAAATGCATTTTGCATATTTATAGCATTTTCATCATCAGATGCATCGGGGTCAAAGGTAAGCATTGCCGAAATTCCCTGAGGAATGGTCTTTGTATGAAGTACAATAACCTTACGTGTACTAATAGGTATAACCTGCTCGGCCGCCATAATAATGTTTTTGTTATTAGGTAAAACAAATACGGTTTCGGCGGGAGTAAGCTCTACTGCCTTTAAAATATCGTCGGTACTGGGGTTCATTGTCTGTCCGCCGCTTACGACAATATCGGCACCAAGCTCTTTAAATAGTTCTTCCAAGCCCTCGCCTGCGCTTACCGACACAAAACCAAATGGCTTTTCGGGTGCAACGGGGGTATATCTTTCTGTACCCTGAAGATTTTTAGGAGCTTTTTTCTTCTCGCCCTTGGCATCGTGCTTTTGTCTTTCGTGCTGGTCACGCATATTTTCAACCTTCATATTAACAAGGCTACCGAATTCCAAACCCTTTTCAAAGGCGTTGCCCGGGTGGTCGGTATGAACGTGTACCTTTATGATTTCATCACTGTCAACCACAACTACACAATCGCCAATAGATTCTAAATATGCTCTGAGCTGGGCAGGTTCTTTTTCGTTAGAACGGTTTACTATAAACTCGGTGCAATAGGTGAAGGTAATTTCACCCTCAAATTCACCTGCGGCATTTCTCGACTGGTTTTCTTCTTCCTCGGGCTCATCAGCGCTTAAAGCATTGCTCTTTATAATAACGGAATCTTTAAATACCGAATACATACCCTCTAAAATAACGGTATAGCCCTTACCGCCCGCGTCAACAACGCCTGCTTTTTTAAGAACGGGTAAAAGATTAGGTGTATCGGCCAAGGCGACGTTTGCGCCCTCCATAGCGGCTTCGAAAACTCCTAAAGTATCAGCACCGGCTTTTAATGCCTTTTCGGCATATTCGCTGGCTACTCTTGCAACGGTTAAAATAGTGCCCTCGGTTGGCTTCATAACGGCCTTATACGCGGCATCTACACCAAGTTTGAATGCCTCTGCCAAATTCTTTGCATTTACCTCTTCACAGTCTTTGAGTCCCTTAGAAAAGCCTCTGAATAAAAGCGAGGTAATAACACCCGAGTTTCCTCTGGCGCCTCTTAACATTGCGGTAGCAACAACGTCGGCTACCTTTGTGGCAGAAGCACCGCTAAGTTTCTCAAGCTCTCTTGCGGCGGCATTTACCGTCATAGACATATTTGTACCCGTATCGCCATCTGGCACGGGGAAAACATTTAAATCGTCAACCTGCTTGCGATTGTTAGTTATATTATTTGCAGCCGATATGACCGCATCGCGCAGGGTATCACCATTAAACAAATAAAACACTCCTTAAATTACTTGGGCTCTCGTTGCCCTAGGTTATTCGACTATACCGTCTACCTTTACCGTTACCTTTTCAACAGTTATGCCTGTTGCCTGGTTTACTGTATATTTTACCTTGTTTACAATGCTCTTGGCTATTGCGTTAATGTTCATTCCGTAAAGAACAATTATATGAAGCTCTACCGAAATTTTGTCGGCATCGCCAACTACCTTTATGCCCTTGTCCATATAGTCCTTTTTAGAAACCATACCTATTATTTTCTGCTTGGAGCCTCTGGGCACCATACCTACAACACCGTAACACGATGTTACAGCGTTACCTATAAGTTTTGAAAGATACTCGTTAGATAAAATTACTTTACCTGTTCTTGTTTCGTATGCTATCATAAATTTTCCTCCTTTTACTTAGTAGGGTTTATTTTAAAATTTTCGAGTGAAAAAAATATATCACTTAACGTTGCCTGAGGGGTAGTTTCGATATCATTCGAGTAAAACAATATTCCAGTTTTGTAAACTACCGGAATAATTGGCAGTTGCGATTCGAATATGGTGCAAACACTTCCGATTTCACACTCGCCGCTGTAAAAGCTTTTTAGTATTTGCTCGCAGTTAATATCGTTAGTCGGCTCCGCTTCGGGCTGATTGGCAGGCTCTTGCGACACGCTTTCTTGCGTACCGACCTGTTCATCTTGTTGCGGCGGTGGTGTGGGATTTTTAACACCGTATGCCGCCGAACCACCCGGACAGACAAGCTCGGTAATATCCATATTATTTAAAATAATAGTTTCGGCAATGTAAAGACTAAACTCGCCTCTTGCAAGACGCGCCATATATTCTGCATAAGGCACAGCCGTTACGGTGGTGTAAATTCCCGCATCGCACATCTGCTTTGCAAGCAATGTTGCAGCCAGTTTTTTATACGAGCTTTCTTCGTTTACAAGTATGGAAAGTGCCAGGCGTTTACCCTTAGAGTTTACCGCATAGCCCTCACTGTCAAATGTATTATAACCTATTTGCGACAAATTCACAACAACAATTTGCTTATCCGCCGTTTTTTGTAGGGTCTGATACTGGCTCGACGGCTCAAAAGCCGGATTAAAAATACCTGTTGCTGAGACTGCATTCTGGTAATACGCCTCTTTTGCAATTTGCTCACGCGAGATAGCGGCAGACACGGCATAGCGCAGATGAACGTTACTTAAAATATGGTCTTCAGACATATTTGCGCCCAAATAAATAAGGTTATTTAAATTAACCGAGGTTCTCTTGCCCGACATTCTTGTGATGCTCTCTTTAGATAAATCGGTAAAATACATATCTACCGCGCCAACCGAAATATTATGGTCGATTGCTTCATCATCAGGAGAATTGAGCAAGGCTATGCTTTTTACAGATAAATCACCTGCATGGTAATTTTCATTAGCAACAAGCTGTTCGTTTTCTCTGTCAAACAAATACCGTCCGCAACCAATGGGCGCCAGCGCTACGTTATCCTGGTCGGTTCTGTTGTCACTATCGGCTTTTATAATTGGAAAATCCAAAAGATTAACCGCATACGGATCATTTTTGGAAAATTTGAATTCTACTTCCCTTTCACCCAGCGCCGTACACGAAATCACCGATTCAAGCTGATACGCATATTTGGTTTTTGACTGCTTTGCTAAGTTATACGAGAAAACCACGTCGGCACTTGTAAGAGGGGTCGAATCTGTAAAAGCGGCCGATTTAAGTTTAATTTTTAAACTTCCGTCCTCACTTTTATTGATACTCTCAGCCAAAATATTTACCGGGTTAAAATCAGAATCTATTTTTATAAGCGGATCGAACATTAAAAGCGATACCTGCGCATTAGCTTCTGTAACGGCACGGTAAGGGTTTAACGAGTCGGTAGCCGAATATATTAAGGTTATGTTTTCAGTGTTTTGTGTATCTGAGCCTGAATTTTCGGGTTTACCTTCATTCTGATGCGTACTGTTTGCGCACGAGCAAAACACAAAAATCAAGCATATACAAGCACTAATTAGCTTTAAAAACTTTGATTTTTTCATTCCTTTGCCAATACCCTTTCAACCTGCACGGTTTTGCCGCTTTTTTCGTCGACAGTAAAAACAACACCGTTCAAAGCGCACTTACCGTCTGCTAAAACGAACTTTTCGCAGGTTTTGTCTTTTAATCTGGATATTATTATTTCGCTTTTCACACCGAGTATGGAGTTTTCAGGACCCGTCATACCAACGTCGGTAATATAACCGGTACCGAGCGGTAAAATCTGCTCGTCGGCAGTCTGAATGTGCGTATGTGTGCCGAATACCGCCGATACTTTACCGTCTAAGTAAAGGCCCAGTGCTCTTTTTTCACTTGTAGCCTCAGCGTGAAAATCCACAACAATGATATTTGCGCCCGAATTTTTTGCCTTTTGTATAAGCTCATCGGCCGCATCAAACGGGGACGACGCCTTGAGCGCATCTAAATATATAATGCCCGACAAATTTATTACCGCAACGCTTACTCTGCCGCAATCTACTACAGCCAAACCGCTGCCCATAGTTTGCTCGGGTATATTGTGCGGACGTAGAATAAGGTCGTTTTGTTCGTAAACCAAAAGCTCTTCTTTGCGCCTGAAGGAATGGTTACCGCCCGTTATAACGTTTGCGCCGCTTGTGAATATATGCGCAGCGCTCTGGGTCGTAAGGCCATTGCCATCGGCCGAATTTTCACCGTTTACTATAACAAAATCTACCCCGTACTCTGCTTTTATTTTGGGTAAAAGCTGCCTTAAAGCATTGCAACCAATACTGCCGCAAACATCGCCAACACAAAGTATTTTCATTCGGCAGTCCTCCCAAAAAGCATAGTTACGCAGTTTGTTATATTATACACTATATATCATTCATTTTCAATAAAAATTTAAGTCTTGAAAAAAATATAAATTTTTGCTTGATAAAATTATCCCCGTGTTGTATAATACCTATGATAATGTTCATTTCCCGAATTTTAATTCGTTTTAGAAAGGATGTTTTAAATGAACGAAATTTCAACCGCTCAAGTTTTTAAAGCGATACTGCGCAGTATATGGATTGCTATTATAGTAGCATTGGTATTTGGCGTAGCAGCATTTTCTTACGTAAATATGTTTATGGAAGACGTTTACAGAGCAAGAGCTTCTATCTTTATCACCAACGGTGGTATTTTTAGTGAAGAAGGCGATGAAACCTCTATTAAGTCTTCCGACTTTACAGCATCTAAATCTCTTTTACCCTCTTGCGTAGGTCTTTTATCTACAACCGAGGCAAAAAAAGAACTGGAAGCCGCTCTTAACAATGAGGTTAAAATAAAGGGCAATCTTTCAATATCTATCCGCTCTGATGATTCTCTTTTCATAGACATCAGATATTCCGCCGGCAGCAAGGAAGAAGCCATAAAGGTAACTAACGCCTTTGCAAAAATGGCACCGCAATATTTAGGATCTTTCTTTAATAACACCATAAGCGTTAAGAATGTTGAGTATGCCAATACAGCAAGTAAAATAGCGCCGCATACCACTACCATTGCAGTAACGGCCGCACTTGTAGGCGCAGTTTTAGTTTTAGGTATTGCAGTAATACTTTCGTTGCTTGATCAGACAATTAAAGGCGAAAACGACATTTTAACACATTACGATGTTCCTATTTTAGGTATCGTGCCCGACTTTGAAGGTCTAAAGAAGTGAGGTAAAGATTAATGGAAACAAAGAACACAAACAAAACTTCAAACGACATCGTTTCTAACGACAATGTCTCTTCCGCTCAACAAAGTCGTACCATTCCATTTGCCGTTGTTGAATCTTACAAAACAATAAGAACAAACCTTTTGTTCTTGCTTTCTAATAAGTCACACAACTCAATCACTATTTCGAGCCCTTATCAGAGTGAGGGTAAATCGACAACATCGGTTAACACTGCTATAGCTCTTTCTCAGCTTGGCAGCAAGGTATTACTTATAGACGCCGACCTTCGTCGTCCTTCTATTCACAGAAAGATGAAGTTCCAGAACAGTATGGGTCTTTCCTCTGTTTTGGTTGGCTTTTGCACAATTGACGAAGCAATTCATAACGTTAACGCTAACCTTGACGTTTTAACATCGGGTCCGACCACACCTAACCCGTCGGAGTTACTCGGTTCTGATAGTATGAGCGAGTTGCTTGATACGCTTCAAAAATCGTATGAATATATTATTATTGATACACCGCCTATTAACATTGTTACCGATGCTTTAGTATTAGCACCGAAAACCGCAGGTATAATGCTTGTTGTTAAAGACAATGCAACCCGTCACGACCAGCTCAAGAAAGCTTTAACCAGCATAGAGTTCGCAGGCGTACGCCTTCTCGGTCTTGTACTTAACGCTACAGGCGGAAACGGTTCCTATAAGTACCGTTACAAATACCGTTATCGTTACAGATATCGTTATCAGTATAATTACAATACTTACGCTTACGATAATAACTACAACAAAGACAGAAATAACGGTAAAAAGAAAAAGCGCAGATAAATAATTTTCAGCACCTGATACTTACGGGGTTGTCAGGTGCTGTTATTTTGACGTTATAAGGGAAAAACATTTTAAGTGAGGTGAGTCGGTTTATGGCATATATTGACGTGCATTCGCATATTCTACCCGGTGTAGATGATGGCGCAAGAAGTATAAATGAAAGCTTACAATTAATATCTAAGCTAAAAAAACAAGGGGTCACAAGAATACTTGCAACTCCGCATTTTTATGCCTCGGTCTGCTCGCTTGAGGACACTGTTAAAAAAGCTCAGGAATCATACGCAGATCTAAAAATGTTTCTCACAAATGCCGACCCACAAATTAAAATAGGCTACGAGGTACATTATTTTAAAAATATATCCAAAATAGACGACATTGAAAAGCTCACCATTGACGGCACACGTTTTTTATTGCTCGAGCTTGCGCATATGCCCAGCTTAGAGCCGGCGGCAGAAGATATAATCTCTCTTGTACTAGACCGTCATATAACACCTATATTGGCTCATATAGAACGTTTTGCCCTACTGCCCGGATTTGACAGAATAACCGAAACCATAAAAGACGGATTTAGTATCGGTCAGATCAACGCCTCAGCCTTCTCTCTTAACAGAAAATCCAAAAAGATTGCTCTGGGCCTTATAAAAGAGGGCTACGGTCAGATTATTGCGAGCGATACCCATTCTGTTAACAGCCGCCCGCCCGAGTTTGATAATGCCTTTAAAATAATAGGCAAAAAACTGGGTGAAGACACGGTTAAAAAGATAATGGCCGAAAACAACATCCTTAGTGAGAAAATATTTAAGCGGTGACTTATATGAAGTCTGACTCTTTAAAAATAAACACTTTAGGCACACTTAAATTTATATCATTCCCTAAGTTAGATGCTACAAATATGGTAGCCAACGCTTTTTCCACCCGTTTTGGCGGAGTGAGCGAGGGCATATATGAAAGTATGAATTTCAGCTTTAGTAATGGTGACAAGGAAGAAAACGTAAGAAAAAATTACGAAATCATTTGCTCTGCCTTAAAAGTAGAGCCGCAGAATTTAACTCTTAGTCACCAGACCCATACCGATAATATCCGCATTATAAATGATGACGATATCGGCAAGGGTTTTTCAAAGCCACGTGATTATGATGATATAGATGCGCTTATAACCAACATACCAAAAGTGTGTCTTGTTACCCAGTTTGCCGACTGCGTACCTCTTTTGTTTTTAGACAAAGAAAAAAAGGTTATTGCCGCCGCCCATGCAGGTTGGAAGGGCACAGTAGCGCAAATAGGTCTTAAAACTGTCAATAAGATGTGTGAGCATTTTGGGTGCGAACCCAAAAACATTATAGCCGCCATCGGACCCAGCATAATGCAGTGCTGTTACGAGGTAGACGACCCGGTAATCGACGGCTTCAAGAAAATAGACTATATTAACCTTGACGATATTGCTACAAAAAAGACAAACGGCAGATATATGCTAAACCTTACGAAAGCAAATCAGCTTATTTTGGAACACGCGGGCATAAAAACAGAAAACATAGACATTAACGATCTGTGCACCTGTTGTAATGCCGATACGTTCCATTCACACCGTAAAACGAACGGACTTCGTGGCAACAACGCCGCATTTATAGCTTTAAAGTAAATAAAGAAAAACCTCGCGTAAAGCGAGGTTTTTAAATTTACTATTGGTTTATTTTTAATCGCAGCAAGGGTCAACAGGCTTTTTTGCTGCCTTTTTAGGTGCGCTCGGTGTTGTGTCACCAAGTCCTGTAGTTTCCGAGAAGACTACGTTTGCTTTGGTCATTTCTACAGCATCGGTAGGAATAATTATTTTAGATGCTGTGCCGTCAGACATTGCAACTAATGCCTCATACTTTTTAAGCTCTAAAACTGCCTCGTCAACACCGGCAGCCTTTAATGCTGCAAGTCCGTCGGCCTCGGCCTGCTTGGCAAGTAAAATAGCCTTAGCTTCACCTTCGGCACGAGCAATTCTTGCATCTCTTTCACCCTCAGCCGCTAAAATCATAGCCTGCTTGTCACCTTCTGCGCGTGTTATAACGGCAGCCTTGTGGCCCTCGGCCTCAAGCAAGGTTTCACGGCGGTCACGCTCAGCCTTCATCTGCTTTTCCATAGCATTCTGAATTTCTGACGGAGGAATGATATTCTTAAGCTCTACACGGTTAACCTTAATACCCCATTGGTCTGTAGCAGAATCGAGTATTTCGGTCATTTTACCGTTAATAGTATCACGAGAGGTTAAGGTATCGTCAAGCTCTAACTCACCTACAATGTTACGAAGTGTTGTTGCGGTAAGGTTAGACAATGCGCTTATTGGGTTTACTGCGCCGTAGGTAAACAACTTTGCATCAAAAACCTTAAAGTAAACTACGGTGTCGATTTGCATAGTAACGTTATCTTTAGTAATAACGGGCTGCGGTGGAGAATCAAGCACCTGCTCCTTTAAGGTTACCTTTTTGGCAACACGGTCAATTACGGGCACCAAAAAGTGTAAGCCCGCTTCCCAGGTTTTATTGTACTTTCCGAGTCGTTCGATTACGTGTTCGGTTGCCTGAGGAACAACTCTCAGACAAATAAAGATAAATAAAACCACAACTCCAATAATAATACCGGTTAAAATTTCCATATTATCACCCTTTCTTTTTTATATTTTACCACATAAAAGCCTATATGTCAAAAAAAATCGACCGTTCGGTCGATTTTTTTATAACTTTTTGTTCTTATTCTTCGTCTTCGTCAACAACTTTTAAATCGGCAACGTGAACGTTAACCTTGGTTATTGCGTTACCTGTCATATTCTGAACCTTTTCCTTAACGTTGAGCTGTACAGATTCGCATACGCTCTTTACGTTTGCCGACTGTAAAACGCAAATGTAAACGTCGATATTAACAGTACCGTCTACCACGCCGATTTTTACCGCCTTAGATGCAGCGGTTTTATTAAGAATAGTTTTAATAGCAATTGGTGCCTTGTTTACCATAGAATCTACGCCTTCGACCTCGAGCGCAGCCATACTGGCAATTTTTGCAACAACTTCTTCATTTATTTTAAGGTTACTTTTTACTTCCATATTCGTACTCCTTTGACTTTACTTCTATTATATTATAACATAATTTTCAAAATTAACAACTATTATTTTACGGTTATTATTTTTATGTTCGAAAGAGGCACGTTACAATTAGCCGTTACGGCATCTTGAATTTGCATTGTCTGGCTCGATAACAGTCCGTCGCTTCTTACAATTATGCTTATATTCTCATCGCTTATTACCGCTACTGCACCCTCGAAGCCCTTGGCTTTAAGTACGGTTTCTATAGCGTTTTCCTGCTCGGATTTCTTTGTGATTTGCGCCATACGCTCTACCGCAGATTTTTTTACGTCGTCGGAAATTTTAGCATCGGCAATGGTATCCTCCAACAGTTCAATTTGCTCCTTGCGGTTGTTCTGACGTTCGTCTTTTGCGGACTGCAAATAATCTGACGACACCTTACCCGCCGTTTGTACGGCATTGTCGGAATTCTGAGAATCGACAAATAAGGCTTCTCCCAGATAACCCGATGCAGTATTATCAACCAGGGTGTTTACCGACGAATATTTCATATTAAGCCACACCGCAGCGCACAGCGCTATAACCATTAAAAACATTACTATACTTTGTTTACCTAAAACTTTACCCTTTTTCATAACACATTATTCTCCTTACCTACCCGTAACGTATATTCTTTTTGATGTTATATTTAAAGCAGACATCACTGCATTTTTAACCTTATCGATTATAATTTGGTCATACCCACCTTCGCATACTATGGCCACTCCCCTGACGCTTGGCATATATTCGGTAATTACAAGCGGACTTTCATCACCGTTTGAATCGGATATTATTATGTAATTTTGCTCTGTCGAATCAGAATTTTCGGTTTTATCGTTTTGCGCGGAATTTTCGGTCTGTTGCTTTTTATTATCGGCATAAACGTACTGTACCGAGGTATCGAGCGTTACCACAACCACCGAATTTTTACTGCCTGTAATTGAGGTAACTATTTTCTTTACCTTTTCTTCAAGCTGCTTACAGTATTGCTCAGACGTAACGGTTTGCTCGTTTTCGCTTTTGGAATCAGTCGTATCTTTTGAGGTATCAAAAACGCTTGATAAGAAAATGAGCGCAATTCCCAGAATGCCCAGTATGAAAAATAATTTTGCCTTGTTTTTAAAAAGCTTTAAAATCGCATCACTCTTTAAAAATCCGTTATTCATTTACAACACATACCTCTAAAACGTTAAAATGCCTTTTTATTATGCCACTCACAGTATCGGCGTTATGCGAAGTATAAACAATTACTTCACTAATAACTATGCTTTCATCCTCCAAAATATCCACCTTTGCGCTAACTTTTGAAAACTCAACAGAATTATCTTTAAGCGCCGCGCCAATTAAATACTCGGCACTTGTCTGATAGGTGCGGCCGGCATTCAAGTAATCTGAGTTTAGTGTCGGAGTTTTAATATCTATATCCATATTCTTTATGCCGAATACCGTACTGATTATTACCACTAACAATGTAAGCGCCAGAATATATTTAAGCGGTTTTTCCATTTTTGATTTTGGTGCCAGCATTTGTATTGCGCCAAAAAATATAAACACGCACGAGAGCACCGTTATTATTTGTTTAAAACTACTCATACGCTACTCCTACCTATTATGGTAATAACGCTTAAAGATATTACAAACAACGCAAAAATAAACAAAATAATGCCAATTGTAAGGGTTAAAGCATCACTTATGGGAGTTAAAATTTTATCGGTGCCTTTTAGTGAAAACATACCCGAAACAAACCCCGCAGCCTTTATTACCAACTGCCAGATAAGAGTCTGAACAAGCGGCGGCAAAAATATGGCAGAGAGCGCAATTATTGCATATACCGCCGCACCCGAGCGCAAGAGCCTTGCGCTTGCAAGCACAGTACCCAGCGATTCGCTAAGCACAGGACCAACCATTGGTACAGAGGAATTTATCATAAACTTGGCGGTTTTAGTGCCCAAAGTATCGGCCGCGGCAGTAACGGTGCTTTGCAGCCCTAAGACACCCGTGAATATACAAAAAGCAAACGACATAATATAAAGCATTATTTTCTTTACCGAACCGCATATATTTTGCGCCATATCCACACCGCAAACCGACGAGCAAATACCGAGCGCGAGATATCCGCAAAGCAACGGCAAAATTACAAAGGAAGAAAGCATACTTGCCACCTCTGCCGCAAAAAGCAGAGTAGCCGATGAACCCACCCCCGAGATTTTAGCGGTAGATACCACGTTAAAGGCGCTGAAAATCGGCACGAAGCTCAGCATAAACACCGACCCCGCCCGAATTGCCTTAACAACCGTATTTATGTGCGAAAAAAGCGGAACTAACACAGCAGTGCAAACACAAAGCGCCGATACGTAATTTATAGTGTTTTCACCAATACCGTTGTTGCAAAAAAGATTTGCCGCAGCCGAGAATACGCATATAAAAATAAGTGAAACTAAAGCCGCTTTGCACTCTTTAACCCCGCTTTTAAAGAATGAGAAAATGTGCGAAAATATATTTTTTGCCGAAATATTATTTACAAAATCGGGGTCGGATAAATCTATATCGAATTCATCGATTAAATCTTTTGCACCTTGGGGTAATTGGTCATCTAAAGACTCAATACCGCTGTTTTTATATTGCTGAAGATAATAGTCATCCTCAGCAAAAACGCAAAAAGAAAAGCACAAACAAAGCAAAATTCCTATGATAATTATTTTTAAAAACTTTTTCATTGTTACCCTAAAAACGACGTTGCTACGATAAATAAATTTTTCAGTAAGTCAAAAGACATCACAAATATTGCACCCTTGCCAATTAAATAAACCTTTTCCTCTAAAGCGGTTTGTCCGGCATCTTTACATAAATCGCCTATAAACTGTGTTATATAGCAAATTCCCAAGGCCTTAAGCAGCAGATAAAAATACTCTATATCTATACCTACCTGCTTTAAAATACCGCCGATTTCCTCTAACGGTTTTATTACCGTGCCGATTACCGCCGTTAAAATAATCGTCCCTGCAATAATATTTATGTAAACCGAATATTCTGCCTTATACTGCTTAAAGATTACACATAAAACAAGGCAAATCACACTTAGTCCCAAAGCCGACGTTATGCTCATTAAAGTCCGAAAACATCCTTTACGGTAGAGAATAAATCGGCTATTACGTTTACTATCATAAGCAGTACCACAACAAGACCCGCAAGAGTGGTCAGCATTGCCTGCTCTTCCCTGCCCGAACGCACTAACAACTGATTTAAAACCGTAACAATAATACCTATTGCCGCAACCTTAAAAATAAAATCAACATCCATTTTATCACCTTCCATTTTAAAAAGACGGATTTTCGCTCACGCTCCGTTAAAATGCCCGTTATCCTTAAATTAAAAATATAGCAAGTCCTATTCCTAAAAACGTTCCTATGTTTTTATAAAGCTTATCCTTTTTGGCATATTCTTGTTTTGCAAAGTCAAGCTGTTCGTTAATAAGTTTTATGTAAACCAAAATGTTTTCTTCCTCACCCTTTGCATCGCGCATACCAACGCCGCTAAAAAGCTCGTACGAAAGACTTTTATCTTTCTGTGTTAAAAAGTCAAAATCCTTTAGATACTCTTTTTTGGATTTTGTGTTTTTAAGGTTTAACACAAAATCCTCATCAAAGCCGTTATCTATCAGATTTTTATAAATAACCTCTATTTCGTACCTAAAGCAGACTATTTGCTCCTTTAAAAACAAAGCAATCTTTATTATGTTTTCTAAGGTTCTACACCTTAGAGCTAAATTTTCCGACATATATCTTCCGCATAAAAAGCCCGCCAACACTATAAGTGCCGCTCCCAAAATTTTTATAATATACATTTCAGTTTTAACCTGTCGTAGCTTAAAATCCGCATTTTTTCACCTATGCTTGACGGCAGCACAACTATCCATTTGACAGCGCCGCTGCTGAGAATAGTTCGTATGGGCTTGCGCTTTAGTAAATCGTCCTCATTAAAAATGTGAGCCGTTGTGATAACGTCTACTCCCGCATTAAAGCTATCTATAATACTGCTTGCCTGATTTTGAGTAGATATTTCATCAAAAGCGACAATATTTGGGTACATTGTTCTTATTGCCATTTCTATTCCCTTTTCTATGGGCACTCCTTGTATTAAGTCGGTATTGGGTCCTAAATCGTTATAAATTTTACCTAAATAAGCCGCCGAAATTTCTCCACGTCGGTCAATTACACAAACCCGATACATTTTACCCGTAATGCCCGATGACAATATTCTTATAAAATCTCGCAAAACGGTTGTTTTACCGCTACCGGGAGGGCCGGCAATTAAAACCGAGCCGCCGCTGTAAATTTCGGCAATTTGCCCGGCCGAGCCGATTATTTGTTTTGCTATACGTATGTTGACCGAGGTAATATGGCTTAGCGCCGAGTCCTCGGTAAACGTTCCGCAAACTCCCGCGCGGTTGCCGTGTTTTAAAATTATGTAGCCGTCTTTTATTTCGTTTATGTGCGAATACACCGAGCCTGATGAGAGCAACCTGTAGGTTTCTTTTAGCTCAGATTCGCTTACAATATAAGCGTTATTGGGTAAAGACTCGAGGCTTCCAAAGGCGTTTACAAAAAACGTTTCGCCCATTTTTGTAACGCAAAGCGGCGAATATGAGCGCAGCCGTATTTCCTGAATATCGGCCGCAACGTTTGGATCAATTTTGTTTAGTATGTTTTTTATTCCCACGCTTACAGTATCAAGCGCATTTTCGAACGCCTTATAATTTATTCCCTGCATTTTCCTGATCTCCGTTTCTAATAAATAATATTAGGCTGTCCTTCCAAATAGAACAAAAAATACCGCACAACTCAATTTTGTTAGTGCGGTATTTTTTGGTGAGAAAAGCAATAATGCAGGTGAGATTTGCAATAAAATTTCAAAATTATGTGCTATAATTACTATGTTATTTTTTGGGAGTGATACAAATGGTTATCTTTTACCTAATAACTATAATTTTGGGACGCACATTGCAGGGTATTTTTTATAAGCCCGCAAGCAGTAGCATGCCTAACGCACGCACATATATAGGTTTTACATCATTTCAGTTTTTGTGCGCAGGAATTCCTTGTTTTTTGCTTATAATTTTCAGTGGTGGGTTAAAAATTGACCTACTCACCTTAGGGCTTGCCACATCTTTAGGTCTTTGTATGTTGCTTGGCGGATTTTGTTCTCTTTTTGCTATGAAAAGCGGAACAGTATCGCTTAGTTCTATGTTTTCGTCTGCAGGACTCATTGTTCCACTTATTGCAGGTATAATTTTGTTTGGTCAACCTATACGTCTTTTGCAATGGTTTGGCGTTGGACTGTTTTTTGTTTCTTCTTATTTTCTCATTGGAAGTTCCAAGAAGATTTATACTAACTTCTCGTTTAAAACAATTTTTTTGCTAATAGGCTCCCTTTTGTTTAGCGGCGGATCGGCGCTTTCACAACAGTTATTTACATATTATGTTCCAGATGGTGATATAACCGTTTTCACTTTTCTTTCATTTATTGTTACCTCTGCTTTAGGCGCCATTGTTTGTTTGTTTACTAAAAACAAGGAACAAAATATAAGTTTAGATAAGCGCAGTTTTAAAGCTCTTACTGTTTGCGGCATAGCTTTGGGAGTTGCGATTTTCCTAATAAATCTATCTGCCACCGCTTTAACAAAGCTTATATCTCCTGTTATTTTATTTACATTCGCTAACGGAAGCTTCACCATTATATCAACCCTTTTCGGTGCAGTTTTGTATAAAGAAAAAATCACACTGCAAAGTGTAATTGGAATTATTCTCGGTATTGCCTCGCTTGTGATAATAAAACTATTCTAAATAATAAAAACTCCTACGTTTGTAGGAGTCTTTTGTTATTTAAAGGTTTTTTCCAAAATTGTATTGCCATATGCTTTCGGGCTGGAGCCGTAACGGGCCTTAAATAATTTTGCGAAATACTTAGAATCTGTAAAGCCAGATTTATCGCACACCTCGCTTACCGAATACAAGTGGCTTTGCAAAAGCTGCTGAGCCGTTTGCAGCCTCAGGTTAATTATGTACTGCTTGGGTGACACCGAATAAAGTTTTTTAAACAGCTTTCTGAAATACGTGGGCGATACCGAACACATCTCGGCCAAATCCGATATTTCTATCTGCTCGTTTCTGAAATGATTATGAATATAATTCACGGCAGTTTTTATCTCAGTTTCGTGTCCTAAGCTGTTAAGCTTATTTTTCTGCTCCTGACGGTTGGTAAAATAAAGCAATTCATAAAGCAACGATATACATTTATATCTGTAGCCCTGCTTTTTCTCTTTCCAGACGTCATACATTTTTTTGAATATCTCTTCTACGTACTGGCTGTTTTCAATGGTCAGTTTTTCTATTTTGTTTTTGTTGTTAAAGGTGTAATTTATAAAATGTATCGCAATAACCGTTTCCCTGGAAGTTTTTTGTTCGTACTGCGCGTTTTTGGGTATATAAAGCAAATCTCCGTTGGTAACCGAAATTTTTTCTCCCTCGGTTTTGAAATATCCTCTTCCTGCCAATCGGTAGCTTATACTGTCATAGCTTCTGGCTTCCGTACTTTTTGAGTACATTTCTTCTCTTTTTAATTTAAATACACCTAATAATTCTAAAGAAAGTTCATTTTCCGAAAAAAACAAAATCAATCACCACCAAAATCAATATACCTCTAAATCGACACAAAGTCAAGTTTCGTTTTGTACACTTTTTTGAGCGGTTTATAGGTTTATCTTTTATATGTATGGGTATATAATTGTTTTAGAAACCTTAAAGGAGGAATTTTTTATGGCAATTAAACACACCGCAGTAAGCTACTACGGACTAGGTTACGTAGAGCATGCAATCGAAGATTTTAAAGAAATGAAGGAACACGGATGCGACACGGTAATTTTAGCTATTACCGAGTTTGATATGGACTTCTGGTTCCCCAACCTTAACAACATAGTAAAGGCCGCACATGAGCTTGGTCTTCGTGTTTTGGCAGACCCGTGGGGCATCGGTAAGTATTTCGGTGGCGAGCAGGTATCGCTCTTCTTACAAAACAACATCCATCACCGTCAGGTTTCGGCCTACACCGGTGAGGTTTTAAACGCTGCCTGCTTTAACACAAATTCTTTCAGAGATTACTTTAAGAACATCTGCTTAAAGCTCGCAAAGAACACCGAGGTAGACGGATTTTTCTGGGATGAGCCTCACTACGCTTATCCGAAAGCATACGCATCTATCACAGGTGGCGCAGGCGATGACTGGGCTTGCAGATGTCCTGAGTGTATGAAGAAGTTCGAAGAATACTACGGCTACGAAATGCCCAAGTTTATGAACGACGACGTTAAGCAGTTCCGTTGGAGAGAAGCTCTCTTTACCCTTTCGGATACATCCAAGGCTTTAAAAGAGTATAACCCCAACTTAGAAATTACCTGCTGCGTTCACGCAACACTCAACAGCTACTACGTAACAGAGCTTCGTGGTTATGATAACTGGGAGATGGTAGCAGCCTGCCCGTACTTCGATGTTTTCTCAACCACAATTATTAACTGGACCTTACCCGAAAGCTTCTTCCGTGAGATTACCGAAAGAACCGTAGCTATGGCTAAGAAATACGGCAAGCAGAGCGAGCGTTGGCTTATGGGCTACAACAAGCGTCCCGATGACTTTGCTCAGATTGACAAGGTTGTTGATATGTACGAGGAGCTTGGTGTTGACCGTCTTGCTACCTGGACCTACCGTGGCGGTTACGGAACCAGCGTTGCTGCAAAGGATCCGCTCGAGCTTTGGGATAACATAGGCAGAAACTACAATAGAGTTCTAAAGAAATGATTTTTGAAAAATATTACTCCGAAGTTGTAGACGTTTTAGACAAAATCAAAAATACTCAAAGCCGGAAAATAGCAGATGCCGCAGAGCAAGTGGCCAAAACCATAGAAAATGACGGCATAATTTATATTTTCGGCTGCGGTCACTCACATTTAATCGGTCTTGACTGTTTTTACAGAGCCGGCGGACTCGCAAACGTTTGCGCTATGCTTGATACCGACTTAATGCTACATAACGGTGCGGCCAAAAGCAGCAAGATCGAAAAAATGAGCGGCATTGCAGAGAGCATTTTTGAAAGATATTGTTTAACCAAAAACGATACGCTTTTCATAATATCCACAAGCGGTAAAAACGCAGTACCCTGCGAAATGGCGCAGATTGCCAGACAAAACGGCATACCGAATATTTCGGTAGTGTCGGGCGCTTATTTTACAGATAAAACTGCAAACGCCAAATTATACGAATGCTCCGATATGTACATAGACAACTGTGTTCCCCATGGCGATGCAGTTATGGATATTGAAGGCTCATCGGTAAAATTCGGCAGTGTTTCAACCGCAGCAAGTTCGTTTATACTGCAGTCGGTACTCTTAGAGGGCGCGCAGAAAGCCGCTGAAAAAGGCGTAGAAGTGCCAATATATAAAAGCGGTAACGTAGACGGCGGCGCCGAGTACAACAAAAAGCTTATAAAAGAATATTTACCGCGTATTAAACATCTATGAGGTGTTAAAATGGCTAAGATTTCGGTTATAGGAATTTGCGGAAATTCCATATTTATGAAGGTAGACCATTTTCACGAAAAGGGTGAAACGCTGGCAGCCGACAGCGTTTTTGAAGAAATCGGCGGCAAGGGTATAAATCAGGCCGTTGCGTGCGCCAGAATGGGCGCAGAGGTTTCTTTTTTAGCCGCCGTTGGTGATGATGCAGATGCCGATAAGTGCAGGCAAACCGCTATAGATAACAACATAAACGGTTTTTTCGCCACCAAAAACGGTAAAAAAACCACCTTTGCGGTAATTTTAACCGACAAAAACGGTGAAAATCAGGTAACGGGCATACGGCAGGCAGAACTGAGTGTAAACGACGTAATAAGTTTTGAGCAAGAAATTGCCACAAGCGATATTTTGCTTTTACAAAACGAGGTGCCCGTAGACGTTAACCAAAAGGCCGTAGAGCTTGCAAAAAAGCACGGCGTAAGGGTTATTTTAAACCCTGCACCAATAAGGCCTATCCCCGACGATATTGCCGATGCCGTTTTTATGGTAACACCAAACGAGCAAGAAAAGCAGGCAATTAAACCTAACCGTTTTAAAAACTGCATAACTACCCTTGGTAAAGACGGCTGTGATATTAACGGCAAAACCAAAATAAAGGCGCCAAGCGTCAAAGCGGTAGATACCACGGGCGCGGGCGATACCTTTAACGGTGTTCTGGCCGTTTGTATAGCAAACGGTATGCCACTGGAAAAAGCGTGTGAATATGCCGTTTGCGCAGCATCATTAAGCGTTACAAAAAATTATGTTTTAGATTCAATTCCAACAATAAATCAAATAGAAAGGAACATAAGACATGAATGATTTTGGCTATTTTGAAAGTTTAATGCAAAATTTCAAAATCGTAAACGAAACTCAGGGCGAGAACATTAAAAAAGCAGCATCGCTAATGGCCGATGCCATTGAGAATGACCGCCTTATAAGCGTTTACGGCGGTGGTGGTCACACCACACTTTGTATGGGTGAAATGTTTTTCAGAGCAGGCGGTCTTTCCTGCATAAATCCCATAATGGAAACAGGTCTTTCTGTTTTCAACCAGGCCTTAAAATACTTAGAGCTTGAGCGCACCGTTAACTACGGCGGCGCAATTATGAAGTATTACGACCTTAAAAAAGACGACCTTCTTATAGTTTTCCATAACATTGGTATAAATCCTGCAACTATAGATGCAGTTATGGAAGCCAAGAAAAACGGCGTAAAGATAATTGCTGTATCAAGCAGTTACTGGCAGCAACAAATGCCCGCCGACCACTTTATCCGTCATCCTAACAAGACTAATCTGTTCGACTATGCTGACGTTTGCATAGACGATTTTAACCCTGTTGGCGATGCAGTTGTAACCGTTCCGGGACTCGATACACCTATTGCGCCCGTTTCGAATATTATCGACTTTTACATTGCTCACTTACTTGAAATTGAGTGCGTTAAGCAGTGTATAGACCGTGGCGTTACCCCGCCCGTATGGTCGAGCGCAAACACCCCCGGCGGTGATGAGAAAAATGCGGCTTACTTAGAAAAGTATAAGCCCAGAATAAAAATGCTTTAAAGGAGAAAAACAAAATGACAAAGCAAGAACTTCTCAAGAAAATGCTCATTGAGCCCAAAGAACTTATTTTAAAGGAAGGTACCTTTAAAAAAGACAAGAACGCAAAGGTATTCACCAATATTGATACCGACTTCTCTTACCTTTTAGAGCTTGCAGGCTTTGCAGGTAAGACTGAGAACGTTTATTACGATTTAGGCGGTACTTACGTTATCGCAATCGGCGAGAAGGACGTAGACTTAGCCGAAGTTGATTTTTACGATGACGAAGAATACTTTATGGATATTAACGGTGATAACCTTGTTATCGCATCTGCAACAGTAGGCGGCGCACTTTTAGGTCTTAAGGCATTTATAAGAATGTCCGAAGAGCTTGGCGAAATGCCCCAGATGACAATTCAAGATTACCCCAACATCCCCTTCCGTGCAGTTCATACCTGCGTTTTCCGTCCTGATGACGGTAGTGAGAAGGAAGAAAGCCATCCCGAATACATTAAGAAGATGATTAAGACCGCTGCAATTTCGGGCTATAATCACATCTTCGTTGAGTTCTGGGGTATGTTCCCGTATTCTTTAGATTACGCACATTGGCCCAACGCTTATACTAAGGAAGAGATTGAAGACTTAGTAAGCTTTGCTATTGATAAAATGCACATCACACCCATTCCTGCACAGAACCTTACTTCTCACGCAGGCTGGAGCAGAATTATCACACGTAAGCACACCGTTTTAGACCAAAGACCTGACCTTGAAGATATGTACATTCCGGGTGGTTGGTGCTTTGCTACCGAGAACCCAAAGACAAAAGAGTTTATAAAGACTCTTATTGACGAGCTTATTGCAATGTTCCGTAATCCTCCTTACTTACATTGCTGCTGCGATAAGTGCTTTGGCTTTGGTTCTACCGAAGAAGACCGCACAATGAGTGCTGACGTTTTATTTGCTAAGCACATTTCGTTCCTTAACTCTTATCTTTCTGAGAAGAACGTTCGCATGGTTATGTGGGGCGATATGCTCTATTCTTCTATGGACGCTCTTTATTGGAAGTGTAACGAGAAGACCGCAGACTTATTACCCAAGAACATTCTTATCAACATCTGGACACATAACAACCCCGGTAAGAACTGGCAAGATGCTGCTTACTTCGAGGAAAAGGGCTTTGAAACAGTATATTCTCCCTTTATTAACGAAGAAAGTATCGAAAGCATGGTTGAGGTTTGCCGCAACAGAGGCAGTCACGGTATGGTTCAGACCACATGGCACAAACCCCAGACTGCAGTTCCCTACGTTATCCTAACAGGTGCACTTCAGTGGTGCGGTAAGCGTCCGGAAGAAGACGTAAGAAAGAACTTTGCAGACACTTGGTACAAATAATAGGAGGTATCCCCTATGATTGATAAAAACAAAGTAGTTATACCCGAACGCTTTAAAGACCACCCCATATTTAACGAGCTTCTTTGCGGTACAAACTTTGGCTTCCTGGCAAAACGTGGTTACTATAACACCGAAACTGCCAAAGCACAGCCCGAGATTATGCGCAAAACAGGTATAAACTGGACTACTCTTAATATGAACTTCTGTCAGTCTAAATATTATTCTGACAAGGTTTATTTAGATTTCGAGTATTCCACCGGCGAGCTCGAGCTTGCCGAAATGGTAAAAAGACTTCACGATAGCGGCATAAAGGTTTTATTCAAGCCCTGCCTTACCTCTTTAGACGGCGCTTGGATGGGTTGCGTTAAGTTCCCCACCAAAGACTCGCTATCTCAGATTCAGGGTGTTGATAACGACTATTGGGGCAAATGGTCCAAGTCGTTTATCGAGGCTGAAAAATACTTTGCTGAATTCGCAGAGCGCACAGGCATTGACTCTATGATTATCGGCGCTGAGTATTTAGGTACCGAAGGTCAGAACGAGATGTGGGAAAAGGTAATCGAGGAAGTTAGACAGCGTTACAGCGGTCCTATCACCTACGAATTCACCTGCGACTCCAGAAAGCAGTATGACCTTAACTGGTTTAAGGACCTCGACTTCTTAAGCTACAGCTATTATCCGCCGGCAGTACCCGTTACTCCCGATATGATAAGCAGCATTGAAGCAATACGTGCTACACCCGATTATACCGTTGATGATATGGCAGCACACTTAGCAAAGAGAAAGCCCAGAATTGAGTCTATTTCTGAGCGCTTTGGTAATAAGCCTATTGCCTTTACCGAATACGGTGTTCGTTCGGCTCACGGCTGCATAATGCGTCCGTACGACTTCTTGTGGGATACCCCATACGATGGTCAGCAGCAGGCAGACTTTATGGAAGCATCCTTCAGAACCTTCTGGGAGTTACCTCAGTGGATGGGCTTCTTCTGGTGGAAGTGGGATGAAACCCAGAACAGACCTCAGTACAAGGGCGACCCAAGAGGCGACCGTGGCTTTACCATTCAGGGCAAGCCCGCAGAAGAAGTTATGCGCAGATGGCTCGCAAAAAATAAATAATGAACAAGTTTGTTCATTAACTCCTTTTCTTAAAGCAAGAGCTCGGCAGTTTTACTGCCGAGCTCTTGCTGTTTGTTTTTTATTTAATTTTTCTTAAGCAATTGGTACTAACGTCTCACCAGTTATTCTTGCTGCAGAGGAGTGTAGGTATTTATCTACGTAACTGCCTGCAGGATAGTTAATTGTAGCATTTGTCGGGTATGTTAAACCTGAGTTTATTTTTGTGAGCGAGCTCGGCAACGTGATGGACTTCAGCGCTGTAAAGCCGAATGCGTAGCTTGAGATGTATTCTACACCCTCTTCTACTACAACCGTTTCTAATTTAGAGCAACCACGGAATGCATAAGCATAAACCGTCTTAACGTTACCGGGAATTGTTACAGAGGGCAAGTTGTTACAGAACGAGAACGCTAGCTGACCGATTGTCTGCTCGCCTGTGCCGAACGTAAGGGTTCTTAACATATTGTTGTTTCTAAAGGACTCAACGCCTATTTTAGTGATAGTATTCGGGAACGTGATTTTACCAATTCTCTGCTGGTAGAATGCATAATCACCAATTGTCTTGGTCTTTGAGCCTGCCATAAATCTTAACGTTGTAATACCCTTGTTATTCGCTACGTCAGATGCCTTGTAGAATGCATAGGTTGGAATATTCTCTGCGGTCTCGTAAATTCTTACCTCGTTTATGCCTGTGCAACCCATAAACGATGGTGTGGTTTTGTTGCCTGCCGCACCGCTTGCAAGCTTTACGGGGTACCAGTCAACACGAACAAGTGCGGTGCAGTTTTGGAATGCGCCGGCTCCAAGCTCGGTAACGCTTGCGGGAATTACAACTCTGTTGCCAGCCCCTGTAGAGCCAAGAGCGGTACAGTTTGCAAAAGCAGTACCCTTAATGGACTGTACGCTGCCTAAATCAATTTCTGTTAACGTTTTTACCCCGTTAAATGCAGAAACGCCAATGGTTTTAAGTGTAGACGGGAATACTACTTTTTCGAGCTTTGTGCCGCCAAATGCATAGGTGCCAATGCTCTCTAAGCCCTCATTAAATGTAACACTTGTAAGAGATGAGCAACCACGGAACGCTTCGGAACCAATTGTCTTTAACGTATCAGGCAATGTTACGCTTGTTATCTTACGGTTAGTATGAAATGCCTTAGAACCTATTGTGGTTACAGGCTTACCGTTGATTTTATCCGGTATAACAACTTCCAAATCCGTTCCCGTGTAGCCTGTAATAGTGACTTCTCCGTTTGTTTCTAAATATGTATAATCCTCAGCTTGCTCATCCATTAAAATATATTCAATAGAATTTTCCTCACAATATGTGTGTGCACAAGAATATTCATAACAACTAACAACAAAATTTTGGCAATAAGTAAATGCACCAAAACCTATGCTTGTTACACTATCTGGTATTATTACGCTTGTGAGTGAGAGGCAAATACCGAACGCACTTGAGCCTATGCTGGTTACACTGTCTGGTATGGTAACGCTTGCGAGTGAATAGCAACAATAAAATGCATAAGAGCCTATGCTGGTTACACTGTCTGGTATGGTAACGCTTGCGAGTGAATA
>JAFSCI010000038.1 GCA_017436815.1 Clostridia bacterium
TATACGAATAAAATGCGGAGTTTTCTTTCAAATCGCTTTTTCGTATAATAAACGACTGCCCACTGACTTGTAAGAAAAGCCATTTGTCAAACTGCTGTATTTTTTCTATGTCGGTAAAAAAACATTTTGATTCGCGAATTTTTTCGTTTTCACGATAGATATTGATACTTATATAGTTTTCAAAAACTTTATATCCGTAAATCGATTTGCAAATTCGTTCTGTGCTGTTTTTCCATGCTTTGCTATATGCTCGAATTCCTTTAAAGTGCGAAACGGCACCGATTAAAAATATACCGAAAGCAAAACCGATCATAACATCCGGTGCAGATGATCCAATTAAAAAGACAATCATCAAAATACAAAGCAAGGTGAAAAGTATGGGTCTTTTGTAAATGCTTCTTTTTTGTAAACGATATATTTCATTTAATTCTTGCTTTGAAAAAGTAAACCGATATGATTCATTAGGTAAAATCTCATTATTTTGCTCTATAGTCTCAAATCCCAATATTTCGTCAACGGAAACACCGAATATTTCTCTTAATCTTATTAAGTTGTCAATCGTAGGGACGGTTTGATCTTTTTCCCATAGACTAATCGTCTGACGGCTTACAAGCAACTTTTGACCAAGTTCCTCTTGTGATAAATCGAGGTCTTTTCTATATTTCTGAATTTTTTCGCCAACTGTCATAAAAGTCGCCTCCTTTTGCTTAATTTGATTATAACAGAAATCCTTGCAAAAATAAAGAATATATCACTTGATTTTGTCAAGCAGCACTTGCAAAACCGCTTTTCTAGTTCAAGTCCTCCCCGAAGGTTGTTTTTGGGGAAATGATATCTTTTGAATTCCACCTTGAAAAATGGCATAACAAAACCCCGAAACCGCTGTGGTTTTCGGTTTTTTCGAACCGATATCTTTTTCGGTTCGCAATATTGGTTGCGGGGACAGGGTGAGGGTGTCCGGCGGACACTTCTGTGCGAAGCGCAGAAGCACCGACCGAGGCGGAAGCCGAGACCTTGAACCTGCGGTCTTGTCAAATTCTCTGCGGAGAATTTGCCTTCGGTCACCTCGCGGCTCTGACAGTCCCCCGGACTGTCATTCACTACCGCTCGGCCGTTCGCTTCGCTCTCTACCTCCAAGTTATTCGCCCTCGGGCTCATAACCCGGAACCGAAAATTCAATTCATATCCATAAGCAAAAAGAAAAACACACCCAATTGGGTGTGTTTCTTTTTGTGGAAGAAGTATAATTTTGATACATACCCCAGAATGCAACGCAAAATGACCGAGCGTTGCATTCTTTCGTAGGTTAACGCTACTGATAATTTTTCAAACAGGGACTTGACTTTTTGGCGATTTAGAGTCATTACATACACTACCGCAAAATTCAGGAGGTATTATATGACCAAGGAACAATCAACGGCAGAAATGCGTTATAGGCTCAGTAAGTATGTTCTGCAGGTGCTATTGGATGCAGAACTCATCACCACCGAGGAGGCTATACAAACGAAAGCGGCGCTGCTTGCAAAGTATGATCCGTTCACGCGCTGTTTGGAGGAGGTGGACTCATGGCAGAACGAGTTGTAAAGCTGGTTCGCCCACGCTCAAAGGTCCCGTCCCTCCCAAAGGAGATACGAGAAAAGCGTGTGGCAGCCTATGCCCGTGTATCCACCGATTCCGATGAGCAGATGGGCAGCGTTGAAGCACAGAAGGATTATTTTGAAAAGCTCATTCGTGAGAAACCCGGATGGATACTTGTCGGTGTATATGCCGATGAGGGCATTTCCGGTACATCTCTCAATCACAGAGAGGCGTTTGCCCGTATGATCGACGATGCGATGGACGGAAAAATAGATTTGATTGTAACCAAATCCCTCTCTCGCTTTGCCAGGAATACGGTGGACGCTCTCAATATTATCCGCAAACTAAAGTTAAAGGAGGTAGGTGTATATTTTGAGAAGGAGGATATTTCTACCTTGGACAGCAAGGGCGAGTTTCTTATAACCCTGATGTCCAGCCTGGCGGAAGAAGAATCCCGTTCCATTTCCGAAATGTACGATGGGGTCAGCGCAAACGCTTTGCAGACGGTAGGTATCATATGCCGTATAAACAGTTTCTCGGGTATAAGAAAGGTGCTAACGGCGAGCCAGAACTTGTGGAGGAAGAAGCAAAAATTATAAGAATAATATATCGACTCTGTTTAGAAGGGTGCTCTGCGAATTCAATCGCAAAACAGTTGACCGAAGCGAAGATACCGACTCCTTCTGGGATGAGCGTATGGCATATTCACACCGTAGAAAGTATACTTCAAAACGAAAAATATTACGGCGCAGCGTTGCTCCAAAAGAAATACTGCGTTGATTACCGCACAAAGGAAATGCGAAAAAACAGAGGCGAATTGCCGATGTATTACGTTGAAAACGGACACGAACCTATCGTAACAAAAGAGATTTTTGATGCAGTACAGGAACGGCTTAAAACCTCAGAAGGCATACATGTTTTTACCCACAGCCTATCCAATATGCTGTTTTGCAGTGAATGTGACTCGTTTTTCGGTCCCATACCAATTCACTCAACCACATATAATGATCTTGTTTGGAAGTGCAGCAACCGTCATCTGAAGGGATACCCGTGCAGGACCCCCTATTTGTACGAGGAGATGCTATACCCCATATTCCACGAAATCATCGTATCTGTGTTAAGAAAGAACTCCGGTGTTGTGCGTGATTGTGTTTCGGTAATAAAAAGCCTGCGTAACAGCAAAAACAGCATCACACAAAACGATGTTTTTGATGCTGTCACAGCTTATGACATAAACAGTAAAGCCGAAACCCGTATATGGCGGACGGTTATTGACAAGGTCATTGTTCACCAGGGGCATCTGCTTGAATTTCAAATGATGGATGGGAGTAAAATGGAGTACCGGATGATGGTAACCTCTCCGAGAATGAATAAGCCTACAAAATGCGCCGAAGAGGATATCTACAACGATTATATCAGCGGTTACAGAACGGACTTCCTTGCACAGAAATACGGATTCAAACTTACAACCATCCGACGGATTATAAAAGATTACAGCAAATGAGCAAAACCGCACAGATTCCCCGTGCGGTTCTGCTTTTTTTGATAGCTTTAATCTTCGAAATTCAATCCCGTGAGCGTTTCAAGCATCAACCTACCACCAAGGCGGAACCCATATGCGAAAATCTCGCGCTCGATAATACCGTACATTTCATTGACGCAATCATCGTATTTTGCCAGGGTTTCTTTCTGCTCATCGGTGAGCGTATCGGAAAGATTGTCTCGATTTTTACCCATAAGGTTCAGGAGATTTTTGATTTCTCGATTGCCTTTGGTACTCTGCTCTTGTGGATTGACATTTCCGTACCAAAACTCCTCAAGTAACGTTCTCATAACCATCCTCCTTCCGCACATAACAAAACGACCGCATCTCCGAGATCATTCCCGGTGATACGGTCGTTTCGTTTGATTTTTGATGTCTGTTTCGGTTTTGTTTTTATACGTGGCATAATGCTGCACCTCCTTGTAGCACAACACTATACCGTCATATTCCCGAAAAGTCCAGTTGTTTTTCTATCTATCAATCAAAAACTTTGCAGTAAACTGATAGTTACACTTTCAATAGTTACACTTTCAGCGGCTTGTAAAGTGGCACTTTACATACGGTCAAGGATGCAAAGTGCCGGGTGGGTGTTTGCATTGTTACCTTGCAATGTTGGCTTAGAGAACCTCCGAAGGATGTTCTTATGTTTTTTCTCCTTATAACACAACGCCACCATCACATTTTTGTTAGCTACAAATGAGTTTGAGCGGAATGTTATATGTTTCCAACAAGTAAGCAGCTGTTCCATTTAGTATCGAGGCCATATCTTCGCTAACAGTTGTTGAATCAACGCCTGGTTGAACAATATACATATTGAGTTTCACCTTATAGAAGCGAATCATGTTTCTCAGTTTCATCAAAGTTTGTGTGTCACCAACTTCAATGCGTGACCCTCTTTTCGATGAACGTTCTGTTTCCCGGTGGCACATACGATCAATAATTCCTTTGTAATCCTGACACCACTTAACCGCTTTTTCGGCTTGACCACACACTTCATATAAATCGCTCACTCTTGCACCAGGCACATCTCCGTGTGAATATTTACAATGATATAGATCTATGGCAATCTCGTTGCTGTTTACTGAAATACAAACAACGTCTGCGATTTCACCAGGCCCATCATCATCGAAAACGATATCATATCTACCTTGTTTTTTTAATGTATCGATCACTCGAAATTGTATACTATCCGTTTCTTTTGACAGCCCTTGTGATTCTTTGTGAATATCAATGTTTTCCCAATCCCAAACAACAATGTTTTCCTCATTGAAAGATGGCCTTATCTTGGGAATTTTTACTAATATATTTCCTTCAAGCAACGATTGATCGGTAAACTTAATTGTAGGGTATTCTAAATTAAAGAATTCACATAAAGGTAACGATTGTCTTCCTTTTTTGATTGTTAAGTCAAATGGAGAAACAAGCATTACTATCGCTTTTCCATCTATAAAATCCAGTTGGTAATTGACTGCAAATGATTCATTACCCACTGCGAATTCAATAGGGCCTTCTACCGAGTTGTTAGTTAATTTTAATTCCAACTCGTAAATATTATACTCAATACTATTGCGGACAATGAGGACACTATCATCATTAACCAAATCCAGTTCAATGGGCCATTCAATTAAATACGGGATAGAATCGGGGCGTTGTTGCACTAATTCAGGAATTAAAGCACCACTGAAAATTGTTGAGGTATCAATTGACGAGTCGTTTATTTTTTCTGCAACATCGTCACACCAGTTCATCCAAAAATCAATACTTTCAACCCACCGAGACCATATTCTGCCTTTGTAAGAACAGCCTATACTGGTTCTACCATTACCCTGATATCCTACACCAAACAGATTGGATTTAATCGATGTTTCTTTTTGCGATTCGGTTATACCGTTACCTACATCAATACCGGCAAACATCTTATATCTTATAGGACCATCCAAGGCTGATTTCAAGCCAACAGTACCCAGCATAAGCCTATTAATTCCATATAAGCACTTAAAAACATTCTCGCCTTTAACACGAGTTGCCGACGGAAACAATGCGCTGGCAATTTCATCAGAAACGCCTTTAACTGTACTATTTACAAATAACATCTTGGTTTCAGAGTTCCAATATAGCAAGTGCAGCTCCCATGAAGTGTGTAGTAACCCTTTGTAAGATGTCCACTCTGCAACTTTTTCGCTTTTTTCAACTATAACGATAACATTTTTATCGTTATTGATCGTGAAATGACACTTGTCTGCATCAAACAAATCATATAATGAAGATAAATTCCAATTTCGTTCTTCTACATGATATGCCGTCATACTCACTTTGGGACGTAATTGTTGTATTGTTATACCATCGAATAACGGTGTATCAAATCCTTCTGATAAATCTTGTAATACCAACTCTTTTGATATTTCTTTTGATGAAAGATCGTTAAGCATGGTATTCCAATCAGCATCTTGGGAATACAGTTCCTTAAGAGATTCTGCAATATCATCGTTAGCGATATTAGTGATAAAAGTTGCCGTTCCTAATCCTTCGGCAGTGCGAGCAAATCTGCCTATAAACTGCAAGGTTATAGGAAGAGACTTATATTTATCATGCATTGCAGCTATTTTTAAATTGGGA
Source organism: Clostridia bacterium (assembly GCA_017436815.1). Classification (GTDB taxonomy): domain Bacteria; phylum Bacillota; class Clostridia; order Oscillospirales; family Acutalibacteraceae; genus RGIG3013. Next base: position 5,738 of record JAFSCI010000038.1, read on the forward strand.
ATATCAATTCCTTCGCCAAACATATCTACGCATACAATTATTTTGGCGACTCCAGTTTTGACATCGTCCAATGATTTTTGATTGTCTTTTGGAGAGATATCACTATGTATTAACACTGGATTATATGCAGAAAAATATGCGTTATATATTTCATTATAAAGCCTATTAGCAGATCGCTTATCTTTTGCCCTAACAAGTATTAAATGAGAAAAACCAGCAGTTTTATCTTTTTCAAATTGTTCTACCGCTGCTGTTGCAATAGCTAAATCTCCTTGTTCTGGATCGAATTCCCATATGGGTTTAAAATCAATAGGTTGAAAATACCCTTGTTTTTGTGCTAACGAAAGAGGGAAATTGTAAATGATTTTCCCATCCATCTTTTTGCCGTCATTACGAAAAGGCGTTGCTGTAAACTGCAGACATTTCACTTCACGTAATTTGTATTTTACAGAAGTCCAGGATTTAGCCGCTATATGATGTGCTTCATCGACGATTACCGCATCAATTGCATTGTTCAGTATTGCGAAATACTCATCTTTAAAACCTTTTAGCAAAGACATTGTTGTAACAATAATATTTGAGTGTGATACAAAAAACTCCAAGTCCTCTTTGGTTTTTGGTGCCGAACGCAATAGTGTAACACCTGGGTACTGTGCCGCATCTTTTATAATGCCTATTTTCTGTAATATACCAAATGACAAAAATTTATTTGCTGTTTGTTGTCTAAGCAAATGACTTGGTACAATCACCAACGTGCGTTTCACCATTTCTGAAACAACAGTAGCAATCATTGTTTCGGTCTTTCCCGTTCCGGTAGGCATTACAACCGTTGCAGGATTATCCGACACAGTCCAATGCGATTTAATGGCACAAAGAGCACCAAATTGAGCAGGTCTAAGCCCTTTGGAATCCTCTTTGCTTTGCTTTATTGTAACAGCATCACACCAAGAAGTTACAACATCATCAACAGAAATAAACTCTTCAGATTCCGATATCTGGTATTGTTTTAACTCATTATGGTCTATTTTTTTCTTTAATAATTTCATGACCGTTTCACTCCTCTCCTATGTGCTTTTGCTCGTTTTAATGATAAACTATACTTTTCTTAGGTTTCGCGAAGGACCGCCAACATAAATACTTTTGGCGATTTGTTGTAAATCAAAATCATTATCAGAAACAATATTATCACAAGGGATATGTACATTAACGGTTTTTGAATTGTTCTCCAAGCTGTCAAACATTGATGGATTAGCGATAAAATAATCTTGAATTGGTAAATAGTAAACTGTTTCATCTTCAACAGTAACAAAAAACAGAACATATGCAATAGCACTGCTTAAGCCATAGTTGATTGTTTTTACATCTAAAGGAAACGAAAAAGCATTTTTATTTTTTAACTTTGTGGGGTTCTGAGTCCCCTTTATTTGTCCTTCAATCTTTTTATTAACAAATGCTTCGTTTTCAACCAATTCGACAGTACAATCAAGGCCATTGTCTTGACCCGTAATTTCATGGAATTCCCATCTTACAGAGGGGAATTTATAGTGAACCAATTTTCTCGCTTCAGCACCAATCACACGAGCAGGTGAATCTTTAGGAAGTTTTGCCATATATATTCCCTTTCTTATCTTGTTAGGACAATCTTTTGTTTGTCAATAGGAAGAAGTCCTTATTACTGTTTGCCGGGCGAATACGATTTAATATCCTATCGCAGACTTCAGGCGACCAGTAAATAGTCAAGGCTTTTCTTGCACGTGTAATAGCGGTGTAAAAAATATTGTGCGATATACGCTCTTCGGTTTCATCGGCTATTACTATTTTTACAGAATCGAATTCCAAACCTTGTGATTTATGTATTGATACTGCATATGCAATTTGAAAAGGCACGATATGATAGTTGGTAGTTTCTTCGTTGTCACTCGAATATGGTTTGCGTCTGTTTACGACAAATCCGACCTGTGTTTTTTTATTGTTTATGCTGATGAAATCCAAACCATCTTCAAACTCAACTTCGTCTTCTGTGAGCTCTATATCCACTTCCACAATGAAGTACGCTGATTCTCCTCGGTCATCAATATCAATAATACGACCTTTGAGGTTATTGTAAAGACAAGAGAAACGCTCGGAGTCATTAAATAGTATAGGGTCATCTTTTTTGAATTGCCAAACACCGATTGTTACCGCAGGTGCTGAGTTGCTAAGCTGTAGTAGTTTATTAATGTTGTTCAAACCATAAAGTCCGTTATAATTGAGACACAGAATTATTTCATCGTCACATTTTCTATCGAATATATCCTCATCGATTATGTGAGAATAATCACTACGAACCATACGTTCCAACGCAACATTTACATCGGACATATTGCGAACTTCTTCCCACAGTTTTAACAGATATTTATCCGTACTTCTGTAGGGAGTAGTAAGCTCATGACAACACTGTTCCGGCAAGGTGTTTTTTACAATTGAAAACCAGTTGCCAAAACCGATAGCTTCAATTTGATAAGTATCACCCATTAAAACCAGTGCTGCATCACCAAGGCGATCTAAAATACCAAGAAGTTCATCGTTTTTAACAGTACTGCACTCATCCACAACCACTAAATCGTAATCAGTAAATTCGTAGCGTGCTTTCCTGATGAATTGGTCAATGGTAGTAAATTCTGCTGTATCATTTTGATATTTTACTTTTCGACGAAGATTCTCTACGGCTGGGTGAGTTTTTGCGAGAAAAATACGCTGTTTATCCTGGAGAAGATGGCTTATATGATTAACAAGTGTTGACTTTCCGGTTCCGGCAGCACCATAAATACAATGCACCCTTGAACGTGAAAACATATTTGTTAATATACCTTTTTTGATAGGATCGTCTAACTTTTCATCGTCCGGCAGACATTCAAGGGAGCAAACATCATCTTCTTCAAACGCAGCCGATAACGGAGATGCCTCAGCCGATAAATCATCCAGCGCATCAAGAATTTTGTTTATATCTTTTTCATATTGCTTCACATATAAATGGTTCTTGTAAACGCCAATTTCAGCGTTCGGCCTAAAGCCGGAGAATAAGCTGTTATTGTATTCTTCAACCAAAGACAATATTTCTTCGGGACTACCAAAGCCGGAAAGTTCTTCCAGCGGGGTAAACAATGAATTATTGCTATATGTGTTATTATCGATATATCTCTTTAAGAGCTCTGCCTTATGTTCTGCGGCATCAATGCATTGAAACAAGTCATATATGTTTGTAATATGCCCTTTGGGATTGAAAGAATATGGCTGCGTATCAAACGGCATACATTTTGAAGACATAGCATAATCCGCATATGTTTTTGGGTAGAATTTTGTTGGACGCTGATCCCTTATAATGACATTGTTCATACGATACAGCAAGTATCGTATGATGTTTTTACCAAAGGCATTTTTCCAAGAGATCTCTCTACACTTATCAAAAACATTTACTATGGAAGAAACGCTTCTCCCACCTAAGATTTCTTGTTTTACACGGGCATACTGAATCGTTGATAAATCAATAATATCTACCAAGGAATAGTGAGTTCTTGTTATTATATCCATCAAAGCTTTGTAATCGGCATTACCTCTGCTGACTTTAGAACTGATGCCAATAAGTTCTGCAAAATTTTCCATTTCACAGGGTCGAATAGATACGTGCCAATCAACAATAACTTTAATTGGATAGGCTGTGTTAAATACATTTATTCTTCTGTCAACAAAGCTCAGTGCAACAGAATAATTACTAAAAATGTCGTGATGAGTAAATGCGGTTATTCTCTGAAATTTATTAGAACGGTTTGTTGCAGGTTCTAATGTGACTTCGTAATAAATATCGTTGTTGATGTAGAAAGGTTTGATTTTATCGACGTAAAAATTATCAAAAGCGGTCCCCATAGTATCCCTAGGAATTCTGTTAATACACTCGGCAACTTTCGAATAATACTCCTTGGTTTGCTCGTCGGTATCATCGATGAAACAACCTATATTTTTGAGAATAACCATTCTATAACGGTCATAGACCGCCTTTTTTAATTGCAGAAGATACTTGTAGTACTTTAACAATAACCGCTCCGAACCATCCTCAGATGGAGTGAAATGCGAGACAGATGCTCTTAAAAATTTGTCGAAGTGGGCAATGAAGCGATACTTGCCGTTCATTTTGCTTGCGACCTTATTTACATCCATAGGTTGATGCGGATTCAAGTCACTCCACAGCTTGTCCGCAATATGGTCATTAAGGTTGCGGACGGCATTAAGAATTCTCTGTGCTGTCTCTCCGCGGTTTTGCTTTGTCATAACAGCGAAGGCCTTATCAATGGCATCGCTGGCTTTGTATATTTCTCTGTCAGTTAGCGAGTCCATTGTAAGCCTCCTTTCGTTTTTGCTATAAAACTTTAACAATATTCTCTGCTATTCTTCTTATCACCGGAACAACCACACTGTTGCCGCATTGTTTATATGCGCTTGCCATAGGAATCTTTGGGAAACGATAGTCCTTGGGAAATCCTTGTAAAGCTAAACACTCATACGGCGTTATCTTACGAATACCAAAATCATCAAGAATAATTGGTATACGGTCAGGATAAGTTCCCATATTTGCTGTAAGCGTTGGACATACATAGTGCGCCTTGCGGGAAACACCGGAATCGTAAATCTTATACAGAGCCTTTTTATCGGTTACAATCCGGTATAGATCGTCATAGTAAAAGCTACTACTGTTGTAATAGTAACTGCTGTCATGTTTTAGGTTGCGAACTAAAATATCGTTGAGTTTAACAGTAAGCTCCTGCTTTTCCGGAAATTTGAACTTTTCGCAAGCCATTTCGTCTTGAAAGGCAACAATGAAAATACGACTTCGATGCTGCGGAACATTTCCATATTCAATAGCATCCATCACCTGGTAGCGAAAACTATACCCTTGGGGAGCTAATGCGTTATAAACCGTCAAAAATGATTTTCCATCATCGTGCTCCAACAAATTCGCTACATTTTCAAGGAAAATTACTTTCGGCTTTTTGGCTTCAGCAATACGGGCAATTTCAAAAAACAGATTGCCGCGCGGATCATTAAAGCCCTTTCTGAAACCCATTATCGAAAACGGCTGGCACGGAAACCCCGCAACTAATATATCAAAGTCAGGGATTTCCAATACATTAACTTTTCGAATATCCTTTTCAACTAAATGTTCACCGCCAAAATTATGGCGATATGTAGTAGCGGCATCTTTATCAAATTCATTTGCCCATACGATATCAAACCCGGCTTGTTGAAAACCGAGATCAATACCGCCTATGCCACTAAACAGACTGCAAACTTTCATAGCATTCATCATCTAACTTTATTTTTTCAAAAGGAAACGACTCATAGTCAAGATAGCATCGATAAATCGTCTCTGCAGGAAGTAATCTCACTTGAATGGGTTGGAGTTTTAACTCGGTGAGCATATCCATAGAAACAGCACCATACACTATCGTTTCAGTTCCTTGGGTAGGCATTAAGAAACAGTTGGATACCTTGTCAAAACTGTTTGCTTTGATGTATTTTTTATACGCCAGTTCATAGAGGTATTGCTTCGTAACATCGCCTATGCCAGGGTAATTTGCAGGTTGACGACCTTTTTGTAATTGAATGCAATAATACTTAGCATCCAATATGGCAAAGTGTTTGCTTTCGGAGCTACAATCCAAAACAATGATATCGGGAATTAATGTGTCAACTTTATTTCCGGCCTTAAAATACTTACCATCCGCGTCATCGCATCCGTACCATTGAGGCGCGTCAATCTCGCTCTTTAGACGTTCGTATTGGTTGTCCAACACCTGGGCACAAACTTTTTCCCAAACAACATGGAAACTGGAGGTCCCAAAAAGGCTCAAACCATAATTGTTCTCAAGGGTTTTCTCTTGTGCTATATAGGCGTAAAGAGTTTTTAACAGCGATTGTTTTCTTGTGTTAAATTGTACATTTAATTCAGCTTGCAATTGATAAAGGATATAGTCTGTTTCACCGAAATCAGAAAGCTTTTCATCACTTATATTTACTTCGCTCAAATCAAATAATTCAACCAATCCAGCATCATCTAATTGCCTGAAGCACTGTGTAAGTACATATTTATGCAGACGTTGAATATAGTCATTTTCGTTATCGACTATTCTGCGTGTATATAAATCGACATAATACGGTGCATCATTTTTTATCAGCGCAAATCCGTCGCTGATAGTTTTCTCCCATAATATAGCGCCCTCACCGTTAAGTTCAATGATTTCTTCGTCATTCACATAGACGCCATATTCAAAATAGTCGTTAAGGAGGTATAAAATCACGGCAAGCATATTAAATGAAGCCTTTTGATCGTCTCCGTTGTACATATTGATTATTTGCTCTTTGGCGGCAAATCTACTCAATACTTTTAATACTTGCTTTAACTCTGAAATCGGTACCTTTCCGGTTGCTATATCATGCTCCGTGTACGAGGTTAAATATTTGGGATAGCACTTAATTACAGTGTTACCTACTGTAATTATTCCAACGTACTTAAAAACAAAAAGGCAATCATCATCGGTGTTGTTGGAGACTATAATATCTTCGTCCATAAGATCCGACAACTCAATTTGTTCGGTGTTTTTGGGGACCGAATAAATTATGCCTGCCGCTTTCAGGTTCTTGATGAACGCATCGACTTTATCATCCGCGAGTTCAAACAAAGCGGCCAGATATTCTTTTGTATATCGCTTTAATTCACGGACGTATCCCGACACAAATTTCATCTGCTATTATTTCTCCTTATCGTAATATTCTGTTTCAAAGGCTTTACCAAAAATCTCAATTCCTTTTTTATCAAAAGCATCACAAATTCTGGAGTATCGACTATGGTCGCAGCCTTCAAACATATCTTTTGCTTTTTGTTTGCATGCATCCTCAAACAGATACATTAATACTTTGTTTTTAAACATCGCAACAAAAGCCTTATTGGCATCGTTGTCATTTTCATTTGTATTGAAATACTGCTTTCCAATAAAGTAAGGTCCTAAAAGCTTGTCTTCGTTAATCTTAAACACAGACATTTTTGCGTTAATAGCCTTCCTAAGTTGATTCCAATCATAAACAAATTCGCCAATTTTAATTATTGACTTTACTTTCTTGTCATTGTCATCAATACCGATATACTCAAAGTTCCATCGGCGCTTAAAAGCTGTATCCATAGGGAATACACCCTGATCGGCACTGTTCATGGTAGCCCAAATGAACATATTGTTAGGTATGCGTATTGTGTCGTAATCAGACATATCCCCACCGAGTTCGGAAAACAAATATTTCTTCACATCCTCGCTTGGTGCAATATCGTATTCGCTCTTGCCGGTAGCATCTCTATCAAGCAATTGGAATACCTCTCCAAATACCGCAGCAACGCGAGCACGATTTAACTCTTCAATCAGAAGAATATGAGGACGAGGATGTTCAGTGCGACCACTTTTGTAAGCTTCTACAAGAACACGCATAAACGGACCGGCAACATACTTGTATTCAATACCATCTGTTTCTGAGATAGGCTTATAGCAACCAACAAAGCTGGAATATGAATATTCGGGATGGAATGTCACGCGTTCAAAGGATGCGTTTTCACTATTTACCAATCCTTGTACATCTTCGTTAAGGGTATGGCTCTTTCCGGTTCCAGGTGCACCAAAAACAATGCGATTCATCGCAAACTTGCTGTTTTTATATGGCGTTTCAAATCTAATTTTTTCTTGCGTCATTGCAGAAAACTGCAAAAACTTCCCGTAAAGTGAAAGCATAGCGGAAATAGTTCCGTTTGAATTGCCCCTATTAATTTCCTTAAAATCAGGATGAGATTTTATGACATCAAGAGCTGCAGAAAATTCATTATAATCTGTTATTTCATAAATGCGCTCAAAAGGCGGGAACTCAAAAAGCTCATCCACTTTGTTTGCGATATTTACGATTTTGTAGCAATACGTTTCTGCATATAACCTGGAACCGTCAGCCTTTTTCAAGCTGTTAAGCCAAGCTGAAAACTTTTCTTCTTGCTCGTCAGCAGTAATATCAACATTTTCATTGTTATAAACGCCTTGCTGCCACTTATATATTTGTTCTCTTAATTCATCAAACATAGTTTTAACAACCACGTTTGCAGGATCGTCACTACCAAGATCCAAGTCTTCTACACTGTAACTTTCGCCTTTATACAAAACATTCATATCAGGCTTAACACTAATACTCAAGGAAACACAAAACTTAGTATCTTTGTCAAAATGCGGATTAAGATTAACCCAGACGTAATTTAAGTAATGAGCATTGTCTTGGGTTAATTGATATCCGCGTGCGAAACGACAAGACAATTCAAAGCCATTGAACTTGTTCCAAGTCTTAATAAGTTCGGTTGCTTTGGGCGTTCCGCCGTTTGCAAAGTTCTTTTCTCCGCTGATCAAACCATTATTAATATTTAACTGATCAACGAAATAGCGCAACAGTTTTTTGAAAGTGTTGTATTCGTCTTCTGTTGCAGGAGTACTATACCAATCATCATTTACAAGAAATGTGTCGTTTAATATAATTTGTTTTTGTGTATTGATACTTTCGAAGATATTCCGTGCCATATCGTTGAAGCTATCCTCGGAAATTTCTACACATTTGTTTTCTGTAGAAGACACAGCGAGAATTTCGGCATACAGCTCCTCATTGACTTTACAGCCGGAAGATACTTCAAATAGTTTTTCCAAAAACAAGGTTGTTCCATTGCCGTTTTTTGTAGCAGTAAAGAGCATTCTTATTTCACCAATAGGTGCAGAAACATACCCCAACAAACGGTCTCCCTGCATAATTTTTGATGCGTCGTTGCAAGTATAAGCAATTTCCTTATTTGCGATGGAATCTGTTAATATACCATTAAGTGAATCAATAATAAGTATCCAATTTTTCATTTTACTTACCTCCATAATAAACAAAAGAGTTATTATCACGATCTGAAACTACGATGTGCGTATTCATATATATAATTTCAAGCCAAGTCGGTCGAATATCAGTCAATCTCACCCATCCGTTTTCAGTTTTCTCTTCTATGAAATACAATGCTTTTTCTTGTGTTTCAATGCTATTGTTCGAATTCGAAATCGCTTTTAACAATTTTGGGAAAGTATCATTGGCAGATATAATACGAATGATCTTTTTCTCAACATCCCCTCGAATAGCAAAAAATGCAGTGATTGGGGTGTTTATTATGTGGGCGCGAATTTCTGCCGTACTATTATCATCCCACATCCAATAGGCATTTTGATGTTTAGGAGTAGCATTTTCTTTGAGTGAAAACTGTATGACACCTTTAGCATTACGGCTTTTATCGTAGTTGGTTTCGTCATCCGCAGCGGAGAGCTTCTGTAAAACAAGAAGATTGGGATTTTGAATCGTATCAAAAAGATATACTATTTCACCGTTTTCGGTATCAATTGCTTCTAAAACAACATAGTCAGTTTCCTTAACATTATGGGGAAGGTGATCAGAAAAACCCGTAAGCCGGACTTCATTATTCTCTCTTGTTACACTTAACATAAAGGATTCAGGTTCAGAACGGTTAAAAAAGTCTTTCTTTTGGTAAAAAACTTTTTTAGAGGCCGAATCTCTTCTGCTTGTTGCCAATTCTTCAATGCTTGTGTAGCCAAAAAAATCAAGCAAAATCTTGCCGGTAATATAAATTTCTTTCGTGGCTTCCTTTTTCAATTGAGTTCGATTCAGTTTTCGTATAGCAATTTTTTTCATATGCTCATAACCTTACTTCAAATATTTTTTTATAACCTTTGCAATGCCGTTAGCCATAAGAGTTGGTACAGCATTACCGATCTGCATATACGTTTTCAAATAAGCACCCAAAAACATATAGTCATCTGGGAAAGATTGCGCTCTGGCCGCTTCGCGTGGGGTTAAACTACGGATTTGATAAGGGTGAATATGGGAATGGCAATCCATTCTCAAATGAGCAGTAATGGTGCGACAAGGTCTATCCGCATGAAGCTTAAAATACTTATCCTTAAAGCAATGGTTTCTATGCGCATAAGGCATAATGTCTTTGATTTTCTCGTCTGTGGCGTCATCGCCGGGGTTTAATCTTTTATAAATCTCATAATTCACATCGCTACAATAGCGTGCTTTGTGATTAAATAAATACGGAATTTTTCTGCCGCAATTAATTAAATCTAAATAGGCGTTGCTATGATTTTCCGCAGCATTAACATCGATTTTTTTACCCGTTGTTTCACTGTCAATTTCATTGGTATTTCTTACTCTCGGAGCCTCAAGCGGCTTTATATCCGCCAAAGCATCTGCGAGCATGAACATAGGATTGCCTTTTGTGGATTCAAAGATTTCAGCAAAAATCTTTTCTGGCGTGATATTGCGCTCGTCCATAACATCACTACGAACAGCAATATAAATCAAACGTTCTCTACTTTGTGCTACGCAGAAATTTTGAGAATTCAAGACATGATAGGCCACCCTATAAGAGTATGTATTGCCGTTTCGTTCAATGGACAATCTTTCATAGTCCTCAACAACCTGGTCGGCAACTTTCATCATGCCTTTAACGTTTTCCATTACAACAAATTTAGGAGCAATACGTTCTACCGCTTTGACAAAATACTTATATAATTCGTTACGGGGGTCATCGATAATTCTCTGGCGGTTAGCCTCACTAAATCCTTGGCAAGGAGGCCCACCAACAACTACATCGATATCTCCTACAATATAATCCTGAACATTGTCTACGATGGTTTTTATATCGCCTTGAATTACGTGTTGTGAAGGAAGTTCAGGGTGGTTGTAAGTATATGTCTGAATACAAACATCCTCGATATCGTTTGCCAATGCAACATTAAATCCTTCGTGGATAAAGCCAAGGCTTAGACCACCTGCGCCGCAGAAGAAATCTACGATTCTTAAAGGTTTGCTTGCCCAACCCTTTTGTGCTTCTTTTCTGTAGGAATTGTATAACTTAAAAAGAGTGGTTTTCAACTCGGTCTTGTGTTTAACTGCAAAAGAAACTGCTTCTGCGAAAGGGGCATAATCTTTGCCGAGAAACACTTTCAAAGCATCCATATCAGATGCTGACTCTATAATACCAATTTCGCACAGTTCTTTTGCAATATCATCATTACTTACTTGAGGCAAAAAAGGAATGTCATGCTTCTGACAATACACCTCAACCAAGCGACGATACACTTGAGTTAATTCTACACAAAAATCTTTTTCGGTTTTATTTTTGATTTTTGTCACTGACTTAAATATCATTTTTGTTACCTTCTAACGTAATCAACTGTTGTTTTAATGCTTTCGCAATAGCATTTGCCAAAAGAGGAGGTACAGCGTTACCGATTTGCTTGAATTGATCCGTTCTGGCACCTTCAAATACGAAGTCATCCGGGAAAGATTGTATTCTTGCTGCCTCGCGAACAGTAAAGGTTCTTCCTTGAGTATAATCCGGATGAATAAACTGGTTACCGTCTTTGTACAAGTGAGCAATGATTGTTTTCGAGGGCAAATCCCACCATTGCACGGTGTAGCTATTTCCAAATACACGTTGTTTTTCGTGGTTCAAATCGGGGCGATTTTGCAACAACTCTTGGAAAGTCCAGTGCTCTTTGCTCATTACACGATATCTTTCAATATCTCTATCGTTATGATTACGAGCCACATGGTCAAGTAATACACACGAATCGTTCTTAACAATTGTTCTTAAAAATTCATTATTTCTCTTGGATTTGAATGGAACAGCTTTTGCACCTTGCCCAGGAAAAATCTTGGGTAATTCTTCAATAGCATCTCTAACTGTTACATATTTTTTGAGACCACACCGCTCCGCATCGGACATTTCAGGGTCATAGTGAGTTTTTACAACAGAAGAATATACTGCATCAATATCCAGCGGAATATCTTCACGCACACCGATAATAATAACTCTTTTTCTGATTTGGGGAACTCCATAGTTCGCAGAATTCAAAACTTCAAGCTTAACCTTATAATGCTTTCCGAGTTCTTTGGTGATTCTGTTTACGATATGTTTTCCGTTAAGAGTTGCCGTAAGCAATCCGGTTACATTTTCAAAAACAAAAAACTTGGGCAAAAAATGATTGAGAATTTTGACATAGCTTTCAAAAAGATAATTACGAGGATCATCTTTCATACCATTATCATCTTTTGCACGTCCAAGAGACGAAAAACTCTGACACGGAGGGCCACCGATAATTACATCCACCTCTGCTCCTTTGACAGCATTTTTAATGCGCGCAATCATATCCGGAGAGGTAATATCTGCTTCAAGAACGGCATTTTCTGAATTAGAATAGCCGTAGTATTCCATTCGAGTTTTTAATGTTTTGCAAGCAATTGCATCAATTTCTACATGAGCTAACGCTTCGAAATTTTCCATATAGAAGCCTTCGCTCAAACCACCGCACCCTGCAAATAGGTCGATAAAAGTAAACTTTCTTTCCATACAAACCACCCTTAAATAATTTCAACAATATCATCCATTGTACAATTAAGGGCGGTACAAATTTTAACAAGCACTTCGCTACTTACAACGGCTCCGTCTTTTTTCATCTTTGCAATAGTTGCAGGACTCACGTTAGCTAACTTGGCGAGTTCTTTACTTTTCATTTCGCGATCTATAAGGATCTTAAACAGTTTTTTATAACTTGCAGCCATAGTACACCTCGGTAAATATAATTATACATTTGTAAGTATAACACAATCCGACCTTTTCCGCAATAGGATGGTTGAAAAAATTAAAAGATGTTGTAATTTGTTCAATAAAATCAGATTCGGAAAATTATCAATTCATAACTTGACTTTTCTCCTCTTTAGAGTGATATATGGTACACCGAAAAATAAGGAGGAAGGTTATGTTTAACATTAGTAAAGAAACTTTGGAGCGATTAAGAAAGGAGTATCCTGCCGGAGCAAGAGTTGAGCTTGATCATATGAATGACCTGTATAACACTAAATTGTTCCCGGGCGCGAGAGGAACGGTTGTTTCGGTAGATGACATTGGAACCATTCATGTGCGGTGGGATTGCGGTTCGTCGCTTGGTGTGGTTTATGGTGAAGACCGCTGCCGTGTCATTAGAGAATAACACACCATGATTTTACCATAATACCCAAACTAATGGTTGTTATGAATTTGCCATTAGCTGTTATGAATTCAGCGTTGCCGTAGATTCAACAACAAAAATTATCGGCAACATAGACAGACTTGACCGGCAACTCAATTCTGTTGCCGGTTGTTGCTGATTTGTAAAACAAGCAACAGCAACGGAAACATCAAAAGAATAGTAAAAGCAATGATTTTATTGGAATGTTGCCAATGTTGCCGATTACTATATTAAAGTTTACAAACAATGAAAATACAGATAATAAGCAACACACACCTACATATATACGAAAAAAGTTGAAAAATCAATCGGCAACAGCAAAACGGCAACATTGCATATGTTTGATGTGTCCATGGGAGGAATACCGTGGGTGCTTTTACAATCGTGCACGATATAATGGTAGTATGGAACTATGTTCAATTTTCAAGAGTTCTCAAAAGTTCTGTAGAATTCTCCGTTGAATTATGTCATAATTATAATGGGTACAATAAGAGTATCCTCTTATGATATAATTAAAATATAAAATAATATCGAGAGCCTTCGTGGATGTATTTCCGCGAGGGCTCTTTTATTTTCAAAAAGGAGTGATGTCTATGAGTCCTTAACCTATCCCGGGGGTATCAAAATCTCTACGACCTTTTACCCGTGCAACGGGCGTGGGGTCTCACGCAAAAATTCGCGGTTTCAAACGGGGTATTAACCCCAAAATCAAACAGACCAAATTTATGGAGGATTTTTATACTATGAAAACAGCAAGAACCTATGAAGAACTTATGACTCGTTTGGATGAAATGTCCGGCAAAGCTGCCGAAAGACAGGTAGACAAAACTGACGAAACCAAGAAGAAAGTCGAAGCATACAATACGGCTTTCTGGGAGGCGATGTATACCGGTATGCCGCAGAACGCCTTAAGGGAAGGTAGTGATGGCTCGGGTGGATATCTGGTTCCCGATACCTATGACGAAAGACTCGTACAAGCCTTAACGAAAAAGAATGTCCTTCGCCAGATCGCAACGACCATACCCACAACGCAGAAGCTGACCATTCCCATTTCCCTGGGCGGTGAAAACGCAACCTGGATGCCTGAAAATGAAGCCTATTCCTTTAGCGAGGCAGAATTTGACGAAGTGGTCATCGATGCACACAAGCTCGGCACTTCCATTCTCGTTTCCGATGAAATGCTTGAGGATGGTGGTGTTGACCTCGAAAAATATATTGAAGATATCTTCGCCGAGCGAATCAGTAACGAAGAAGAGTCTGTTTTCATCAACGGTGATGGAAACGGTAAGCCTATCGGTATTATTCACCAGGCTTCTATTGGTAAGGTCACGGATGAGAAAGGCAAAATCAGCGCAGACGACCTTGTCGATATGGAGTTTTCCCTGGCAGAGCCTTATCGCAAAAACGCGGTGTGGGTTATGTCCAATGATGCATATTGCAGATTGAGTCAGCTTCGCCATTATCGTGGCAATCCCATATGGAGCAGCGGCTTTGAGGAGGAAATGCCTATGAAGCTGTTCGGCTATCCCATTTACATCTGTGACTTTATGAACAACGTTGTTCCCGGCGGCATTCCCGTAATGTTCGGTGACTTTAGCTACTACTGGATCGGTGACCGTGGTAAGCGAGTCATCAAACGCCTGGTGGAACGTTACGCCGACCGTGGACAGGTTGCTTTTATCACCACCGAAAGAGTGGATGCAAAGCTGGTTCTCCCCGAAGCGGTAAAGCTACTTAAAGTCAAGAGTGACAAGGAATAAGGTTATGCGGGAGGGCGGCTTTCGGGTCGCTCTCCCCAAAACACCGAAAGGAGATATGCATGACACAGCAAGACAAAACAGCCATTAATCGTATGCGCCTTGAAGGGCATACCCCTTCAAAGATAGCGATAGCGTTAGGTTTGCCTGCCG
Source organism: Clostridia bacterium (assembly GCA_017436815.1). Taxonomy (GTDB): domain Bacteria; phylum Bacillota; class Clostridia; order Oscillospirales; family Acutalibacteraceae; genus RGIG3013. Next base: position 20,817 of record JAFSCI010000038.1, read on the forward strand.
GGACCGTTCGTTCCTATATCCACAGGCATCCAACAATCCATAACACCAAGCATTGCAAAAACTGCGGTAAGCCTGTACTGCAAAGCGAAAAACGTCGTGAGAAAAAGTTCTGTTCGGACCGTTGCCGAATGGCTTGGTGGAACACCCACCAGGACACGGTGAACCGCAAAGCATATTACAACCTCACTTGTAAATACTGCGGAAAGGAGTTTAAGAGCTATGGTAACAAGAATCGAAAATACTGCTGCCGAGCCTGCTACGTTGCATCAAGACAAGCAGGATAAGTATGCGCCCGAAAACTTGATGCTGTACCGCACCTCCCTCGCTTTGATAAAAACGCTTGTGGAGGACGGCGTCTTTAACGAAAAGGAGTATTGTAAGATATTGACAATGCTTGCCCGCAAATACGGCTTATCTTCGGATAGTATATTTGCAGAAATCGCTTGATATATCCGCCGTTTAGAGCGAATATGTAGTGACCTTAAATGATACAAAGGAGGTATATGTATTGGAAAGGATCGTTACACAAACCCGTTTTACAAAAACGGATGTAGCCAGACCGAAACGGGTAGCGGCGTATGCCAGGGTATCCTCCGGCAAGGATGCGATGCTACACTCCCTTTCGGCGCAGGTAAATTACTACAGCAAATTGATACAGAACCACGGCGGATGGGAGTACGCCGGCGTATATGCCGATGAAGCTCTGACCGGCACAAAGGATAACCGAGAAAACTTTCAAAGGCTCCTTGCGGATTGCCGAAACGGAAAGGTAGATATGATTTTAACCAAGTCCGTTTCGCGCTTCGCAAGGAATACGCTGACCTTACTCGAAACCGTAAGGGAACTAAAGAACCTGGGTGTGGATGTTTACTTTGAAGAGCAAAATATACATTCGGCATCCTCGGACGGTGAGTTGATGCTTACAATCCTCGCAAGCTATGCCCAGGAGGAAAGCCTCTCCGCCAGCGAGAATCAAAAGTGGAGGGTGCGGCAGCAGTTCCAAAACGGAAAACCCTGGCGCGGTTTTATGATGGGATACCGATACGATGGTGAGAAATATGTCATCGTTCCCGAAGAGGCAGAGGTGGTTCGTTCCATATTTCGTGACTACCTTGACGGCAAGGGTGTTGCCGCCATTATGAAACGGCTCAACGAAGAAGGGGTTCTCACGCAGCAAGGCTTTACCTGGCATCAAAGTGCGGTAAGCCGAATCCTTCGCAACTATGCTTATACAGGTAACCTTCTGCTACAAACCAAATTTCGTGAGAACCACCTTACGAAACGCACTCTTGTAAACCACGGAGAACTTCCGCAGTACCACGCAGAGAACACCCACGAGCCGATCATCGATATCGGCACCTATAACTTGGTACAACTGGAGATGGCAAGACGGGCGGAACGTTTTGCAAAACCACAAACGAAAACAGAATATCCTTTTACGGGACTTATCACCTGTGCCGGATGCGGAAAACACTATCGCAGAAAGGTAACGAAAACGGGCCCCGTATGGATATGCGCCACCTACAATACCCTCGGCAAAAAAGTCTGCCCGTCGAAAGCCATCCCCGAACCGACTTTGATGGCACTTGCTGCCGAGATTGATGATTTCAGTAAAATAACGGCAATTACAGCCGACAAAGATAACACCTTGATATTCTCCCTTGAAAACAGAGAAACAACCGTTAAACGATGGAAAGACCGCTCACGCTCGGAAAGTTGGACTCCCGAGATGAGGGCAGCGGTCGGTAAGAAAACAAAAGAAAGGAGCAGGCAAAATGGCGACAGCTAAAAATGTAACCGTAATACCCGCTACCCGAAACCTGCATACCAGTGTCCCTATCACCTCAAAAGCCAAACGCAAGGTAGCTGGTTATGCTCGTGTGTCCACCGACAGCGATGAGCAGTTTACAAGCTACGAGGCGCAGGTGGATTACTATACAAACTACATTAAAAGCCGCCCCGAATGGGAGTTTGTTGAGGTCTATACCGATGAAGGCATCTCCGCACTCAACACCAAAAAGCGTGATGGCTTTAATCGCATGATAGCCGATGCCTTGAGTGGTAAAATCGACCTGATCGTTACCAAAAGTGTCAGCCGTTTCGCTCGTAACACTGTGGACAGTCTTACCACCGTCCGCAAACTAAAGGACAAGGGCGTTGAGGTCTATTTTGAAAAGGAAAATATATGGACAATGGACTCTAAGGGCGAGCTGCTTATTACCATAATGTCATCCCTTGCCCAGGAGGAGAGCCGTTCCATTTCCGAGAACGTGACCTGGGGTCAAAGAAAGCGGTTCGCAGATGGTAAGGTCAGTATGCCTTATAAGCAGTTCTTGGGATACAAAAAAGGCGCAGACGGTCTACCCGAGATCGTACCCGAAGAGGCAGAAACCGTGCGCGCTATTTACCGAATGTTTATGGAAGGAATGTCTACCAACGCCATTGCAAGGCATCTTACCGAAACCGGAGTTCCCACCCCTGCGGGGAAAACCAACTGGCTAAGGCAGACCGTTGAAAGCATCCTGCGAAACGAGAAATACAAAGGCTCAGCACTACTCCAAAAGAGGTACACTGTTGACTTTTTGCAGAAAAGGATGAAGGTCAACGAGGGCGAAGTTCCTCAGTATTATGTGGAACACAGCCATCCGGCAATCATTGCACCCGAGGAATGGGAACGGGTGCAGTTGGAGCTTCATCGCAGAAAGGATAACAGCAGGCGTACCCTATGCAACGGTCCCTTTGCTGGAAAGCTTATCTGCGGAGATTGCGGTGAGATCTTCGGCTCAAAGGTGTGGCACTCAAACAGTAAATACCGCCGAACCATATGGCAATGCAACGCTAAATTCAAGGGTGACAAGAAATGCACCACACCACATTTATACGAAGACGATATTAAGGAGCTTTTCGCGGTAGCGTTAAGCAAACTGATGGTTAACAGAGAGGCACTCCTTGAGGACGGTCAGCTTATACGTCACGAGCTGATGGATACCGCAACAATTGATGCTGAATGCGAGGAACTGCTCCAAGAGATGGATGTGGTCGCAGGCCTTATTCAAAAGTGCATCAACGAAAACGCCGTGCAGGCTATCGACCAGGATGAATACATCAATCGCTATAACGCCCTGGTGGAACGGCACGAAAAGGCACAAAACCGCTATGATACCTTACAAAAAAAGCGTGACCGCAGGCTCATTCAAGCAGACATTATGAGCGGATTCCTTTTCGCCATCACCGAGCTTGACACCCTTCAGCTTCAGTTCGACCCCGTCCTTTGGCACTCCACCGTTGACCACGTAACCGTGTATGCAGATGAATGCTTGGAGTTCCATTTTATGAACGGCATTGATGTTGAGGTGAGAATGTAGACGAAAAAACGTAACAGCAATCCTCCGGTGATAGATCGCTATCATTGGAGGATTTTTTGTATTTATACTGTACTCATTGAAAAAGCTGTCGAATTATGATATAATATAAAGAATAATGGGAGGTGTGTCTCTGTGGACAAGAATACAATTGTATCGTTGAATAATCCGAAGGTTCGTGTTTCCAAGCAAAAGAGTCATACGCCTTCCACTATACAGGCGGATACACTTTTTACATTTACTCCAAAACTTGAATTCCTTATTCCATACATAAAAACCAAAATGATATCTCCTAGATACTGTGTTGAAGATATTAGTTATTTGAAAATTCCCAAACTTAAAAAAATCGCATTCCCGATGAAGTGTTTTTGCGATATCAATATGCACAGGTTAGGGGTTCACTTGGATTGGTATGGCTACTATGGATTGGCGTTTAGTAAAGAATGGGGCATGAGCAGAGGAATTCAACCGATTCAATATATTAATCAAAATTCCGAATTGCGCAATGACTTTACTACGGCTTTTTCTGCAGCTTTATCCGCTCCTATGACAAGAAAAGGTTCTGCACAAGAAAAAATGAAAAGCTTTCTGTTGCATGAACTAATGTACTATAAACCTTACGATGGAAAAATGGAAAATCGTAACACCGGAAAAACAGAAGTTAAATGTTTTACCGATGAATGTGAGTGGCGCTTTGTTCCTAATGTTACTCCCGCTGGGTTTGAACAAGCTTTTCATGGCAAAATGATTGTTAACGCGGGCGTATTAGAAGAAATCAGTAATTCTATGGCTGGTATTCCTGAAATATCACTACAGTTTGAATATGATGACTTAAAATATATCATTGTCAAGACACGCGCCGATTTTGAAAAGTTAGTAAAAGAAATATCAGATTTTGATGATTCTGTTCAACACGAACTGATTGCTAAAATTCTAATTTGGGATGTAGCGGGGAGGGATTTCTAATGTTTGTTGATTTTAATAGGGTATTTAATGGTAAACCCCAAACTGAATTAAAGATTCCCGATGCAATGGTTGAACATCTTAACACGAGTTTGCCCCAAGGGGTCAAATATAGAGCAACAGAAAACGGGAACTGCGAAATTGTCTCTGATGGCGGAAGTGTTACGTTTGGAGGTTTTTTGTTTGTCCCTTCAGAAGAACACAAAAAAATACTTGGTAAAAAATTTACCATGGAAGATGTTTTAAGCTATTCATATAACGCTCAAAAACCAATCCCCTTGCAATTGAAAAAGGAGGGTTATATAACATTAAACGGCGAAGAATTTCCAATTGATCGTTTACACTATAACCCTTATTGTCCCGTAACATACATTTCTGGAGAAATGGTTATGTATCCCCAACCCTTTCCTGCCGCTTTCCCCTTGCAGGTAGGATGTGCGAAGTACTCTCGCCAATTAATCTTTAAGCGTGTACCCAATGACAGTGTACATATTGCAGCATTTGAGTCGGCAGGTGAAACCCCTTTGACCGTTCATTATTTTGTTGACGAAGTGAAGAGCACAATTCAATTCAACATTTCATTCAACTTGTCTCATGCAAAAAACATAAGAGACATTGTTGAGTCAACCTCTATTTATAATGCGTTTGTAGACGGAGAAGGGTTGTTTTGCGGTCAACCTCTAATCACAGATATAGATACCTCAAAAGTAAAAAAGTATGACCCAGATAGTGTACTGTTTTGGGAAAAGGTTCTTTTAATTGAAGAGTTATTAGACGTTAGTTTTGTCCCCCCTCAAGAAGAAATCGATTTCTCTACTATACAAACAATAGAAACGCTATATCAAAACCTAATCAAAAAAGTTCCAATAAGAGATAATAAGAAAATCGATAGTCTTGACGGCGAGTGGGATATGCGAGATGACGCTGAAGTTAAAAAATCTATTGGCAAATCAATATATTTTGAATTTCAAGCAACTTCCCATATATCTTTGTTTGGTGTTGAACGAGACCTGCCGTGTATTATTGGAATATTTGATTCTACACTTGCTAACTATACTGTCAAGGGCAAAAAATATAAGCTCTTGCTCGAACATTTAAGTGAAGATAAACATATGTATACATCCACATTAAGATTTACGTGTAACGAGGAGTTAGCTAAGTATATGGAAACAGAACGCAACGATCGCATTGCATCACTTCACGGTGCTAAAACACCTCAAGAATATTTGACAACTTTGGAAGAATAAAATCAAGCAATTATACAGAGGTGTATTTCAGTAGTTTAACGAATAGCGGTTGTTTAACGATAGGTCGGTATGAATGTTAGGTTAAATCCCGGGGGTGGGCAATAAAAACAATCAAAAAAGCGTTGCAGGATGGGTGGAATACTCCCAAAATGCAACGCTTGTTTTTATGAGTGCTTATTCTGCCTATGTTTTTAGCGGTAAAATAACGATACCGCTGTCGACACGATTGTATCAACAGCGGTATCTGATTTGGTTGCGGGGACAGGACTTGAACCTGCGACCTCCGGGTTATGAGCCCGACGAGCTACCAACTGCTCTACCCCGCGATATTTAAGTTTTGCCGAATTTCTTTCGGTAGATAGTATTTTATCACACCTTATACCTTTTGTCAAGTCGAATCGGTGTAATATTTAGTTTTTTACAAAAAGTTCAAAATATACCTTTATTTAATAAAACACCTTGCCGTAAAGACAAGGCGTTTTATTAAAATTATTTTGGATTACATTTAGTTTTTAAAGCCCGGGTTTTGCCGATTTCTCTAACTTATTTACAAGGCAGAAGGCGAATATAGGAGCTAACGCTGCGCAGACAAGACTTGCAACATCGAACGCAGACCTGCATTCGAAAATATTTATAGCCTCTGCTATTGCAAAAATTATTAACCATACCTTTGTGGCGGTTATAGATTTTAAATCAAGTACGCCGTTTTGAACGCTGTCGGCCACAGATTTGGCAAAGTTGTGGATTTTTTTGTAGCTAAAGAAGTTTAGCACGCCGGATAGTGCCATAAGCACGGTAAATACCGAAAAGAAGAAAAAGCCCGAGAGTGAGAGCAAATCCTTAAAAGCATCTATAGATGCTGGGTCGAACTCACCTATGTAGTTTAAAACCTGATTTAAAAGTTCCGGGTCAGAGCCTACAAGGTTTATTGCCGCCGCAACCGTAATACCAGCTAAGAAAAATATTCCTATAATAACAAAGTTAAAGATAAATACTGCGAATACCATACCGCTTAGGTTTCTTAAAAGCTTGGAGTCTACGGCTTCTTTTTTAGAATTAAAGTAAACGAGCCATAAAAATATCGCATATAAAATATTAAATATGTTAAATGTATTGTTTAAAAGACCTATTACGGTACTTGCGCTTATTAGAATACAGATAACCAAAAACAGCGGATCTCTTAAAACATTAGTCACTGTTTCTGCCGCAGAGCTTGCTGCATTAAAAAAGGAATTGCCTTGCGGCTTTGGGGCGGCGCATCCGCAATTAGGACAAAATTCGGTATTATCGGGAAAATCAAAACCGCAATTAATACATCTCATAAAAAACACTCCTTGTTATTTTTACTTTATTTTACTATAAATTTACAAAATATTCAATATTTTTTATTTGCAAGGGTAGAATAATGTTTTTTAATATGGTATTATGATTATACTAATAAAAGGAATGATAAAATATGCTCAAGTTATTTTTGGGGTATTATAAGCCCTATAAAAAGATGTTGGTGCTCGATATGCTGGCGGCACTGCTCATATCGGTAATAGGTATGGTTTACCCTGTGGTAACCAATAAAATGCTAAACGTCTACATACCCGATAAAATGTACAAGCACATAGTTTTTGCGGGTGTTGGAGTACTTGTAATTTATGCGGTCAGAATGTTCCTCAGATATTTCGTGCAGTATTACGGCCACGTTATAGGTGTCGGAATGCAGTCGCAAATGCGAAAGGATCTGTTTTCTCATCTGCAAAAATTACCCTACAAGTTTTACGATAACAACGAAACCGGCAAGATTATGACCCGCATTACGAGCGATCTTTTTGAGATCTGCGAGCTTGCTCACCACGGTCCCGAAAACCTGCTTATAAGCACGGTTATGATAATTTTATCGTTCTCATATCTTGCAACTATTGATATATACTTGACCCTTATAATTTTTACCTGCGTACCTATTTTGGCCGTGGTTACCGCCGTTTTGCGCAAGGCAATGCGCAGGGCTTTTGACGAGCGCAGAACCTCTAACGCCATTATAAACGCCGCCGTAGAAAGCAGTGTAACGGGTATTAGAGTAACCAAGGCCTACACCAACGCCAAAACCGAAACCGAAAAATTTGCAAAGGGCGACGCAACCTTTGTGTCTGCCTCTGCAAAGGCGTATAAAGCAATGGCAAAATTTCACTCATCAACCTCGTTTATAACCGACGTTTTTAACGTTTTTATACTAATAGCGGGCGGACTTTTCTTGTACGCAGGCCGAATTTCTTTTGGCGATTATTCTACCTTTATAGTGTCGGTAAACCTGTTTATAAACCCCGTAACTACCCTTATCGGCTTTATGGAGCAGTTCCAGAACGGTCTTAGCGGCTTTAAGCGCTTTGCCGAAATTATGAAAGAGCAGCCCGAGGTCGATGAGCCCACCGCAATAGAGCTAACTGACGTTAAGGGCGATATTGAATTTAAAAACGTTACTTTTTCGTACGACGGCACCAAAAACGTGCTGAATAATATTGACCTAAAGCTGTCCCGTGGCAAAAAGCTGGCGCTCGTAGGCTCATCGGGTGGCGGTAAAACCACCATTTGCCATCTGCTGCCAAGATTTTACGATATAAAACACGACGAAGGCGAAATTTTAATAGACGGCATAAATATTAAGGACATAAAACTAGAGTCCTTAAGAAAGAATATAGGTATAGTCCAGCAAGATGTTTTCCTGTTTGTAGGCACTTTGCGTGATAATATTCTTTACGGCAACCCGCTCGCCAGCGAGGAGCAGATGATCGAGGCCGCTAAAAAGGCCAACATACACGATTATATTATGGGCCTTAAAAACGGGTACGATACCGAAATCGGCGAGCGTGGAGTAAAACTTTCCGGCGGACAAAAGCAGAGAATAAGCATTGCCCGACTTTTCTTAAAGGACCCCGCAATTTTAATTTTGGATGAGGCCACAAGCGCGCTCGATAACACGACCGAAATACTCATTCAAAGCGCACTCGACGAGCTTTGCAAGGGCAGAACAACCCTTATTGTAGCGCACAGACTCTCTACCATTCGCAATGCCGATGAAATTGCCGTGGTCGATAGCGGAAAAATTGTTGAGCGTGGCTCGCACGATGCACTGATGCAGGCGCAGGGAATATACAAAGATTTATACTCGCTTCAGTTTACTCACAATGATATTTTTGAGGAATAAAAACGTATGATTAAAAACAAAAACCTAAAAGAATTTTTGCTGTATTTAGTTGTTGGCGGCGTTGCAACCGTAACCGAGTGGCTGATGTTTTTCGTGCTCGAGAAAACAGCCCTTCATTATATGCTGGCCACCGTAATAGCCTACGTAATAGCTACCTTTGTAAACTGGCTTGCGGGCAGAGTGCTGGTGTTTAAAGAAAGCAAAAAAGCCGTAATCAAAGAGATACTTGAAATTTATCTGGCAAGCATAGTAGGTCTGCTGCTTAATCTTGGACTTATGTGGCTTATGGTAGACGCTTTTGACTTTAATGAGATGTTATCTAAAATCATCGCAACAGGTTTAGTGTTCCTTTACAATTTCTTAATCAGAAAACTGGTAATTTACAAGAAAAAATAAATTGCAAATAAAAAAGAAGGTCGTACGGAGCGCTCCGTACGACCTTCTTTTATGTATCGTTCACAAAAGATGGGAATTGTAAAAAAACACACGTAATTAAAGATTAATTTCTTCGTCTATTGCCGCATGATTTGTGTTTATGTTGATTTTCTTAAACGCAATGCTCATACCACAAGTCACATAAGCAAGCGCCTGTCCCAAGTTGGAAGGGATTGCACAAAAATTGGCAATATTTGTGACCACAGAATTGGCGATGAGGTGTTGGCTACCCATGCGTCTCAGTAATTCAGTATATAACGGCAATACAATTTGGCTGATTGAAGGTAAAATAATTACCAAACAACCAAGAATAAGCAATTCCGGCCAAATGCCGCCCTTCTTATTCCCGCAGCAAAAAATTAACAGAGCTATACAAGCCGTACGCAAGAAGCAAATCAAAAAAGATAATAGAGGAAACTGAGGCAATGCCTCCACCACATCTTCGGGATATCCATAGACTTCGCGAGCAAGCATACTCTGAAACGGAATGGAAGTAAGAATAAGTATTAGAGAGAACCCCGCAAGCACAACGGCTATAATAGTCATTATTCGAATTGTTTTTTTCATAATAAAATTTCCTCTCGGTTTGTTATGCGAATATCTGCATATTATTTTTGGTTATTATATCATTTTTTGTGTTATATTGCAATAAATACAAAAATCCCCACCGTTTGCTCGGTGGGGATAAATTGTATATAACGGACAGTCGAGGACGCCTGTCCCTACAATATGAAATTGTTATTTCATACCCATAATAGCAGCCTGTGGTGCGGCACATCGGGCGACGAGAACAATTTTAAAACTGTCTTGCGGTGCAGCCCGTGCTTTTTTATTTTACTTTTAGTCAAGCTTTGCGCCGATAATGAATATTGGGGCGCCGGTAAGCTCTACACGGGCGGTGCCACGGGTTGCCTTGTAGGTTTTCTTATGGCCCATAAGGTCAACTGCGGTTACATATTCTTGCTCGGTCTTTATGAATATCCACTCGCCACGCTTCCATTGGTTTTCCCAAGGCATAGTGGGGAAGCGCTCTTTGGGGTTATCGTAAGAATTTTCGCACTCGTACGTATCGTTAGGCAGGGGTGCGCAGTTGGTCCAGGCAACAAGCACGTCGCCGTATTCTTTGGTGTCGGCCGTAAATGCGCGCACCTTGCGTTTGGAGTAGCGCTCGTTCTCGGTGATTTTTTGCGAGCTTTCGAGTACTCTTGTCATATTAGCGTAGGCAATACCTGCGGGCTTTGGCAATACACGGCCAAAGTAGTCGGGCATATAAAAATGACCGAAGTGATGCTCCATATCGCCCATAAGTGTGCCGTAGCCAACGTTTGAGAAATCGTAGAAGCAGTATGCAGCGGCATGCTCTGCGCCGTAGGCAATACAAAGAATGTAGGAACGAATATTGTAGTCTGCCTGAGTTCTGAGGCAAACGTGCGCTTTGGGTCTTGCGGTGTGATATCCCATTTCGTTAACCTGGAAGGGCTTAGAACCGTATTTTTCTATAGCGTTCTTTGTTCTTATAAGTCCGCCCTCGGTGCTCCAGATGTTTGTCAGCATCTCGGGGCATTCGGGGGAGTAGGGTATACCGTAAACGTGCAGCGAGATTTTCGGAATTTTATCCCAGGCGCCCTTTTCATAAAGCATATCGTACCAAGCGGTCTGACCTGCCGATACACCGCAGGCAATAGGCGTTTTGCCGTGCTTTGCGCAGGCATCGGCGAGGGGTGCGTAGAATTTATCCCAGAATTCGTAAAAGCATTCTTCGACCGTCTTTATGCCGAAAATACTGGGTAGGTTAATTTCGTTACCACTCATACACTCGTCAAAATACTCGCCGAATTCCTCAATGCGCTTTTCGTTCATACCGTGAGCGACTATTCTTATGTCCTTTTCTCTTACCTTTTTACAGTACTCGTGGTTACCTATAAAGCCGCCGCGTGTTACCGCAACACCAACCTTGTTGCAAATACTCAAGCTGTCTGAGTAAGGAACCGAGCGGTTGTCTAAAATCTGGTTAATACCAAACGGAGAGGTAGCGTTGTATTTGTACTCGTAATGCTCAAGCATCGCTAACGGATAATACTCACGGTAGGTGTACTTGCCGCTTACTACCATTAAGTTTACAAAGAACATACCGTAGCCGTATTTCTTTGTGCTTATATTTATAATGCGGTTGACCGATGCGTTTATATCTATTACCTCATCGTTAAATTCGCCCGCATCTACAATAGAGCCGTAGTAATCACGAACGTCGTACTTAATGCAAACCTTTGTATCACGATTTGCTAAGTTTGTAACGTTGATTTGTAAATCTAATTCATCACGCACAAAAATAGAGGTATTGTCATCGTTATCAATAACAGGCGCAATACCTGCGGCAAAGTCGGAATTTTTACCCTCGAACATAGAAACGTAATCTATATTATCGGTCTTTCTGCGGTCGGCTAATACCAAATCGTAGGTTAAGGTATAGTCAACCTCGTTGCCCTCGGGGAAGAAGGTGCAAAGACTCTCTTTCGGGTATCTTACGTGGTAGTCCCATATACGAGAAGGGATATCGCCACGGTTAAAGGTGTAAACTCTGTGGTTTTTATCAAGGGTGTTGGCAATGGTCCAGCACTCTGTATAGCGGTAGGGGTAGTCGTTATCGTACGGATATCTCCAGTCGAAATTGTAAGCGTTGTAGGAGTCGAGTGACTCGTTTAAAAACTCTCTCTTTAAAAGTGAGTGGTAGGTGCCGCTTACCAGTGTAACGTCACCGCTGTATTTAACCGATGCTGCAACCGAAACGGAGTTTTCATTAAATATATATTTTGTTTTCAAAACTGCGCCCGAGGCTGTACCCGTGGCGGCATAGGTTACCTCAATGCCGTTATCACATTTTTGGTAGCTTAAAATTTCGCCGCCCTCAATACCAACGTTGTTTTCTTTATCGAAAATATAAAACTTTCCGCCGCCTGCTAAAACGTCAATATAGCCGTTTGCTTCCTTATATGCAATAACCTCTTTTCCGTCTTTGGTAATTGCATAAGCGTAACGGTCGTTTTCATAGAAAAACTGAGCCGAGGCTTTGTCGATAGCAGATTTATCGGCGGGTAGCTCTAAATCGGTGTCTGCCTTGCCAAAATAATCGTTCTGGCGCTTGTAACCGGGGGTTGCGGTAGCGCAGTAGCCGGCGTTGGCAAACGCTTTGTTTTCTTCGTTGCCTAATGTCAGCTTCCAGTTGTAGTTGTTTGCAGGGTTAACCGACTTAAATGCAACAACTGCAAGCGGAACGCTTTTTGTAATGGAAGTTTCGCCCGACTCTAAGGTGGCCTCTACAATGTAGGTGCCAAGCTTTAAGTCATCGAAGAAAAACTCAAAATTATCTAACGATAAAGTTATTGTCTTTCTTACGGTGTAGATTTTCTCATAATCTTTTTTGTAGGACGTTACCTTAACGGTTAGTGTAACGTTTGTCCAGGGTTTGTCTACAATAACGTCAATGTTTGCCATTGCGCGCTCATCTAGTGAAAATATGTAGCCGCCCTTAGGACTTAAAAAATTCAACTCCATAGCAATTCTCCTTTTGCTTTAAGTCAGCACGTTTTTAAGTGCCACTTGCATTATATAGTACAAAAAAAGATATGTAAATAGAATTAAGTATTTAATTTGTGTAATTTTTTAAAGTTTTTGATGAGCACGAAAAAACTCCGCTAATTTACTTAGCGGAGTTTTAAAATTACTTGATTATATGTAAGTCAAAGGCTCGCTGTTGGCATCGTTTTCATCAAGCGTTGCGCCTAATACGTAGATTGGCGCGCCGGTAAGCGGAACACGGGCAACACCGTGACGCGCGGGCGAAATTGTCTTTTTGCCCATTTCGTCAACCAGTGTGACGTGGTCGTTTTCGGTTTTAACGAGAATCCACTGAGTATCCTTCCACTGATTCTGCCACGGCATAGTAGGCTCACGCTTGGCGGTGTTAATATGTGTGTCGTTTTCAACCTCGCCCATATCGTTTGGCAGCCTTGTGCGCATAGACCAGGCAACTAAAACGTCGCCGTGCTCTTTGGTTGTAGCGGTAAATGCGCGAACGTGGTTCTTTCGAGAATATGTAAAGTTCTCATAAATTCTGTCGGCGCTCTCTAATACCCTTGTCATAGTAGCATAGGTCAGCGCCGCAGGCTTGGGTAAAATTCTGCCGTAGTAGTCGGGCATATAGAAGTAACCAAAGTGATATTCCTGATCACCGGGGAGTATACCAAGACCCGAACCCGAAATATCGTAAAAACAGTATGCTGCGGCGTGTTCTGCGCCGTATGCAAGGCAGAGAATATAGGTGCGGTCGTTGTAGTTGGCCTGAGTTCTTAAATCTACACAGGTATCATATTTTGGAGTCGAGTAACCCATCTCATTAACCTGCCAGGGCTTTGGACCGTATTTTCTTATAGCCTCAACCGTTCTTATTAAGCCGCCCTCGGTGCTCCATACGTGGTCAAGTCTTTCGGGACATTCGGGAGAGTAGGGGATTCCGTAAACGTGAACGCTCATTTTGTCCATTCTGTCCCAAAGGCCTTTTTTGTAAATGTAGTCATACCACTCGGTCTGACCGGCAGAGATACCGCTGTGCATAAGTGTTTTGTCGTGCTTTCTGCAGGCGGCCTCTAGCGGCTCGAAGAACTTCATAAATTCCTCATAGCATTCTTCCATAGGCTTTTTGGCCATAAAGGAGCCGCCGTTAATTTCGTTGCCTGCCATACACTCGTCAAAGTACTCGCCAAAGTTTATAATCTGGTCTTCATTAGAGCCGTGAGCTACAACTCTTATACCTTTTTCCTTTGCAAGCTTGCAGTATTTAAGGCTAACGTCGTACTTGCTGCACTCGTGAGCAAGATTCGGGTTGCCCGCAATAAAGCCGCCACGTGTAACCGCAACGCCTATTTTATTGCATAATGAAAAGCTGTCGGCAAACGGAATAGAGCGGTCGGGGTGAATCTGTACGATACCGAACTTGCTGGTAGCGTTGTATTTGTACTCGTAATTATCGAGCAGAGCAAACGAATAATAATCGCGGAAGGTTTGCTTGCCGCTTACCACCATAAGGTTAATAAAGAACATTCCGTAGCCGTGCTTTGTGGTGTTAACGTTTATAACACGGTTGATTTGGCTCTTTGCAGGGAGTTTTTCATCATAAAACTCGCCAACCTCTAAAACCCTGCCGTAGTAATCACGAATATCGTACTTAATGCTTACTGCGGTGTCCTCTTTTACAAGATTTGTAACGTTAAGGTTTAAATCTACGGAATCACGTACAAAAAGGGTGGAATTATCATCGTTTTCTGTTACAGGAGCAATACCTGCGGCAAAGTCGGAATTCTTACCCTCAAACAGAGAAATATAATCTACGTTTTCGGTTCTTCTGCGGTCGGCTAAAACTAAATCGTAGGTAAGGGTGTAGTCCAGATTATTAGTATCGACAAAGTGGGTGCAAACGTTCTCTTTGGGGTAGCGCATATGGTAATCCCAAAGATTCAGCGGAATATCGCCACGGTTAAAGGTGTAAACCCTGTGGTTTTTATCGAGCGCGTTGGCAATGGACCAGCACTCTGTGTAGCGGTAGGGGAAGTCATTATTAACCGGATAACGCCATTCGAAGTTTAGCGCATTGTAAGAGTCGGTATACTCGGTTAAAAACTCACGCTTTAAGTGCGAGTGGTAAAGACCCGAAACCAAGGTGACCTCACCGCTGTATTTAGCGGTTGCGGCAACCGAAACAGCGTTCTCGTTAAAGGTGTATTTATTGGTTACAACGGCGCCCTCAGCAGTACCGCCTGCCTTGTAGGTTACTTCAATGCCGTCATCACATTTTTTAAAGTCTAAAATTTCGCCGCCCTCAATACCAACCTTGCCGTCTTTATCGAAGATATTGAACTTACCGCCGCCTGCTAAAACGTCAATATAGCCGCCGTCTTCCTTGTATGCAATAATCTCTTTGTTGTCTTTTGTTATTGCGTAAGCATAACGGTCATTTTCATAGAAAAACTGCGCCGAGGCTTTGTCGATGGCAGATTTGTTGACAGGCAACTCTAAATCGGTTTCTACCTTGCCGTAGTAATCGTTTGAACGTGTCTTTGCAGGTGTGGGAGCGGTGCCTTCAAACTCAAAATTGGCAAAGTTTTGGTTTTTGCCCTCGCCTAAAGGTAACTTCCAGTTGTAGTTATCGGAAGGGGATCCCGTTTTGTATGCAACAACCGATAAAGGTGCAGTTTCGTATAAAAACTCATCACCGCATTTAACTGTGGCTTCTACTAGATAGTTGCCAAGTGTTAAATCGTTAAAATAAAACTCTAAATTATCAAGCCTTATTGCAAGAGTTTTTCTGCGACTATACTCTTTTTTATAGGTGTGGTCGGCAGAGGTAACGGAAACGGAAATATCGGCAGTATGTTTTTGGTAACCTGTGTAAAGATCAAGGTTAACCATAATTCTTTCATCAATGCCATAAACGTAGCCGCCGTCTTTATTGGTTAGAATTTTCAGCTCCATAATTTTGCTCCTTTAATTTAAAGTTTAGCGCCCAGAACACAAACAGGTGCGCCTGTTAAAGGTATTCTCACTTTTCCGAGATGAGCCGGGTAAACGGTTTTGTGACCCATAAGGTCTACAACGGTAACCGAGTCGTTTTCGGTGCTTATCCATACCCATTCGGTGCCGTGCCACTGATTTTGCCAGGGCATAGTGGGCTCTCTTAAAACGGTGTTGTAATACGAGCAGTTTTCTACGTCGCCAACGTCGTTAGGAAGCCTGGAGCAGTTAGACCAGGCAATTAAAACGTTGCCGTGCTCGGTGGTGTCGGCTGTATAAGCCTTAACTGTGCCGCGTGAGAGCTCATTGTTTTCGGTTATGCTTTGTGTACTTTCCATAAGTCTGGTAAAGAACGCAAAGGTAACACCCGAAGGCTTGGGTAAAACTCTGCCGAAGCAGTCGGGCATATAAAAATGACCAAAGTGATGCTCGTTATCGCTTATACTTGTACCAAAGCCCGAGCCCGAGAAATCGTACAGACCGTAAGCGGCAGAAAATTCTGCGCCGTAGGCCACGCAAAGCACGTGGGAGCGAATGTTATAGTCGGCCTGGGTTCTTAAATCTACACAAGCGTCTTGTCTGCCTGTGTGATAGCCCATTTCGTTAATCTGGAACGGCTTTTTGCCGTATTTCTCCAGTGCGGCTACCGTTCTTTTAAGACCGCCCTCGGTGCTCCACATATCGTCCATACGCTCGGGGCATTCGGGGGAGTAGGGTATGCCGTAAACGTGAACCGAGAATTTGTCTATCTGATCCCAAATTCCCTTTTCATAAATGGCATCGAACCATTCGGTCTGCGCTGCCGATATACCTGCGCTAACCAGTTTTTTGCCGTACTTGTCACAGTTGGCGCGAAGGGGCAGGAAATAATCGTTGTAGTAAAGGTTAAAGCGTTCTTCTAGTGGGACTCCACCCCAGAAGCTTGCAAGGTTTATTTCGTTTCCGTATAGGCATTCGTCGAAATACTTACCGAATTCGATCATTCTTTGCTCGGTTGTGCCGCTGCCTAAAATTTTAACGCCGTCATCCTTGTACTTTTGTAAATATTCATCGTACGGGCCGCCGTCGTTGGAGAAAAATGCGCATCTCAGCGCCGCATTACCAACCTTTGTGCTGATGGAATAGCTATCGGCAAAGGGTACCCAGCTATCAGGCAGAACCTGACATATACTGTACGGACTGGTCTTGGTGTGTTTATATTTGTAATCATCTAAAAGAGCGAAGGGATAATACTCTTTGTAGGTGTACTTCTTGCTCTTTACGGTAAGGTTTACAAAGAACATACCGTAGCCGTGAGTTTTGGCATCTATGTGAAGCTCGCGGTTAATGTTTTTAAGAGCCGATATTTTTTCACAGTTAAATTCGCCGATATCGAGTATATTGCCGTAGTAATCGCGCAGGTCGTATCTTATGGCAACCAAAATATCTTCCTTTACAATGTTGGTTACGTTAATGTTCAAATCAAGCGAGTCACGTACAAACATTGTGGAAATATCGTCGTTTTCTATTGTGGGAGCAATACCTGCCGCAAAGTCTGACTGCTTACCTTCAAAAAGAGATATATAGTCGGTATCTATGTTGCGGCGCTTATCGGCCAAAACTAAATCGTAATGAAGTGTGTAATCGAGCGAGGTTGTAGGCTCGAAATATGTGTATAAATTTTTGGTTTTACCGCTTACTGCGTAGTTCCATATTCTTAGCGGAATATCACCGCGGGTGTATGAGTAAACACGGTGATTTTTATCAAGAGCGTGAGCCACTACCCAGCTTTCTGTGTAGCGGTAGGGGTAGTCGTTACCTGCGGGATATCTCCAGTCAAAATTAACGGGAGCGGTGGTGTCTAACGGCTCGTTTAAAAATACGCGCTCGAGTCTTGAGTTATCGTGCTTAACGGCCTTTTTGCCCGAGTATTTAACACTTGCAAAAATGCTTATGGAGTTTTCGCCAAAAATATACTCACTTTTGCAAACTGCGCCCTTATCGTCAGAATCAACGTTGTAGGTTACCTTAACAGAGTCCTTGGCCGCTTCAAAAGACTTAACCTCTTTGGTAAGTAAAGCGGTTTCGTTGTCTATGTTTTTAATATTAAAGTTACCGCCGCCGGCTAAAACGTCTATATAGCCGCCGTTTTCTTTGTAGGCAATAACTTCCTCATTGTCGGCAGTTATTGCGTAAACGTAGCGGTCGTTTTCAAAAATATATTTTGCGTTTTTGTTTATTTTAGAGTTTTTAGTACTTAGCTCTAAATCGGTATCAACCTTACGGGGATACTCCGAAGAATTCTTAATCGCCGGAGTAGGAACGTCTTCGCCGTAGACAGAATTTGCAAATTCTGAATGAGCGGTCGTGCCAAGCTCTAAGCGGCGGTTATAACACTCGGTCGGGTTGGGCAGGAATGAATCAAGAACCGTTAGCGGAGCAGTTCTCGTTATATTAACATCATCAGCTATAAGAGTGGCTGTAACCAGGTAGTTGCCCTGTGTTAATTCATCAAAATAAAAATCAAGCGTGTCGCAGTTTCCAAAAACCGTTCTGACAAGCGACTGAGTAAGACTTACCTTTTTATCAAACGAGCAAACGTTTACGGTTATGTTGGTCTTTTTAAATAACCGTACAGCCGGGTCAACTACGTCTATGCTTACAATAGGTGTCTGGTCGGCGCAGTAAGAATAGCTTCCGTTTTTTGTTCCTTTGAAAACAATGTCTAACATAAAAATTACCTCTTTTGGAAAAATTCCCTCTCGAAAAGATTTTACAAGATATATGTACAAAAAGCAATACCCTATATTGATAAAAATTTGTACATTACTAACATTTTAAAAGATGTAAACTTAAATGTAAATAGAAAATAAGACAATTATCTTTGAATTTGGGCAAAAATTAAGGCTCTGCGTTAGCAGAGCCCTAAACTATTTTAAAAATTTACCTAAATGTTTTGATTTTTTGCAGAATAAATAAAGCGGCAAGCCCAATGCAAAAATTACTGCACCTTCTCCTATAAAGACCTCTAAAAAGGTAATAGAAAAGAGCGGCAGAAATTCGCCGTCGACCAAAAAAGCAACCTCCAGCCCCACAAGTAATGCATTAAACAAAACAGGGAACATAAGACTCAAAATCGGGATTCCTTTTAAGTTTAAATTTTTGCACTTGTTTGTTAAAATGCCTGCAGACAGAGTGGCCGCGGTGCCAAACAATATATCCCAAAAGCCGAACGGACTTGCCAAGTTGCCCAAAATACAACCAACGCTAAGACCTACAACCGACCAGCCACTAAAAAGCGGCAAAACGCAAAGCGCTTCAGAGAGTCTGAACTGTATTGCGCCGTAGGCCAGTCCCAAAGCAGACGAAAGGTAGGTCAGCACCGTGTAAAATGCGGCAATAACTGCGCCTGAACAAAGGCGCTGCAAAGATGTTTTTTTATTCATTTTTTTCTCCTTTTACGGTAGGAATACCGCTTAGTTTTATTTTTAGTCAGGATTTTGCGAACTGACTCAAAGCTTATCAGTCTTCCGAGCAGGACTCACAGTGGTCGTGGTCACACTCGGTTATTTTGCCAACAATCGGCTCGGGGTCTATACCGTTTTTGCGGTAGTAGTCAGACAAAGCCGCTTTAATTGCCTGCTCAGCCAATACCGAGCAGTGAATTTTATGTGCGGGAAGTCCGCCCAGAGCCTCAACAACCGCCTTGTTGGAAAGTTGTAAAGCTTCGTTCAGTGTGTGACCCTTTATCATTTCGGTGGCAATGGATGAAGTTGCAATTGCCGAGCCGCAGCCGTAGGTTTTGAACTTAACGTCTACAATAACCGAGTCCTTAACCTTTATATACATTTTCATAATATCGCCACACTTGGCGTTACCAACCTCACCAATGCCGTCTGCATCGGCAATCTCACCCATATTACGAGGGTTCATAAAATGGTCCATTACTTGTTCTGTGTACATTTCTCGTTCTCCTTAAGCAAAGCCGATGGGTTCGAACCCGATTTTAAAGGTCGAATATTCGACTCTGCATTGTTAAAATATTCGTAAATCTAATGCCTGCGGATGACAACAAGCCAAAAAGCGCCTGAATTATGTCGTTATAGGCGAGCTTGAACTCATCCGTTTTGCTTAATTTTCTCCCACAATGGTGACATAACTCTTAGTCTGTCTACTATCGGGTATAACTGTTCTACAATGTATTTTGCATCGTCTAAGGTGTTTTCTTCACTGAAAGACAGTCTTAGCGAGCCGTGCGCAATCTCGTGCGGAAGCCCAATGCTTAGCAGCACGTGGCTTGGGTCTAACGAGCCCGAGGTGCAGGCCGAACCCGATGAAGCCGAAATACCCTTAAAATCAAGCATCAACAAAAGTGATTCGCCCTCAATGCCCTCAAAGCACATATTTATTGTGCCGGGTATGCGCTTTGTCGGGTGACCGTTTAAACGGCTGCGCTCTATTTTAAGTGCGTTTTCTATTATATAACTGCAAATCTCACTGGTGATTTTTGTTTTGTTTTCTATGTTATTTACTGCATCTGTTATGGCAGCGCCCAGACCTACGATACCTGCAGTGTTTTCGGTACCTGCTCTTCTGCCAAACTCCTGCGCGCCGCCGTGAATTAAATTATCGAGCAATATGCCGCGCCTTACGTAAAGTGCGCCAACACCCTTTGGTCCGTGGAACTTGTGGGCCGAAAGAGAAAGCATATCTATATTATCGTCCACCACGTTAACGGGCACGTTGCCTATTGCCTGAACGGCATCGGTATGGAACAAAATGCCTTTTTCTCTGCAGATTTTGCCGATTTCGGCTATGGGCTGCAGAGTGCCGATTTCGTTATTTGCGTACATTATTGTAGCAAGACAGGTGTCTTCTCTTATAGCGTCTATAAATTCCTCAACCCTTACAACACCGTCTGAGTGAACGTCTAAAAGAGTAACCTCAAAGCCCTGCTTTTTAAGATATTCTAAAGTGTGAAGCACTGCGTGGTGCTCAAACTTTGTAGATATTATGTGTTTTTTGCCCTTTTTAGCGCCTATATAGGCCGCACTTTTAATGGCCCAGTTGTCTGCCTCGCTGCCGCCCGAGGTAAAATAAATTTCTCTCGGTTTAGCGCCAAGAGCATTGGCTACCTGTTCTCTGGCGGATTCGACGGCCTGCTTTGATTTAGAGCCTAAATTATAAAGTGATGAAGCGTTTCCGTATTCTTCGGTTAAATATGGCATCATCTTATCTAAAACCGATTTGGAAAGCTTGGTTGTTGCCGCATTGTCGGCATAAATGAATCTATCCATCAATTTCTCCTAAATACTATGTGTGAGACTTAAGCCGAAAGACATCTAAAAACCGCCCTTTAAGGCTGGTTCAAGTTTAAATGCTTTGGTTAATAAATTTTTCAGCCGCGGGTGAAAAAACACCACCCCATATTTTATACCTAAACTAAACTTATTTCAACTGTTTTTAACTAATTTTCGGTCAAATTTTTATAAAAATTAACGGCCAAAGTGTCACAACGCTCATTTTCGGGGTGACCTGCGTGTCCTTTTACCCAAACAAACTGCACTTTGTGAATTTCCAAAAGCCCCAGCAATTCCTCCCAAAGCTCAGGGTTTAGCGCAGGCTTTTTGTCGGCCTTGCGCCAGCCGTTGCTTTGCCAGCTCTTTGCCCAACCGAGCGTTATGGAGTCTACAACGTATTTAGAGTCGGTTGTGAGCACAACCTCACACGGCTCTTTCAGTGCTTTAAGCGCGCTAATAACGGCGGTAAGCTCCATACGGTTGTTGGTGGTGTGCGCCTCTCCGCCGCAAAGCTCTTTTTCTTTGCCGTTATATCTGAGCACTGCGCCCCAACCGCCAGGCCCGGGGTTGCCCGAGCAGGCGCCGTCGGTAAAAATTTCTATTTTCTTCATACTAATACCTTCTGTAAGAGCCTATTACCTTGCCTAAAATTGAGGGGTTTTCGGGGTAAATGGGCGAGTAGTCGGGGTTTTCGGGTAAGAATATTATCTGCCCGTTTTTTATAAATAAACGCTTAACAGTGGCTTCGTCGCCATCCATACCAATAACAATATCACCGTTTTTGGCAACTATATCACGGTCGGCAATAACAATGTCACCGTCCAAAATGCCTGCGTCACGCATACTTAGTCCCTCTACCCTAAGCGCAAACAAGCCGCCCTTGTTATCGGCAGGGTAGGTGATGTATTCTTCAATATCCTCAACCGCTAAAATCGGCTGACCCGCAGTTACCCTTCCCAAAACGGGTACCTGGGTAGATGCGCTTTGACCCGCAAGGGTTATACTGCGTGACGATTTTGAGTTGCGCACAATGTAGCCTTGCTCCTCTAAGCTGTTTAAAACGGCGTGAACCGTAGAGGTTGATTTTATGCCGCAAGCGGTACAAATTTCTCTGACCGTTGGCGGTACGCCGTCGCCCAAGGTCTGCACCAAATATTTATAAACCAGAGTTTGCTTTTCCAAGGGGGATTTTTTACCCATAAAAACGGCCTCCTAAAAAAGAACATTTATTCGTTTTTATTGTAGCACAGTATACATTATTTTGCAACAAAAATGTGTAAATTTACGTATTGACAATAAAATTTTTTCAATATATAATAAACTCAAACTTAACAGTTCGGGACGGCGCGGGGCGCGGTCCCTGGGAAAATGCTCCGAGAAAAGTCTTGGGAGCATTTTTTTAATATTAAGGTAAAGGAGATTTTTTATGAACAACAAATTTATTGTGGGCTACAACTATTGGTCAAGTGAAGACGGCATTTATATGTGGAAAAACTTTAAAAAAGACTGCATTGAAAAAGATATGCAAATGCTAAAAGACAATAAGGTTAACTGCATTCGTATTTTTCCGCTCTGGCCTGATTTTCAGCCTATAAAAATGTTTTATAACTATCTTAACTCGCCCTATGAAATTCGTTATACTAATGATGAACCCTTAGACTCCTCGCCCGAGGGTGTGGCAGGCGTAGACAAAGCTGCGGTAGACAAAATGCAGTTTTTACTCGATACCGCGCACAAAAACGGTATAAAGGTAATAATGGGTCTGCTTACCGGTTGGATGAGCGGCAGACTGTTTGTTCCCGAGCTTTTAGAGGGCAGAAATTTAATGACCGACCCGCTCGCTTTAAAGTGGGAGATACGTTACGTTCGTTATTTGGTAGAGCGTTTTTGTACACACCCCGCAATATATGCCTGGGGTCTTGGAAACGAATGCAACTGCATAGCCGCTTGCCCTGCCGAGCAGACATACGTCTGGGTACATCTTATTACCTCTACCATTCGCCAGTTTGATACAGTAGGTCACGTTGTAATGAACGATTTAGCGCTTGATGCGCCTTATGCTAACGGCTGGTCTATGCCCGAAGAGGCCGAGATTTTAGACGTTTTGGTAACCCACCCATACAACGTTTTTCAGCCCGATTGTTTGTACGATAAAACAATGTCATTCCGCTCCTTAATGCATATGTCTATGGAAACCTGGCTTAACCAGACAATAGGCGGCAAGCCCTCGTTTATAGAAGAGGTTGGCACCATTGGTCCTATGATGGGCGGCGGTGATATTCAGGCTCGTTTTATGAACGTAGGTCTGCACGAGTCACTCTCCCGCGGATTTTTAGGCTTTATGCCCTGGTGCGTGTTCGACCAGTATAAATTAGATTATCCGCCGTATGACTGGAGCCATTTAGAGCGTGAGCTTGGCGCATTCTCGCCCGAGCGTGAGGCAAAACCGCACGGCACCGTTTTAAAGAATTTTGCCGAAATGCTGGAAAAATATAATCTTGAGGTTTTAGAGGCTCCAAAGTGCGAGGCGGTAGCAATTTTAAGCCACGGTCAGAATACCTGGCGCACAGCCTACGGCGCATACGCTCTTGCCCGTCAGATAGATTTTAATTTGCAGTTTACTCTTTCCGAGCAAGACCTGCCCGATGCAAAGCTTTATATGTTGCCCTCTATTAACGGCAACCAGTACGTAACATATCAGTACTTTAAAAAGTTACTTCAAAAGGTCGAAAACGGCGCAACCCTTTATATGTCACTTGATGCTAAAAACTTTATGACCGATTTTGAAAACATAACGGGTCTTTTTGTCGAGGCGTCTTTAGACCGCCCAAGAACTGCAAAGTTCAGCTTTGGCGGAGAGGAAATTACCCTTTGCAACAACTGGACTTATATAACCAAAGCCACCTCGGGCAAGGTTTTAGCGGCTGAAGATAACGGCAACGTTGTTTTAATAGAAAAAGAATACGGCAAGGGCAAAATTATCACCTGCACAATGCCGATGGAGAGTTTTTTAGGTGGTAAAGCAGACGTGTTAAGCGCCGATGATGCCGATATGTACAACGTAATTTATAAGTATTTAAGTGACGGCTTACTTGAGCGCAAGGTAGAGAAAACTCAGAGATATCTGCTTAAATCTGAGCACACCTTAAAGGACGGCAGATTTGCGATTATACTTTCTAACCCGAACGACTGGACCGTAACCGATAAGCTAACCTTAAAAGATAATCTTACAGTCAGTGACACCACAAATGCCGACTGCATAAAGAATAAGGGCGACGGCTTTATTGATATTGAGCTAAAATCGGGCGACGGCGCAATTATTTTCTTAAAGTAAGTTTAATAAATATAGTAAAACCCGACTCATCAGAGTCGGGTTTTAGTTTTGCAAATTTTACTGATAAACAAGCTTTCTTATATCATCGTAATTTCTTACAACGTAGGTCGGCACTATTCCGTCAGATGAGTCGGGCTTGCCGAATGGGTTAAACAGGCAGGTATCAAGACCTGCGTTTATACCGCCTAAAATGTCGCTCGTAAGCGAATCGCCGATAATAAGCACCTTGGATTTGTCGGTTTCGTTAATCTGGCTCAGTACCGCATCGAAATACTCTTTTTTAGGCTTTTGGGTGCCCATTTGCTCAGAAATAAAGAGCTTTAAAAAGTAATTTTCAACGCCCGATTCTTTAAGGCGTCTTTTTTGAATATGCTCGGCTCCGTTGGTTACAAGGTATAAATCAAAATCGGCCTTTAACTGCTCTAAAAGATTGAATGCGCCGTCAAACACAATATGCTCAAGGCTTAAGTTATTTTCATAAGCGGCGGCTGCTGCGCTTGGGGCAAGGTCAAACTTTTGGCTTTCCACAAAGCGCTCAAACCTTAGCCTTAACACGTCGGGCTTGGTGATTTCGCCTCTTTCAAACTGCTTCCAGCAGTTTTCGTTTATGTCACTGTAGATTTTTACTTGTTCTTCGCTGATTTTAATACCTAACTCCAAAAATGCCTTTTTTAGCGCTGCGTGTTCTGCGGCGGTAAAGTCCATTATGGTGTTGTCGTTATCAAAAAGAAGGGTTGTGTATTTTCTCATAATTTTTTTGCAATCTCTTTTAAATATTCTTTAAATTCTTGGCCGATTTCCTTGTGAGAAAGGGCTACCTCAACAGAGGCTTTCATCATACCGAGCTTATTGCCCATATCGTAACGCGTGCCGGAAAAATCTACGCCAATCATACCGTCTTTTAAGGTCTTTGTGCGCATAGCGTCGGTGAGCTGTAATTCGCCGCCCGCACCTAGAGGAGTGTTCTCTAAAATACCGAAAATATCGCTCGTTAAAACACAGCGGCCGAGTATGGCAAAGAGCGATAAAATCTCCGACTCCTTAGGCTTTTCTATCATATCCAAAACGTTATAGGTCGTGTCGTCTATTTTTTCTACCGCAAGTGAGCAGTATTTTAAAACCTGCTCTTTTGTAACCTCTTTTATACCTACAACGCATTTGGAGTATTGCTCGTATGCGTCAATAAGCTCTTTAATTGCGGGTGTTTCACCCACAATAACGTCATCACCGTACAAAACCGCAAAGGGATCATTACCTACAAACTCCTTGGCTCTAAGTACTGCATCCCCCAGACCTCTGGTTTCCTTCTGGCGAATATAATAAATATTTGCCATTTCGGGAATACCTATAAGCTCGTCTAAAATCTCACTCTTGCCCGATTTTGCAAGGGCGGCCTCAAGCTCAAAGGAGTGGTCAAAATAATCCTCAATAACACCTTTGCCGCGGTTTGTGATAATTAAAATATCGGTAATGCCGGCTTTTACTGCCTCCTCTACGATGTAGTGAATGGCGGGCTTGTCTACAATATTGAGCATTTCCTTAGGTACCGATTTTGATGCGGGTAAAACCCTTGTACCAAGTCCTGCCGCAGGAATAATTGCCTTCTTTATCATAAAAATCCCTCTCTTTTTACCCTAAAGAATAAACATACTTATAATTACAGGTATATATTGCAAAGCTATCATACAGCCAAGCGCTGCCCACATATTAACACCGCCTGCTTGTCTTAATTGGGCTGCGGAAAACTCAAAATCCTCACGCTCTTTGAGCGTTTTCAGTTTGCCGAATACGTGCGAATAATATAATTTATCGCCAAACAGTCCGCACAAAATTCTTACCGCAGCATCTATAAGAGTGCCGAGCATTGCGCTTAAGAAAACAGGTATGCTCGATAAATCAAAGCTCAGCATCATATTGTTGAGTAAGGTGTAATAGCTGCCGTCAGAATTTGCCATCATATCGTTAAGCTCGGCCGAAAACGGAATGGACAATACGGTCGATGCAACACATACAATCAAAGCCAAAAAGCCGCTTTTGTACTGCTTGCGCAAAAACAGCCAGGGGGCAGGGAATAAAAATGCAAGCCAGTTCCACGAAACCTTTGCGCCCTTAGAAAAGTCCAAAAACTTTTTTATATATCTTATGGGGTTTACAAAAATAAAACTCATAACGTCGCGTATTGTAAACGAGTTTATTGTGTCGTCTAAATTTATAGACGGGTCAATATTTGGCATATTTATATTTATTCTTGTAAAGGGAGTATCGCCCTGTTCTTCGTTTTGCTCGAATACTTTGTAATCAGAAACAGGCTCCTCGGGCTCTTGCAGTTTCGGCTCGGGCTTTTTATATTGCTCGTCGGTGCCGTGTTTGGACTGTAGCGCGCACTGACCTGTTTTAAAATAGCACTCTCTGTGATGCGGAGCGCCGCATTCGGGGCAATATACAACGTCATCATCCTCAAAAAGATAAGCGTTGCAAAAAACACATTGTTTATCAGCGTTGTTCATAAGAATAATCTTCTTTCATAAATCTGTCGGCCGCAGAAAAAACGACGTCAAAATATTCGTTACCGTAGTTGTGGTACTGCTTTTTGTCTATCATATTGCGCAGCTCCTTTTTACTGACCCATTTTACTGCCGAAACCTCTTCTGTCTGCAGCTTCAAGCTTCCAACAGTAACTCTGGCCTTAATAAACCAAATATCAACAAAAGAATTTTTGCGCTTTATTCTTGCCATATGGCGCAGGGTGTCTTTGTTAGAGGTAATTGAAAGCTCCTCGTAAAGCTCTCTTGCGGCGGCGGTGTAAGAATCCTCACCCGCAATTGCCGCGCCGCCCGTAGCGGCCCATTCACCCGGCATAAGCTTTTTTGTGTTGGAACGACGCTGAATAAGATAATTGCCGTCGTTCGATAATATCCATATATGCACAACCAGATGATACTCACCGCTGCGCAGTATAGAACCGCCTCTTACAACGGTGCGGCCGGTGAGCTTTCCGGTTGAGTCCATAACGTCCCATTTTTCCATAGTTTTGAGCATCTGCCTTTTGTTTTAAGTTACAATTCCTAATAAGTATACCAAAATTATTGTTAATTTACAATAGTAATTTGAAATTTGGACTTGTAAAAAGCAATAATATATATTATACTATATAAGAACAAGTGCATCGGAATGTGCGAATGGGCGGGTCCTGTGCGATGGGATGCTGTGAACCATGTCAGGCGGGGAACCGAGCAGCATTAAGCGGTTTTTCCTATGCGCCGCAGTAAATCGGCTCATTCGTGCATTCGGGTGTATTTGTTTTTTTATTTTGATTTTGTGTAAGGTGGTGTAGTGATGTATCGTGCTTTGTACCGCAAGTATCGTCCTCAGGTTTTTTCGGACGTTGTCGGTCAGGACCATATAACCCAGACTTTAAAAAATCAGTTATCCAGCGGTAAAATTTTCCACGCATACCTTTTCACAGGTACCAGAGGAACGGGTAAAACCACCTGCGCAAAAATTTTATCCAAAGCGGTAAACTGTCTTAATTTAAAAGACGGCAACCCGTGTGGCGAGTGCGCCGCCTGCAAAGCCATAGACAGTGGCGAGGTTATGGATATTAACGAAATCGACGCTGCATCCAACAACGGCGTTGATGATATAAGAGAACTCAGAGAGCGCATTGCCTTCGCTCCGGCCGATTTAAAAAGAAGGGTTTATATTATAGACGAGGTACATATGCTTACCATCCAGGCCTTTAATGCCCTTTTAAAAACACTTGAAGAGCCGCCTGAGCACGTTGTGTTCATACTTGCCACAACCGAGGTTCATAAATTACCTGCGACAATTCTTTCGCGTTGCCAGAGGTTTGATTTTAAAAGAATTAACACATCCTCTATGTCAAGCCGCATAAAAACCGTTTGCGAGAGTGAAGGCCTTACCGTCACCGACGATGCATTGCAGCTTATATGCTCTATTGCCGACGGCGGTATGAGAGATGCTCTGTCTATACTTGATTTATGCTCGGCTAAGGATAAAAATATTACCGAGCAGGTTGTAACCGCCGTTTGCTCAATGGCGGGAAAAGAGCATTTGGTAACGTTAAGCGAATTTATAGAGCAAAAATCCACTAAAGACGTTTTGGACCTTGTAGATAAGCTTTATGCCGATTCGGTAGACATTCAGCGACTGACATCGGATTTGATTTCGCACTACCGCAATTTGCTTATTGTAAAAACCGTAAATTCTGATTCCTTACCCATAGTATGCTCGGCCGAGCATTTGCAGACCTTAAAAGAGCTTGCAAAGAATATGGAGCTCAAATCTATTATGTGGACCTTAAGAGTTTTGTGTGATGCGCTTGCCGCAATGAAAAACTCCAACGCCCGCTTAGAGTTAGAACTCGCGCTTGTAAGCCTTTGCACTCCGCAAAACAGTGGCGATTTGGGTGCGCTGGAAATGCGCTTATCGGCACTCGAGCGTAAAATAGCAAACGGCGCAGCGTTTGTGAGCGCCGAGCCTGCACAAAAAGCAGAACCGAAACCCGAGCCTAAGCCCGAGCCAAAACCCGAGACTCAGGTGGTAGCAAAGGCAGAACCCGACGAGCTGCCCGATGTTGATGATTTACCCCCTCCGCCCGAGGCAGAGGATGAATTACCGCCACCGCCGCCGGAAGCCGAGGACACTCAGCTTAGTGATGGTGAAACAGTTTACTCCGACTGGGCAAACGTGCTTAGCATACTAAAAACCACAGCCCCCTTAATGCACGCGGCATTGGCGGGCTCTAAGGCGTATATTAAGGGTGATTTGCTTTTAATCGATGCGCCAAATCCCACATTCCGTAATCTTGTAAAGGGTGAAAACTCCACTTACCGCGATAGCATTCGCAAAGCGGCCGAGCAGGTGTCGGGCAAGGTTTATAAGCTCGGTCCCTACAATAAAGCGCCAAAGAAAGAAGATATAGCGGCAGACCCGTTAAGAGCCCTTGCCGAAAAACTAAATAATCTGTAACAGACATAGGAGAAATTATTATGAAGGTACGACTCCCCCAACAAAAAGGCGGCTATAATGATATGATGAAGGCTGCCCAAAAAATGCAGGAAGATATGCAAAATCTACAGGCCGACCTGGAGCAGCGCGAATATACCGCAACCTCGGGCGGCGGAATGGTTGAGGCAACCGTAACGGGCAAGCACGAGATAAAATCGCTCAAAATCAACCCCGAGATTGTTGACCCCGATGACGTAGAAATGCTTGAGGATATGATAATTGCCGCAGTAAACGAGGCAAACTCTATCGCCGCAAAGACTGCCGATGATGAAATGGGCGCAATTACCAGCGGACTCAATATACCCGGAATGCCGGGAATGTTTTAATTATGGCATATAATTTAGTATCGTTAAACGAGCTTACCGAGCAGTTTGCGAGCCTGCCCGGAATAGGCAAAAAAACCGCCGCAAGACTTGCGTTTCATATGCTGACCGCCTCGCCCGAAAAGGCAAAGAGGTTTGCCAACAGCCTTATAAACGCAAGGGAGAAAATTCATTTTTGTTCTGTCTGCCAGGCCCTTACCGAAGAAGAGCTTTGCCCTGTGTGTTCCGATAAAAAGAGGGATAAAAGCGTTATCTGTGTTGTAGAAGAGCCAATGGACGTTTTGGCCTTTGAAAGAGCCAGGGAGTATAACGGTCTTTACCACGTTCTGCACGGCACAATATCTCCGCTTGATGGCATCGGTCCCGACCAGCTCAAAATTCGTGAGCTTTTAAAAAGGGTAGCCGAGCCCGAGGTAGAGGAGATTATTATTGCCACCAACCCCTCGGTAGAGGGCGAGGCCACCGCGGCGTATCTGGCCCGACTTTTAAAGCAGATGTCGGTTAAGGTAAGCCGTCTGGGCTTTGGTATACCAATTGGCGGCGCTTTAGAACATACCGATGAAATTACCCTGCAGCGAGCCATAGACGGCCGACAGGAAATTTAAAACAGAAAATATAAAAACAAAAATAATGTCATAATAGTAGTACTCTAAAGGACAGTAAAAAAGGAAGCGCGAAATTTTCGTGCTTCCTTTTAGTTTTGTCTTATACTGTAACAAGCAGAGAAAACGTACGGCACATTTTCCACTTGTTAGGAGAATCTAAAAGCCTTAACCTTGATCATAATTCATATCAGCCTGTGGTGCTATGCGCAAACGAGGGAAAAGTTTTGATATTAAGGATGTTCCTTTATGGATGTCACAACCCATTGATTATCTTTTTTCTCTAATTCCCATCTGGAAAGAATGCCCCAAGAGCCAAAGGTGACTTCGCCATCCTTATCGTACGCTTCACTTGAATATTTTACCCAAATATATCCGCTGTCTCCCGAAAAATTAGCCGCTACAAATTTTAATTTATGTTTTTCAGTAACAGCTTCATCATCGGTAACGCATAAATATCCTAATTTACCAAAATCTTTCTCGGCAGTTTCATCATTTGTAATTGTGGACAGTGCATTATCTGCTTCTTTTAGAATTTTTTTAGCAG
Organism: Clostridia bacterium; assembly: GCA_017436815.1. Classification (GTDB taxonomy): domain Bacteria; phylum Bacillota; class Clostridia; order Oscillospirales; family Acutalibacteraceae; genus RGIG3013. Next base: position 51,697 of record JAFSCI010000038.1, read on the forward strand.
TTATATAGTCTGATATTGAGGTTGGGTATATAATTTGCTTATATTCATCACCAAAATAGTCTTTATTGGGAATATAGTTACCAACATAAAGGATAGTAGCTCTTAAACATCCAATAAAAAGCAACATACAAATAGTTATTATGATTATCCTAATTGCTTTTTTCTTCATATAATCACCGCCTTGATTTTATTATATCAACAAAATAAAATTTTTGCAAGATACGAAAATCCCCACCGATTTCTCGGTGGGGATTCGTTTTGCTTTATAAACCTAATTACTTAGATTCTTTAATAGCAGCCTGTGCTGCAATATGACGAGCGATGAGAACAAATTTTGGAACTGTCCTTTAATTGTACGCCCCTTGTGACCTTTTTTATATCTATTTTTCAATTATATCCCTTATTACCTTTCCGGCAATTATAAGTCCTGCGGTTGAGGGCACGTAAGAAATACTTGCAGGGGTGAGTCTGTTGCCGTCTACTTTTTCGTTTGCTTTTGGCTCTTCCTCAGAATATACAACGCATAGCTTTTTGATGCCACGTTTTTTAAGCTCGTTTCTCATAACTCGGGCTAAGGGGCAGACCTTGGTCGAATAAATATCGGCAATCTTAAAGGCGGTGTTATCGAGCTTATTGCCCGTACCCATAGAGCTTATTATCGGCACCCCTGCACTTTGGGCGTTAACTATAAGCTCAATTTTTGCCGTTACGGTGTCTATAGCGTCTATTATATAATCGTACTCGGCAAGATTTACTTCTTTACTGTTTTCGGGTAGATAAAACATAACGAAAGCCCTTGCATCAATATTGGGATTTATCTCCTTTGCGCGCTGAACCGCTACCTCGGCCTTGTTTTGACCTACGGTTTTGCTTGTTGCAATTATCTGACGGTTTATGTTGGTTACATCTACGGTGTCTTTATCGAACACGTCAATTCTGCCCACACCGCTGCGAGCCAGCGCCTCTAAAACGTAGCTGCCCACACCGCCGACGCCAAAAAGAGCTATTTTTGCGTTTTGCAGTTTCTCAAAAGCGTCATCACCTATTAAAGCTGTTGTTCTGCTGAATTTTTCCATTTTTGTAATCCTTATTATATTTTTTTACCTTGCCCGATAATATGCACACCGCAATTAAATTCGGTATTGCAAGGGCGGCATTTAAGCCTTCGCCCAGTTTCCACACGAATGCCGATTTAAAAAAGCATCCAAAGGGGATAAGCAGCACGAAAATAAGTTTGTATAAAAATAATGCCGTCTGGTTTTTACCGGAGGCATATTCTATTGCGTTTGCGCCGTAATAACTCCATACCGCCACGCTCGATACCGCAAAAAGCACCGTTTCGAGCGATAAAAATAGGTTTGCGCCACTCCCAAGAGTTGCCTCAAACGAGCCAAGCGCCAGCTCAACGCCAATTGGTACGTCTTCGCCTGCCGATAAGGCGGCCAAAAACGATTCGCTCGAATAAATGCCGCTTGTTAAAACAACAAGTGCGGTAAGGGTGCAGATAAGTATGGTGTCTATAAAAATTTCAAACATACTCCACATACCCATTTGCCTTGGAGTAGCATTTTCGGTTTGTGAATGTCCGCTTACCGATGAGCCGAGTCCTGCCTCGTTGGAAAATACACCAAAATTTACTCCCTGCCTAATAGCCATCATAACGGTGTAACCGACCGTGCCGCCAACAACACTTTTTGTGTTAAAAGCGTGGGAGAAAATCTGCGAAAAAGCGTATGGGACTTTATCAAAATTAAAGGCTATAACCAAAACGCAGCCCAGAATGTAAAAAAGAGCCATAAAGGGAACCAGCTTTTCGGTAAGACGGCTAAGCGCCTTTAGTCCTCCAAAGGTAATTATTCCTAAAAATACGGTTAAAAAAAGGGCGGACACAGTTAAAATCTGGTTGGTCTGCGCCTTTATTCCAAGCCCGCGAATCAGCTGTACGGCGCCCAAAGCCGCACTGTTGGTTTGCACCAAATTACCAATGCCAAATGCCGTAACCGACAGTAAAAGTGCGTACAAAACGGCTATGGGTTTTGAGTTTAGTCCATTTTCCAAATAGCACATAGCGCCGCCAACAAACGTACCGTCTTGGGCTTTTTTGCGGTACAAAATTCCCAAAACGTTTTCTGCATAGCCAATGGCCATACTAAAAAGAGCCGAGCACCACATCCAGAATATAGCGCCCGGTCCCGATAAAGCAATAGCCGTAGCCACACCTGCAATATTGCCCGTGCCAATAGTTGCGGCAAGGCAGTTACAAAAGGAACTAAACTGTGTTACGGTGTTATTTTTCTTGTCTTTTCTTTTAAAAAGAGAGGCTACACTAAGTACAAGCCATTCTTTTACAGAGGTTATTTGTAAAAACGAAAATTTAACCGTCAAATATCCGCCGACAAGAAAAATTATAAAAGACAAACAATATCACTCTACCCTATATTTTTTTAGGGCAAATACTTTCAAGACAGCACTCGTCACATTTCGGATTTCTTGCGTTGCAAACGGCTCTGCCGTGCAAAACCGCTCTGTGACAAAAGTCGTTCGATTCATCCGGCGGGAGTAATTTCCGCATAGCCGTTTCAACCTTTAGAGGCTCTTTTGTGTTTACAAACCCGAGTCGGTTGCAAAGGCGTATAAAATGGGTGTCGGTAACTATGGCGGGTTTGCCGTAAACGTCACCGCATATTAAATTTGCCGTTTTTCTGCCCACTCCCGAAAGGGTTGTAAGCTCCTCGATGGTGTCGGGTACAACCGAGCCGAAGCGCTCGTAAATATCTTTACCAATGCTTATTAAATCTTTAGCCTTGGTTTTGTAAAGACCGCAGGTTTTTATAAGTTGCTCAACCTCGCCCAAATCTGCCTCCATAAAGCTTTTGGCATCGGGAAAACGAGCAAACAGAGCAGGAGTAACCATATTTACCCTCGCATCTGTGCACTGAGCCGAAAGTCTTGTTGCAATAAGCAGCTGGAATGGGTCGGAGTAGTCCAGCGAGCATTTAGCCTCGGGGTACTGCGTCTTTAAAAGTTCTACCGATTTTTTTGCCCGTTCAATACTATTCATAAGGCAAAAATTATATGTCTAGTTTAAGGTCGCCGTTCTTTATAAGGCCAAGCTTGCGCATGCCTTCGCTTATAACCAAGCTTAAAACAGCGGGTAAAATAAAGTGCATTGCAATAATTTCCACTATGGCAACAACGCCTCCGACTTCCGATGCCATTGTCTGATACGCCATAATAGGTCCAACCAGGCCTGCAGTACCCATACACGAGCCTGTTGCATTGTTGGTCATATGTAAAACCGCGGTAGAAATCGGTCCTAATATTGCAGATGATATAATTACAGGTAGCCATATAATAGGCTTTCTTACAATGTTGGGCATCTGAAGCATACTTGTGCCAAGGCCCTGAGCGAGAAGACCGCTTACTTTATTTTCACGGTAGCTTATAACCGCAAAGCCAATCATATTGGCGCAGCAGCCAACCGTTGCAGCGCCTGCCGCAACACCCGATAAATTAAGCACAACGCCAAGAGCCGCGCTGCTTATGGGCAGAGTTAAAATTATACCCATTAAAACCGATACGATTATGCCCATTAAAATGGGTTGTTGCTCGGTGCCCCAGTTGATAATGTTGCCAAGCCAACCCATAAACTGCGAAATACGAGGTCCTAAAACAATACCTACCACACTACCCACAGTAATGCAGGTTAAGGGAACGGCAACAATATCCACCTTGGTTTTGCCCGATATTAAATGACCTATTTCTATGCCGGCATACGCTGCAATAAATGCGCCAAGCGGCTCACCCGGACCCGACAAAACAATTGCGCCCGATGAAAAAACGGTGCCTGAAATAATTTTAGATGCAAATGCGCCTACCATACCGCAGGTAGCGGCCGAAAGCACAACTAAAGGCGCCTCTTTAAACTTATAAGCAACACCGCAGCCGATGCCCGCGCCCGTAAGGGCAGAGGCTATTTTCCCTATTACGACAATGGTTTCCCCAATGCCGCCGCCGATAAACGAACCGATCTGGGTAATAATGGTGCCTATAATAAGAGTACAGAAAAGTCCCAGCGCCATACCCGAGAGTCCGTCAATAAAAATACGGTTTAAATATTTTTTTATCATTTTTTTAGTCCTTCGAAAAATAAATAAGATATTTATATTATAATACTTTGTCAAAGTTAGTCAAGTAAAGTATAAAGTAAAATTTTAAGATTATAATATTAAAAACTAAGGTGGGAGAGCAAAATATGAAAACCATTGCTTTTTTCGATACGAAATCTTACGATAAGCTTTCTTTCAGCGGTCGGGAGAATGATAAATACAGCTTTAAATTTTTCGAGAGCAAACTCAATGAGAACACCGTTAGTATGGCGGCCTGCTGCGATGCAGTCTGTGTGTTTGTTAACGATAATATAAACAGGTTTGTTATAGATAAGCTCTGCGAATTTGGCGTAAAGTTAATAGTCTTACGCTGCGCGGGTTACAACAACGTAGATATTAAATACGCCAAGGGCAAAATTACGGTTTTGCGAGTGCCCGATTATTCGCCCTACTCTGTAGCCGAGCACACAATGGCGCTGCTTTTAATGTTAAACCGCAAGCTTCACAGAGCATATATAAGAACCAGGGACCACAACTTTTCTTTAGAGGGTCTTTGCGGGTTCGATTTGCACTCTAAAACGGCGGGAATTATAGGAACCGGCAGAATAGGACGGGTGTTCGGTGAAATCTGCAAGGGCTTTTCTATGAATGTTTTAGGCTACGACCCATATCCGAGCAACGAATTTGTCGGCGAGTACGTCGATTTAGATACCCTGCTTAAAACGGCCGACGTAATATCACTACATTGTCCGCTGACCAAAGAAAACCGATTTTTTATAGACCAGAGCGCAATAGAAAAAATGAAAAACGGCGCATATATTGTAAATACCTCACGAGGTATGCTAATAGACACAAAAGCGCTTATTACGGGGCTTAAAAGCGGTAAGATTGCGGGAGCGGGGCTCGACGTTTACGAGGAAGAAACGCATTTGTTTTTTGAGGACTATTCCGACGAGGTTATTCACGATGACGTGCTCTCTACCATAATATCTATGCCGAACGTAATAGTGTCCTCCCACCAGGCCTTTTTAACAAAAGAGGCGCTAAAGGACATTGCCGATACCACCCTTTATAATCTCGATAGCTTTTTTGAGGGCAAAGAGCTTAAAAATCAGGTGTTGTAGGTTGAAAAAATATATCCGTTATGGTAAAATGATGAAAAATCATTTACTGTAACGGAGTTTTTGTTTTATGACAACACTTTATCTTGTGCGCCACTGCGAAGCCACCGGCAACGTGTTAAAGCAGTACCAGGGCTCAATAGATGCCGATATAACCGAAAACGGCGCTAATCAGCTAAAACTTTTATCAAAGCGTTTTGAAAACATTAAGATAGATAAATTTTATTCCTCACCCCTAAAGCGCGCCCAGCTTACCGCCCGATCGGTAGCCGATAAAAAGGGTATGGACGTAGAAATTGTTAAGGATCTAACCGAAATTGCAGGCGGCATTTTTGAGGGTATGACCTTTGAGGAAATATTCAGACTTTACCCTGAGGAAGAAAACAACTGGAATCACCAACCGCATCTTTATAAGTCACCCGAGGGGGAAAGTATGCGTGCCGTTTACGACAGAGCCGTAAAAGCCATAAACCAAATTATTGCCGATAATAAGGACAAGACCATATTCGTAGCATCACACGGCGGAGTTATAAGAACGCTTATGTGCTATTTTTTAAAGGTGGATTTTAACAATTTAAACTCTGTCGGCTGGACAAAAAACACAGGCGTTAATATAATTGAAATTGACTCTGACGGCAATATAAAGGTAGTAAAGGAGAACTCTTTAGAGCACTTATCGGGCGATATGGTTATAGATAAGATGTTTTAAGGAAAGAGATATAAAATGATAATAATGTCGGTAGATTTAGGCAAGGCCCGAACGGGCGTTGCGGTGTCTGATAGCAGTGAGACCTTTGCTTTTCCAAAGGGTGTTATTTTTGAAAAAAACAACGAATTTTTAGTGCAAAAAATATGTGATAAAGCCAATGAGCTAAAGGCTCAGCTAATAGTTGTAGGCTACCCCAAAAATATGGACGGTAGTGAGGGCTCAAGGGCCGAGGAATGCAAAAAAATAGCAGAGCAAATAACCGAAAAAAGCCAAATTGAAACTGTTTTGTGGGATGAACGCTGCACAACGCTTTCGGCCGCAATTTACCTTAACGCAAACGACGTAAGAGGAAAAAAGCGCAAAGAAACAATAGATACCGAATCGGCCACCATAATTTTAGAGGATTATTTAAGATATCGCAAAAACAATAAGTAAGGAGCTTTTTTAAATGAAAGAGTATATTTTCCCTACAAGAATTGTTAAGTTTGAAAATGCAAGCAATGTTGAGCATTTATTAAAGAAGGTGCCCTTGCAAATCGGCACGTCCGATACCGAGTATGCCGTTTTTGAAAAGAATTCCTACGTAATTTTAGACTACGGTACCGAGCTTTGCGGCGGTATAAAAGTAATTGTACCGTCTTGCGATAAAAACGCAAAAATACGTATCCGCTTTGGTGAGAGCGTAACCGAAACCTGTTCCACTCTGGGCGGTGAGCAAAATGCTACCAATGACCACTCTTTAAGAGATTTTGAGGTAGCCTTGCCAACCTGTTGCTCGCAGACGAATTTTGGTGATACTGCATTCAGATTTGTAAGAATAGATTTTAGCGAGAAAACTCTTATAAAGTGTATAGCGGCAGAAAATCACATACTAAAGCGCAAGCCTGTTTATACCTACGAGGGTAAAGACGAGCTTATAAAGAAAATTTTTGATACCGCAAAGCGTACCATAGACCTTTGCGCATCAAGTGGATATATGTGGGACGGCGCAAAGCGAGACCGACTTGTTTGGATAGGCGATATGCACCCGCAGATGCTTGCCATAACAACCCTTTACGGCGCATCGCCCGAATTCGAGCGCTCAATGGTTTTTGCAAAAAAACAGACGCCGCTACCCAACTGGATAAACGGCTACCCAATGTATTCTATGTGGTGGATAACCAACGTTGCCGATTATTATAAAAAGACGGGCAGAAAAGAGTTTACCCGCCGTCAGATTTCTTACGTAGAAGGCATTGTGGACTTAATGCTTTCTTGCGTTAAGGAAAACGGTGAATTAAACTACCCGTCGTACTACGTAGATTGGCCTACATCTAACACTCCCGACGAATTACACGGAGTAAGAGCTATAAATGTAATGGCCGCTAAAAACGCTATTATGCTACTGGGCGAATTTAATAAAGATACATCTAAGGCTAATGAGCTTTTAAATAGACTCCAAAAACAACAGATTGCACCGGCAAGCAGTAAATCGGCACTTGGTCTTAAGTTCTTTGCTACCGACCTTACCGAACAAGACAAGCAAAATCTTGTAGCCTACGGCGCAAAGGGAATTACCTGCTTTATGAGTTATTACATTCTTAAAGCGGTAGCATCGTTTGATAAGCAAATGGCCATAAATATGCTAAAAGAGTATTTTGGCGCAATGCTTAGTAAAGGCGCTACAACGTTTTGGGAAGATTTTAGTATTGACTGGGTTGAGGGCTCGTCTACAATTGATGATTTCCCAAAAGAGAACGAAAAAGATATTCACGGCGACTTTGGCGGATACTGTTATAAAGGCTTCAGACACAGCCTCTGCCACGGATGGTCGGCGGGAATTATACAGTTTATAAAAGAAGAATGTGAGTAAATAAAAAACGACCCGAATTTTTTCGGGTCGTTTGACGTTAGCCAAAGCATTTAAACCGACACATTTATAATATGTTTTCCTTTTTTAATAGCATAATCGAGTGCTATTTTTGTTCCGCTTTTTCGGTTGGTGGGTGCATTTTGTTCATCATAATAAATTATACAAAACTTGCTTTTATCTATCATTTGATAATTACGCTCGACATAAGCGGCTTTGCCTGCTCCAATTACACTTTCGGGATAATAGCTGTCCTCATAGCTTTTTAAAAGATAGCGTTTATAATCATCACTTATATATGGAAATTCTGCCCGCACGTAAATTCTTTTTATGTGTGGGTATTTTTCTTTTATGTTTGTCACAAGCTCAAGGCAAAAATCGTTGAATTGACTTTTACTGCCAAAAAGAAAAGTATCAACATTTTCGTGTAATATCAATTTTTCAATAATATTGTAAAGGTTTGTTCGCAAATTTTCGGTCTTGGTGATTGTTCTGTGACCTAAAAAACAACAGATGTTTGTTTTCATAAGATTCTCCTCAAAATTTATTAGATATACTGTATATCTATTTTTAACATTGTAACACATAATATATTCAAAATAAATACATAATATATTTATTTTGAGGTGAATTTATGGCCATCAAGAGTGTTTCTATTAGAATTGAAGAAGAAATGTTGAATAAAATTGCATACATTGCCGATTATGAGGGTAGAAGTGTTAACAGTCAGGTGCTGGTTTTAATAAGAGAGAGTATTAAAGCTTTTGAAGCTGATAACGGAACTATTGACGGAAATATAACTCCTGCATCAAACGTAAAACCTACACGAAAGTAAAAGCGTATGGTCGAAATGCAAAAGTACAATGCGCACAATACAGTTTTACAGGTGATTTTATGAGCGATTTAGCCAAAATTATTGGTCAACGTATTCGAGGTTACAGAATGCAACTTGGTTTAAGTCAAGAGAAGTTAGCAGAACTTGCAGGTTGTCACCCAACGTACATCGGTCAGTTGGAGCGTGGAGAAAAGAATGCTACGTTAGAAAGCATTGATAAGGTTGCATCTTCATTAAAAATATCTTTATCTAAACTTTTTGAAAACCTAAGTAACGAAAACACAGATGAGCGCAATTTACCGCTTGAGTGTTACGAGTTTTTGTTAACTAAGAGCCGTGAAGAACAGGAACAAATTATAAAAATTCTTATGGAAATGGACAAATATAAAGGTAACTAATTTAAAACCCAAAAACGAATTTATTTTGAGGTGAATTTATGGCCATTAAGAGTGTTTCTATTAGAATTGAAGAAGAAATGTTGAATAAAATTGCATACATTGCCGATTATGAGGGTAGAAGTGTTAACAGTCAGGTGCTGGTTTTAATAAGAGAGAATATTAAAGCCTTTGAAGCTGATAACGGAACTATTGACGGAAATATAACTCCCGCATCAAACGTAAAACCTACACGAAACTAAAAAATAAAGTCCAAAGGGTAAAACCTTTGGACTTTTATTTTTTTATATTTTCTCAAACGTGCCGACCAGAACGGTGGCTTCATCTTTACCGACACTCAGTATGCCTGTGCCGGTTTTGTAAATTTGCTCGGTATCATCGGGCAGTACAATTTTGCACTCGCCCTCAATTATTGTGGTAATAAAGGGGATATGTCCCTTTAAAACGGCCAGGTCACCCTCGCTGCCACGTAGGGAAAGCATTGTTACTTGTGCCTCAAAAGCGTTACCCATAGGTGTGCAAACTATCAGCTTGAAAGTACTCATTACATCACCTTGTTAGCATTTGCCTTTTTAACGGCCTCGTCAATTGTGCCTACAAAAAGGAATGCCGATTCGGGTAAATCATCGTGCTTGCCCTCAATAATTTCTTTAAAGCCGCGTATTGTTTCACTTACAGGTACGTAGGTGCCCACAATACCCGTAAACTTTTCGGATACTGTAAAGGGCTGCGATAAAAATCTTTGAATTTTTCTTGCTCTTTGAACTAAAAGCTTATCATCATCGCTAAGTTCATCCATACCCATAATGGCAATAATATCCATAAGCTCGTTGTAGCGCTGGAGTATTCTTTGAACCTCACGTGCTACTAAATAGTGCTCTTCGCCTACTACCTCGGGGCTTAAAATACGGCTTGTAGATTCAAGCGGGTCAACCGCAGGGTAAATACCTTGAGAAGCAATACTACGTGATAAAACCGTTGTAGCGTCTAGGTGAGCAAAGGTTGTAGCGGGGGCGGGGTCGGTTAAGTCGTCGGCAGGAACGTAAACTGCCTGAACCGAGGTTATAGAGCCGCGCTTTGTAGAGGTAATTCTCTCTTGCAAAGCGCCCATTTCGGTTGCAAGAGTGGGCTGATAACCAACCGCAGACGGCATTCTGCCGAGCAGAGCCGAAACCTCACTACCTGCCTGGGTGAAACGGAAAATATTATCAATAAAGAGTAATACGTCCTGACCCTGAGTATCTCTGAAATACTCTGCCATTGTAAGACCCGATAGGGCTACGCGCATTCTTGCGCCCGGAGGCTCGTTCATCTGGCCGTAGCAAAGAGCGGTTTTTTCCAAAACGCCCGACTGCTTCATTTCGTTATATAAATCGTTACCCTCTCTGGTGCGTTCGCCTACGCCCGAGAATACCGAAAGACCGCCGTGCTGGGTTGCGATGTTGTTAATAAGCTCCATAATTAAAACTGTTTTACCAACACCTGCACCGCCAAACAGACCGATTTTACCGCCCTTGGAATAGGGGCAGATAAGGTCTATAACCTTAATGCCGGTTTCAAGTATTTCAGATGACGTGGAAAGTTCGTCATATTCGGGTGCCGGGCGGTGAATGTCCCAACGCTCAGCATCCGTAATAGGCTCGCCGTTATCAACGGTGTCGCCCAAAACGTTGAAAATTCTGCCTAAGGTCTGCTCGCCAACAGGCACGCTTATAGGACTGCCTGTGTCGGTAGCCTTCGCACCGCGGGTAAGACCGTCGGTAGATGCCATGGCAATGCAGCGAACAACGTTATCACCTATATGCTGCGCAACCTCTACGGTAAGGGTTTTCTCACCATTGGGTATAGTAAGCGCGTTATGAATAGCCGGAAGCACAGAGTCTTCGAAGCTGACGTCTACTACAGGTCCCATTACCTGAGATACCACACCGATGTGTTGTTGTGTCATTATTTTCACTCCTTTATTCGCCGCTACCTGCGACGATTTCGGTTATTTCTTGAGTTATAGCGCTCTGTCTTGCGCGGTTGTAGTCGAGTTGTAAGGAATCTATCATTTCCTGGGCGTTCTTGCCCGCAGAGTCCATAGCCATTCGCCTTGCGGCAACCTCGCTTGCAAAGCTTTCTTTAACCGCCCACATTATAAGCGCCGCAACGTATTCCTTAGCGCAAATGTCCAGAACGGTTTTTTCATCGGGCTCAAACTCTACCGATGCGCCGCCGAAATTTAGGTTTTCTGCCCTTTTTATTGGCAAAACGTCGGTTATAACGGCGTTTTGGGTCATCATAGAAACGTACTCGGTCGATATTATAGAAAGCTTGTCAAACTCGCCGTTTACAAACTCATTACAAAGTCTGCCTGCAAGCTCGTTGGCCTTTTGATACGGGAAATCTTCCGATTCTACAATCTCGCACTTAAAACGTTCACAAGCGCGCTTGCCTATAGGAATAAACTCAGCGCCGCTATACTGCGAAGCCAGTCTGAAAACGTTGGCGTTATATCCGCCCGCAAGTCCACGGTCACCCGCAATAATAATTATTTTGTGCTTATTTGTAGAGTTTTGCGCCATATACGGACTTTTCTCACACTCTTTGCTTAAAGACAGCACGTTAATAATATTCCGGAACGCATTTTTATAGGTGCGGCTTTTATCACTCGCATCGTTTGCACGACGCATTTTAGACGAGGCTACAAGACCCATTGCCTTGGTAAGATGAAGTGTAGAGCTTACACTCTTTATTCTTGTGCGCAGGCTTTTTATATCAGCTCCCACTTACATTCACCTCTGCATACTGTCTAATGCGGATTTTAAAGCGCTTATATCTTCATCCTCAAAATAACCGCTTTCAAAACGTGTCAGCAAATCGTTATATTCGGTTTCTAACTTGTTATAAAGCTCGGTCTCGTATTTTTTAACGTCCTTTACTGCGACATTATCGAGATATCCGTTAGTAACGGCGTAAATTATAGCAACCTGACAGCCTGCTCTTACAGGAGCATTTCTGCCCTGCTTTAAAACCTCAACTATTCTCTCACCCAAAGCCAGACGGGCTTTAGTATCGGCATCTAAGTCACTGCCGAACTGAGCAAACGACTGTAATTCACGGTACTGCGAATATAAAAGCTTTAATTCGCCCGATACCTTCTTCATAGCCTTAAGCTGAGCCGAACCACCAACACGGCTAACCGAAATACCGGGGTTGATAGCCGGCATTATGCCCGAGTGGAAAAGCTCGGTTTCAAGGAATATCTGACCGTCGGTAATAGAAATAACGTTGGTCGGAATATAGGCCGAAACGTCGCCTGCCTGTGTTTCTATTATGGGCAGAGCGGTTATTGAGCCGCCGCCGAATTCATCGGCAACACAAGCGGCACGCTCAAGCAAACGGGAGTGTAGATAGAAAACGTCACCCGGATATGCTTCTCTGCCCGGAGGTCTTCTGATAAGCAAAGAGAGTGCGCGGTATGCAACTGCGTGCTTGCTTAAATCATCATAAATAATAAGCACGTCTTTGCCTTGCTCTCTGAAATATTCAGCCATAGCGCAGCCTGAATAGGGGGCGATGTACTGAAGCGGAGCGCTCTCAGACGCAGAAGCCGATACTATAATAGAATACTCCATAGCGCCGCTTTGCTCGAGTCTGTTTTGAATCTGGGCAACCGACGTATTTTTCTGACCAATGGCCACGTAAATACAAATAACGTCCTTGCCCTTTTGGTTGATTATTGTATCTATAGCAATCTGAGTTTTACCTGTCTGGCGGTCGCCTATAATAAGCTCACGCTGACCGCGTCCGATAGGAATCATACTGTCTATTGCCTTAATACCTGTTTGTAGCGGTACTGCAACGCTCTTACGCTCAATAATGCCGAGAGCCTCGGTTTCGGTGGGTCTAAGCTCAGTGCAGCCTGTGGGACCTTTAGAGTCAATAGGTTCACCCAAAGCGTTAACAACTCTGCCGAGTAAGCCTTCGCCTACGGGAACCGACAAAACCTTGCCTGTGCGCTTTACGTTTGTGCCCTCGCGAATTGAGTTGCTGTCCGATAAAACTGCAACCGAAACGGTCTCGGTCTCCAGGTTCTGAGCCAGACCAACGCTGCCGTCCTCAAACTCCAAAAGCTCGCCCGCCATACAGTTTTTCAGTCCGTAAACTCTGGCAATGCCGTCGCCTACGAGTATAACCGTACCGGTTTCGTCCATCTCGATTTTAGACTCGTAATTTCTGATTTGTTCTTTTATAATACCGCTTATTTCTTCGGGTCTTAAATTCATTGGTTAATCACTTCCTTAATGCTCTTTAAACGGTGTTTAAGGCTTTGGTCTAAAACCTTGCCCGCTACCTTTACGGTTACACCGCCCAGAAGGGATTTATCTAAACTGTAGGTAATTTGTACCTTGCATTTGTAGAGCTTTTCGAGCTTTTCTTTAAGCCTTTGCTTTTGCTCGTCGTGAAGCTCGGCAGCGCTTATAACCTCGGCCGAGATTATGCGGTTTGCCTCTTTGTAAAGCTCGTAAAACTCGTTTATAGTCTCAAATAGCTCGTTTATATGCCCCTTTTCACACAAAAGGCACAAAAAGTTTAAAACGTTTTGAGGGATTTTGCCGCTGAACGCATTTTTTATGGCACCTGTACGCTCTTTTGCTGCAATGCTCGGACAAGCCAGAAATTCGAGGTATTTTGGGTTATTTTCTACAACCTCTTTAATACCTTTAAGCGCAGACAAATAAAGCTCTGTGTCGTTTGCCTGGACACCCAGCGCAAACAGAGCCTGTGCATATTCTTTACTCGCCGTCATTTGCTTCACCTATATTCTCAATAAACGAGTCAATGAGCTGCTTGTGGTCGTCTTTGCTTATTTCACGGCCAAGCAACTGCTCGGATAAAGCGTATGAAACGTCTACTATCTCGCGCTTAATATCGTCGGCTGCCTTTTGCTTTTCAAGCTCGGCATTCATTTTAGCGTGACGTACAATGCCTTCGGCATCACTCTTTGCGTCTGCAATGATTTTTTCACTCGCAGTTTTTGCGGTTTTGGTTGCGTCGTCTATAATTTTATCGGCAGTAGCATCGGCGGTGGAAATTTTTTCTTCCCACTCTTGCTTTGCTTTTGTAGCATCGCTCAGAGCGCCCTGGGCCTTGCTGTACTGCTCGTCTAATATATCTTGACGCTGTTTTAAAACCTTTTTGACGGGTTTGAACAAAAACTTCTTCAAAATAAGAAAAAGGAGTAAAAGATTGCAGAGCGAAATAAGTACCTGCCAAATATTAAGAGATATTACCTCTAATGATTGCATACTTTTTTCACTCCAAAAGCTAAATTACTTTAATGAATCTAAAAGAATATTAACGAACTGCTTAGGAGCAACGAAAATAAGCAGAATTGCTATAACCAGAGCATAAAGACCGGTTGTTTCTGCAATAGCACAACCCATAAGCATAGTGGTTGTAACGTCACCCTTGCATTCGGGCTGACGTCCTATAGCCTCACAAGCCTTAGCAACGGCGTTACCTTCACCGATACCGGGGCCTATACCTGCTACCATAGCAACACCTGCGCCCAGTGCGCAGCAACCTAAAATAATACCAATTGCAAGTTCCATTTTTAATTACCTCCGATTGATTTTTGTTTCTTTTTGTTTTTTCTTTTAAAATATTCTTCAGCCGGGAAACCACCCGAAACATAAAGCATGGTAAGCATTGCAAATATAAATGCCTGCAAACAACCGCTGAACAAATCAAAATAAACAGAAAGTACAGCGGGCAGACCAATTTGCAAAAACGGGATTTCGCCCAGAATGCCGGGTAACCAACCCAACAACGTTTTAGACAGACCCGAAAGGCCGGTAGACACCAAGATTGATATTACCAGACCCGATAAAACGTTACCGTAATGACGGAATGCCATTGAAACGGGAGTTGCAACCTCACTTATAACGTTAAGAGGCGTTAAAAGTACGGGGCTGCAAAGTGTCTTTACGTAATGAACGGGACCGCATTTTAATTTGTAGTAGGTAATAAGAATAAATACTACTATTGCCCAACCGCTTACAACGTTAATATCGGACGTTGGCGGAAACATACCCGTCAGCGAGCTTAAACTTGAAAAAGCCGAAAGACCCAAAACGGCGGCTATAAACGGAGCAAAGCCTTCAAAATATTCGCCCATATTGGTAACTACCAGATTTTTGGCTTTTTCAACAATAAATTCGGCTATGTGCTGGCGTACAGTTATTTTGCCTGCGGCCTTAATGCCGTGGGTTAAGAACAGACATAATCCCGTAATTGCGATTACTACTAACCAGGAGTTTACCTGAGATTCTGTAATAACAAGAGGTTGAACGGGAAAATCGATCTGCCAAAAAATTCTGGCGCCGGTAATTTCTATTCCGTCGGCCAACGGCTTTGTTACTACGTTTAAAGCCATACCTAAAATGAACGGTACAATAATAAGGGCAAGATAAAAAATATCTACAACCTTAAAAAGCACCTTGTTTTTTAGCATTTATTTTCACCCCTTATCATCTGATTTTTTATCTAACAAAGGTCGCATAAATATCCATATTCTTGGGAACAAAAGAGAAATAAGTACAGCGTAAATATTAAAAGCATCAACAAGTACACCCACCAGAACGAAGCAAAACAGCATAAACATTCTTCCTGCTTGCGAAGCTCTTACCATACTTTGAGCCTGTTTTTTGTCTTTGTTAAGCGCTTTTTGTACTGTTATTCCCATAAGAAAGAAGTTAAGCACGGCAGCGAAAACACCCCAAAGATTTCCAAGCAAAACGGTGTAGTCCCAAAATCCTAAAATCAAAAAAACCGATTGCATAAAAAGGCTCATAATAACAGAGCTTATTGCAATATAAGTCGTTTCTTTTTTTACTGTTTTATCGACCTTCAGCATTTTGCTTGTCCTTTCTTTGCGTGAAATTATACATTTTAATATTCTATCACAAAATTTTACATAGTACAATAGTATTTTTACAAGTTTACAAAAATTTATTATTTGTTTTTAAGAGTGCAGCCGGGGTAATAGTGATCTAAAATCTCCTTGTAGGTATAACCCTTTAAAGCCATACAGTTTGCGCCGTATTGACTCATACCAACCCCGTGGCCGTAGCCGTAAACCGAAAAGGTAAAGGTGTCGTCAGAAAAACTCACGTAAAAGGTAGCGCTTTTTAGTCCCAACGCCTTACGTATATCGGTACCCTTAATGCTTTTGCCGGCAACGTTACAGCTGAGCACCAGGCCCGAGGGAGATGTTACAATATCCTTAAACCAGTTGGCATAATCCCCATCCGACTCGCAAAGGTCTTTAAGAGCGGTTTCAACCTCTTGGGCACTGAGAGTGACCTCACTTGCGTAATTTTCAGACATTAAATCA
This sequence comes from Clostridia bacterium, assembly GCA_017436815.1. Lineage (GTDB taxonomy): Bacteria > Bacillota > Clostridia > Oscillospirales > Acutalibacteraceae > RGIG3013. Next base: position 68,099 of record JAFSCI010000038.1, read on the forward strand.
AGTTTGCTTGCGACCGATTGCAAATACGGGTAATCTTGTCCCCAAACGTCCTTTGCCGAATTGGTGTTCGATGATGATACCGAGTGATAAACCGTAAGCGCAGGAGCACCGTTATAAGTCAGTATTTCGCCCAGAACCTGCTCTACTGCCTGCTTTATAGGGGATATATATTGCTCGTATTTTTCGCCGTATTTTTCCTTTGCGGCTTCTTCCGATATATATGCCTGGTCGGTGCCGATAGAGGTAGTAACGTCGTACTCGGTCGGGTCAGATGAATTCTGGCGCATATATCTTTTGTAAGAGGCATAGGTATAAGCGGCAACCGTTTGCGCCTTTAAGGCCTCGGGGCTAAAGGATGCAGACATCTCGGCGCAAACAACGCCCGTTATGTAGTCTTTGGCGCTAAGAGTGATTATTTCGTCGGTTTTATCATCGAGCACTAAAAAGACGTCTTGGGTTGGCGCTAAAGGCGTGGGACTTAACTCTGAGAGCGGCGTAGTAGTGTCGGTTGTGGCAATCAGCGGCAGCAACAACATACCAAGGCAAAGAACTATAGCAATGACCAAATACGAATTTTTCATAGCGGGGATTCCTTTCTTTTCTTGACTTTTATTTTTAAGGTGTATAAAATATACTATGATTATATATATAAAATAATTACGGAGGTTTTTTGATTGACTAGAAATCGCCTTATTATGTTCACCTGTGGAGCGGCCCTTTTGGGAGTTATAAGCCGCCTTTTTCAGCTTATCGTTATGACCGAGGCCAACACAGGCTTTATACTAAAACAATATTCGGCTTTCAGTACGGCTATAACCGTATTCATATTTGTTTTAATTGCAAGCGTATGCCTTGCCGCCTCGCTCACAAAAATTAAAGGCTTAAAACCGTATGCAACCTATCCGTCTTTGTTTGTGGCGGTAGCCGTCCTGGCGGGCATAGCCCTTGTTTTAGAGCCGCTTACCTTAAATTACTATAAAACCTTACCCTTATCGGTGAGAATTGTGTGTATTGTACTGTCGGCGCTTTCTGCAGTAGTAATGGTACTCTTTGCGGTAAGCAAAACGGGCAGAAAAGAGTTTAATAATATTTATCTGTGCGTAATTATTTTCTGCCAGTTTATGCGACTTGTTCTGGCGTTTATGTCTACAAGTAAAATCGTTACGGTTAACGACAATATTTACGAGCTCGGCTTTTTGTGCGCGGCGGTAATGTTCTTTGTATACTTTGCGCAGTGTCACACAAACAGCGGTAACGAGAGAACTCCTGCAAAAATGCTTACAACCGGTGTTTGTTCAGCCTGCTTTGCGGCTATATCGGCACTGCCTAAGGTTGTTACGCTCATTATTGGAAGAAGCGAGCTTTTTTATAACGGTACATCCAGCGTGTTTACCGATATTACGCTTGGCTTATTGATATTCCTCGCGGCATTAGAGGTGAAAGAATGAAAACCATTGCGGCAATTATAACCCCCTTAGGAATGGGCGGTATTGGAACGGTAAGAATATCGGGTCCCGATGCTTTTGCCGTGGCCGATAGGGTTTTTAAAAACCAAAACGGTAAAAAAATAGCCGATGCAAAAGGCTATACCGCTCTTTTCGGAAAAAGCTATAATAACGAATCTTTGGTAGATGAAACCGTAGCTCTGGTGTTCAAAGAGCCTAAAAGCTTTACGGGTGAAGACAGTGTAGAGCTTTCGGTGCACGGCGGCAGCTTTGTTGTAAAAGAGCTTTTAAATGCGGTATTAAGCGCAGGCGCGCGTTTGGCTGAACCGGGTGAATTCACAAAGCGGGCCTTTTTAAACGGCAAGATAGATTTGACCCAGGCCGAGAGCGTTATGGGTATTATCACCGCCAATTCGCACCAGGATCTTAAAATGCAGCAGAATTTAAAAGAGGGCGCTGTATCTAAAAAAATAGGCGCAATAAAAAACGAGCTTATTTTACTTGCCGCAAATATTGCAGCGTATAGCGATTACCCCGACGAAGACCTGCCTGAAACGAGAATCGAGAATTTAGAGGCTCAGCTGAAATTTGCAAAGAGCGAACTGCATAATTTAATTGCCAACTACAACGCGGGAGCGGTGCTCAAAGAGGGTATAAAGACCGTTATAGCGGGCAAGCCAAACGTTGGCAAATCGACACTTATGAATATGCTCTCGGGTTACGAGCGTTCTATTGTTACCGATATTCCCGGCACTACCCGAGATGTTATTGAGCAAACCGTAATGCTCGGCGAAATACCTCTGAAGCTTTACGATACTGCAGGTCTGCACGAGTCGGATGATACCGTGGAAAACGTGGGCATAAAAAGGGCAAAGGAGTGCATAGATTCGGCTCAGCTTGTTCTGGCTGTTTTCGATGGCTCAAAGCCGCTGGAAAAAGAGGATAAAGAGCTTTTGGACTCCTTAAAGGACGTTTCCAAAATTGCCATTATCAATAAAACTGATATGGGTACGGTTGTGGACGAAAAAGATTTTGACGGCATAATTTGCGTTAAAACCTCGGCCAAGCTTAGCGAGGGGTATGACAAGCTAGTAAAAGCCGTAGCAAAAATCAGCGGAACCGACCGACTTAACCCCGACAGCATTATTTTAGGCACTTTGCGCCAAAAGGAGTGCGCGCAAGATGCTTTAGGCAGTATAAATTTAGCGCTTGATACTATGCAAAGCGGCTTTACCATAGATGCCGTCGGAGTATGTATAGATGAAGCGCTCGAATATATGCTTGCTCTTACGGGCGAGCGTGTTACAAACGAAGTTACCAACGAAGTGTTCCGCCGTTTTTGTGTCGGAAAGTAAAGGAATTATTTATGAGTTATTATGCAGGCGAATATGATGTAGCCGTTATAGGCGCGGGCCATGCCGGAATAGAGGCTGCCTTAGCATCGGCAAGACTGGGCTGCAGCACCGCTTTATTTACAATAAATTTAGACTGGGTAGGCAATATGCCCTGCAACCCATCAATCGGCGGCACCGCAAAGGGTCACCTTGTACGTGAGCTCGATGCGCTTGGCGGTCAGATGGGCAAGGCGGCCGATGCCACAACCCTGCAAATACGTATGTTAAACCGAGGCAAAGGTCCTGCCGTACATAGTCTGCGCGCTCAGATAGACCGCAGAGCTTATAGCGGATATATGAAGCATGCGGTAGAACTGGAGCCGTCTTTAGACGTAAAGCAGGCCGAAATTACAAATATCGAAAAGCAAGACGACGGCTGGAAGCTTACCACAATGCTGGGCGCAGAGTACACCGTAAAGGCCGTAATTCTGGCTACGGGCACCTTTCTTGGCGGTAAAATATTTGTAGGTGAGGTTAATTTTCAAAGCGGTCCCGACGGCACGTTTGCCGCAACCGAGCTTTCAAAATCTCTTAAAAAGCTGAATTTGCCCCTGCGTCGCTTTAAAACGGGTACTCCCGCCAGAGTCGATAAAGCAAGCATCAATTTTGATGCTTTAGACATTCAAGAGGGCGATGCGGAAGTTTATCCCTTTAGTTTTTCTACCGAGCAGAATGCGGTAGAAAACAAGGTGGTTTGCCACATTTCGTACACAAACGAAAAAACCAAGGAAATTATACTTAAAAATCTCCACCGCTCACCGCTTTTCTCGGGTCAGATAGAGGGAGTTGGTCCGCGTTATTGCCCAAGTATAGAAGATAAAATCGTGCGCTTTGCCGATAAAGAGCGTCATCAGCTGTTTATTGAGCCGTGCGGAGAAAATACCGAAGAAATGTATCTGCAGGGTATGTCGTCATCACTGCCCGAGGACGTTCAGATACAAATTTACCGTTCCATAAAGGGACTCGAAAACGTAAAAATCATGCGCAATGCCTATGCTATTGAGTACGACTGCATAGATCCGCTTGCCTTAGAGCCTACCTTAGAGGTTAAGGGACACAGCGGTCTTTACGGCGCGGGTCAGTTTAACGGCTCATCGGGTTACGAAGAGGCCGCCGTACAAGGCTTTGTTGCGGGTGTAAATGCCGCTCATAAAATACTGGGAAAAGAGCCGTTTGTGCTCACTCGTGAATCGTCTTACATCGGCACCTTAATAGATGACCTTGTAACCAAAGGCTGCTCAGACCCCTACAGAATGATGACTTCTCGCTCAGAGTACCGCTTGCTGCTTCGTCAGGATAACGCCGACGAACGCTTAATGCAAAAGGGCTATGAGCTGGGTTTGGTAGACAAGCAGACCTATGATGATTTTCTTGCAAGAATGAAGCAAACTCACACGGAAATCGAACGCCTAGAGCAGACCTACGTTGGCCCCGGGGACAAAATAAACAAAATGCTCTCGGAAAAGGGAACAACCGAACTTTCAGCGGGTGCAAGTCTTGCCGATTTAATCCGCCGCCCGCAAATTTCGTATGATGATTTAGCCGAGTTCGATAAAGACCGTCCGACTCTTTGCCACGCAGTAAAAGAAAAGCTCGAAATCCACATAAAATACGAAGGCTACATTAAACGCCAGGAGCTAAAGGTAAAAGAGCAGATACGACTCGAGAAAACCCTTATCCCCGATGGACTGGATTATTCTAAAATTGAGGGACTGCGCTTAGAAGCCAGAGAAAAGCTTGCAAAGGTTAATCCCAAAAGCATCGGTCAGGCCTCAAGAATATCGGGCGTTACACCGGCAGACGTTTCGGTGCTTTTAATTGTGCTGGAAAAAATAAACCGCAAAGGAGAAAATAATCAGTGACTTTTCCTACCAATCAGTTAGTAGAGCTTTGCAAAGATTTTTCTCCAAACATAACCAATGAGCAGTTAGAGCAGTTTGATTTATATGCAAAAATGCTCGTTGAGTGGAACGAAAAAATAAATCTCACCGCCATAACCGACCCCGAGCAGATAGTCATAAAGCATTTTTACGACTGCGCGCTTATTCTGAAAAATTTTGGGTTAAAACAAGGCGCATCGGTAATAGACGTTGGTACCGGAGCGGGCTTTCCGGGTGTTGTTTTAAAAATACTAAGACCCGATATTAAACTTACGCTGTTAGATTCCTTAAATAAGCGCATAAACTTTTTAAACGAGCTTTGCGCCGCTTTGAAAATCGATGTAACTACCATTCACGCGCGTGCCGAAGATGCGGCGCAGAAAAATGGACTTCGTGAGCAGTTCGACGTTGCCACGGCCCGTGCCGTTGCAAGACTGAACGTGCTTTGCGAATACTGTCTGCCGTTCGTTAAAAAAGGCGGAACCTTCTTAAGTCTGAAGGGCCCTGCCGCTAATGAGGAGGCAGTTGAGGCGAAAAATGCCATAAAGGTTCTGGGTGGCGAGCTTCGGTCGATTTGCTCAGAAACCATAGCCGATAACGAGCAAAGATGCTTTGTTATCATAAAAAAGATTTCGCAAACTCCGCCAAAATATCCCAGAATATCCGCAAAACTTAAAAAGCAGCCGTTGTAATACGGCTGCTTTTGCTCTATTTTGCCGAAAAACCGAGCACGAAAATACTGGTAATTTTTAACATATTGTGATATTGTAGGTGACAGAAGAGGTGTTTTCATGGCAACATTAAATATTCCGCAGTTTACCGACAAAAAATTAGTAACCTTAAATGTTAACGATATTATGCCCAATCCGCTTGGAACGCGTAAGAATTTCGATGAGTACGAGCTTATGATTCTTGCTGAAAGCATTAAGCAGAACGGACTTATTCAGCCAATAACTGTCAGAAAAAACTCGCTCGGTATGTACGAGCTTATATCGGGCGAGCGCAGACTAAAGGCCTGCAAAATGGCGGGTATAGGCAAGGTTTCGTGCATAGTTCAGCGTGCGGACAAGCTTTCGGGGGCGGTGTACGGAGTGCTCGAAAACTTGCAGCACTCAAGCCTTACTATTTTCGAGGAGGCCGCAGGCATAAAAAGGCTGATGGATGTGTTCGGTATGTCACAGTGCGAAATTGCAGCGCAGCTGGGTATAGCTCCCGCAACACTTTCAAACAAATTAAGACTCTTGCGCCTTAGCGAGTCGCAGCAAAACCGCATAGTTTTAGCCGACCTTTCAGAACGTCACGCCAAAGCACTTGTTCGTCTGCCTGAAGATGAGCGTGATGCCGCGCTTGACGTAATAATTTCAAAGCAGCTTGCATTAAACGAGGCTGAGGATTATATCGCAAAAAGCGTATCGCCCGAACCTCAAAAAGCACCTCCCGTGCGAAAAACATCGGTAAACGACGTTAAACTTTTTGCAAATAGCCTCAATAAAATTGTAAATACAATGGTGCGCTCGGGCTTCCCGGCAAAGACCGAAAAAATCGAAACCGACAGTTATATAGAGTATACGGTACGAATAAGCAAAACCGAAACGGATGCCTCCCAACTTAAAATAATTATGTAGTATATAATATTATATATACATTATATAATACTCGCACCGATTTTGCGTTTTTACCTATTCACTTTTCACTATTCACCATTACTTTATTTTACCCACCCATATTCATCCCCATACAGTCAAAGTCCTGCTGCGTTTTTGCGGCGGGGCTTTGGCGCTTTATGGCGCTGAAATTTTTTATTGACATAGAAAAACAAAAAGAGTATTATATATGGGTAAAAAATGTATGGAGGTATTTTTATGAGTTTAAAAAACGAATATTTAAAGCAAGTCTACGCTTCGGTTCAAAAGCGTAACGCAGGTGAGCCTGAGTTTTTACAGGCAGTTGCCGAGGTTTTAGAATCCTTAGAACCGGTTGTAGAGCAAAATCCCAAATTACAGCAGTACGGCGTAATTGAGCGTATGGTTGAACCCGAAAGACAAATTTCTTTCCGTGTTTCCTGGGTAGACGATAACGGTCAGGTACAGGTTAACCGTGGTTACAGAGTACAGTTCAACTCTGCAATCGGTCCTTACAAGGGCGGCCTTCGTTTCCATCCTTCCGTAAACGCATCAATCATTAAGTTCTTAGGTTTCGAGCAAACCTTTAAAAACAGCCTTACAGGTCTGCCTATGGGCGGCGGTAAGGGCGGCTCTGACTTTGACCCCCGCGGCAAATCCGATGGCGAAATTATGCGCTTCTGCCAGAGCTTTATGACCGAGCTTTCTAAGCATATCGGCGCAGATACCGACGTTCCCGCAGGTGATATCGGCGTAGGCGCTCGTGAGGTTGGCTATTTATACGGTCAGTATAAGCGCCTTCGTAATGAGTTTACAGGCGTGTTAACAGGTAAGGGTATTTCTTACGGCGGTTCTTTAATCCGTCCCGAAGCTACCGGCTTTGGCGCAGTTTACTACACCGTAGAAATGTTAAAGTCCTTAGGCCAGGATATTAAGGGTAAGACATTTGCAGTATCGGGCTTTGGTAACGTTGCTTGGGGTACAGTTAAGAAGATTAACGAGCTCGGCGGCAAGGTTGTAACAATTTCCGGTCCCGACGGCTATATTTACGATAAAGACGGTGTTGCTACCGACGAGAAGATTGACTTTATGTTAGAGATGCGTGCATCCGGTCGCGATAAGGTAGAAGATTACGCTAATAAGTTCGGCGTTCCCTTCTTTGCAGGCAAGCGTCCTTGGGGTGAGAAGGTTGACGTTGTTATGCCTTGCGCTACTCAAAACGAGGTTGGTCTTGAAGACGCAAAGAACATCGTTGCAAACGGCGTGAAGTATTACGTAGAAGTTGCAAATATGCCTACCACCGAAGATGCAGTTGCATACTTAAAGGCAAACGGCGTTGTTATCGCTCCCTCTAAGGCAGTTAACGCCGGCGGCGTTGCAGTATCTGGTTTAGAGATGAGCCAGAACTCTATGAGATACAGCTGGACCGCAGAAGAGGTTGATGCAAAACTTCATCAGATTATGGCAAACATCTTCAAAGCATCTTCCGATGCAGCTAAGAAGTACGGCTTCGAGGGTGACCTCGTTGCAGGTGCTAACATAGCAGGCTTCGAAAAGGTAGCCGATGCTATGATCGCTCAGGGTATTGCATATTAATCTTTATGTTAGTTCTCGCAAGCGCCAAGGTTTAATCTTGGCGCTTGTTTTTATAAATAAAGCCCCAAAAAACATATATCTTGTGGTCAAAAGTCGGCCAAACCACAAGAAAAAAATTTTTTTAAAAAAATTTCAAAAAAATTAAAAAAAAGTGTTGACAAAGGGGTTTGAATTTGGTATTATAATCTGGCACTCTGATGAGTGCGGCAAAAACCGAACCTTGAAAATTAAACAACGATGTAACAAAGGACCCGAAAATTCTAAGAGTAAACTTAGAGTAAATAAGGACAAACAATGCGCCAGCATTGTTAGAGAATGAGCAGAAAATGCTCTAGAATAGATTTATACA